>NZ_CP133111.1:4277500-4602500 GCF_033001325.1 Rhodopseudomonas sp. BAL398
AACGTCGGATCGAGTTCGCGCGGATCGACATGGTCATATTCGATCGCATAGCCGGGCCGGATGACTTTGGTCCGCTCCAACCCCGGAATCGTCGCCAGAATGGCGCGCTGCACATCTTCGGGCAGCGAGGTCGAAATGCCGTTGGGATAGACCGTGGAATCGTCCAGCCCTTCGGGCTCGAGAAAGATCTGATGGCCGTCGCGATCGCCGAAGCGGACGATCTTGTCCTCGATCGAGGGACAATAACGCGGCCCCGAACTCTGGATCTGGCCGGAATACATCGGCGAGCGGTGCACATTGGCCCGGATCACCTCATGGGTCGACGGCAGCGTCCGGGTGATGCCGCATTGGATCTGCGGATTGCTGATCCGGTGGGTCAGCACCGAAAACGGCTCGGCCGGGTCGTCGCCGGGCTGCATCTCCACGGCCGACCAGTCGATCGTGGTGCCGTCGAGCCGCGGCGGCGTGCCGGTCTTGAGCCGGCCCAGCGTAAAGCCGATCCGCTCGAAGGCGCCGGACAGGCCCAGCGCCGGGGCCTCGTCGATCCGCCCGGCCGGCCAGCTGCGCTCGCCGAGATGAATTAATCCGCGCAAAAACGTGCCGGTGGTGATGACGACCGCGCCGGCTTGCAATTCGCGGCCATCGACGAACCGGATCCCGGTGACGCGGCCGGACTCGACCAGTAGATTGTCGGCTTCGCCTTCGATCACGGTCAGATTCGCGGTGGCGCGGATCCCGGCCTGGATCGCGGCGGCATAGAGCTTGCGATCGGCCTGGGCGCGGGGTCCGCGCACCGCCGGGCCCTTGCGGCGATTGAGCATGCGAAACTGAATGCCACCGGCATCGGCGGCGCGGCCCATCAGCCCGTCCAGCGCGTCGACCTCGCGAACCAGATGGCCCTTGCCCAAGCCGCCGATCGCCGGATTGCAGGACATGGCCCCGATGGTTGCGAATTTGTGCGTCACCAGCGCGGTCCGCGCGCCGAGGCGCGCCGCGGCAGCCGCCGCCTCGGTCCCGGCATGGCCGCCGCCGATCACGATCACATCGAACGAGCTTTGCGCGAAGGAATTTTGCATGCGCGGCTTCTAGCCCAGCTTTGTGGCGCCTTGAAGCAGGAACTTACCTGTGGGCTAACGGCTGCTGGGCAGCGGTCGGACGGCAGAGGCTGGAGCCCACAAGCCTATCATCGCCCGTGCCCCGGACGCAGCGCAGTACGCCGCTCTTCGCGGCGTGATGCACTGCAGAGCCGGGGGCCCGCTTTTCGCCGATCGTCACCCGGGGCCATGAGCGGGGTCCCGATTCTGCGAAGCGGCATAAGAATGCCGCATCGCGCCCGGGACACGAATTCATCTGCTGCAATCATGCGGCGTGGCTGCACTGACTCGCCGGCTCTCTCCGTAAATCAAATTGCGCCAATGTTTCACGTGAAACAAATCTTGGTTCAGCCAGAGAAACTCAAAGAACGAATTAAAATTCACTATTTCTAATATTGAACAAAGTAATATTACTTTCCAACACAAAATCGGCTGAAGATCGCCCCTAGCACATCCTCGACATCCACCCGTCCCAGCAGGCGCCCGAGCGCGGCAGCCGCCACCCGCAATTCCTCCGCGACCATTTCCTCTCCGATCCCACCCGCCATGCTGCGCTGCAGCGAAGCCGCAGCATCCCGCAGCAATAATCGGTGCCGTTCGCGACCGATCAGCCCGCCTTCCGCCCCGCCGAAAAACGCTTCAGCGAATCGCTCGAGCCCGGCCACCAGCGCCGGCACCCCCTCTCCGTCCCTGGCCGAGATCCGATAGACAGAAACCGCGGCATCGCGCTCCTGCGCCGATCCGCCCCCAGCTTGCCACAACTTTGCCGCAAGATTTTCAGGCCCCAAATCGCCGCTTTTTCCACCCTCGAGATCGATCTTGTTGCGCACGCGCCAGACCGGAGCCTGCCCTTCGATGGTCATACCCGATGCATCGTCCGCGCTGAGCCACAGCACCAGGTCGGCTTCCGCCGCACGCGCTTTGGCCCGCCGCACCCCCTCCTGCTCGACTACATCATCGCTGTCGCGAATCCCGGCGGTGTCGATCACCGTCACCGGATAGCCACCGAGATCGAGCTGCACCTCGATGATGTCGCGCGTGGTGCCGGCCTGCGGCGACACGATTGCGACCTCGCGCCGCGCCAGCTGATTGATCAACGTCGATTTGCCGACATTCGGCGGCCCGGCGATCGCGACCACAAGTCCATCGCGCAGACGTTCACTTTGTCCCTGCGCCGCAAGCACTTCTTCAATTTCATCGCGCAGCGTCGCGATCCGTGCGAGCGCCGGAGCCATCAGCTCCGCTGACACATCGCCCTCGTCAGAAAAATCAATACCGGCCTCGATCAGCGCCGACGCCTCGATGATCTGCTCGCGCCAGCTCCGCGCCCGGTCACCGAGCAGACCCTTCAATTGCCGTAGCGCCTGGCGGCGCTGCCGATCGGTGTCGGCGTGAATCAGATCGTCGAGCCCCTCGGCCTGCGTCAGATCCAGCTTGCCATTCTCGAAGCCGCGCCGGGTGAATTCGCCGGGCTCCGCCGGCCGCACCTGGTCGAACGAGGCCAGTGCGGCGAACAGCGCGGCCAGCACCGCGCGGCCGCCATGGATATGAAATTCGGCGACGTCCTCGCCGGTGGCGCTTGCCGGCTCGGGAAACCACAACACCAGGCCGTCATCGATAAGCTCTTGATTGTGATCGCGTAACAGCGCCCGCGCGGCGACCCGCGGCGGCGGCATATGGCCGCTCAGCGTCCGCAACACGCAGCCCGCGCGCGGCCCCGAGACCCGCACGATCGCAATCGCGGTCGGCGGCCGGCCCGTGGCCAAAGCGAAGATGGTGTGATCGCGCGGATGCATCCGCCTGTCTTGCCGCCCGCCCGGCGAAAAGGCAACGCGCCACGCAACGGCGTTGCGAACATGATCATCCGATGTTGCTGCAAGCCCGCAACAAAAAGGCGCCCCGCTCGCGCGGGACGCCCTTCGCAAATCCGGATCGGTCGATCAGGTATTCATCGACTCGAAGAATTCGGCGTTGTTCTTGGTGTTGCGCAGCTTGTCGAGCAGGAAGTCGATGGCGTCCATCGTTCCCATCGGATTGAGGATCCGGCGCAGCACATACATTTTCTTCAACAGCTGAGCGTCCGTGATCAGCTCTTCCTTGCGGGTGCCGGAGCGCGAAATATCGATCGCCGGGAAGGTCCGCTTGTCCGACACCTTGCGGTCGAGGATCAGCTCCGAATTGCCGGTGCCCTTGAATTCTTCGAAGATCACTTCGTCCATGCGCGAGCCGGTATCGACCAGCGCGGTGGCGATGATGGTCAGCGAGCCGCCCTCTTCGATGTTCCGCGCGGCGCCGAAGAACCGCTTCGGCCGCTGCAGCGCATTGGCGTCGACGCCGCCGGTCAGCACCTTGCCTGAAGACGGGACGACGGTGTTGTAGGCGCGGCCAAGGCGCGTGATCGAGTCGAGCAGGATGACGACGTCGCGGCCATGTTCCACCAGCCGCTTGGCCTTCTCGATCACCATCTCGGCGACCTGGACGTGACGCACCGCGGGCTCGTCGAAGGTCGAGGAAACGACTTCGCCCTTCACCGAACGCTGCATATCGGTGACCTCTTCCGGCCGCTCGTCGATCAGCAGCACGATCAGATAGCATTCCGGGTGATTGGCGGTGATCGAATGCGCGATGTTCTGCATCAGCACGGTCTTGCCGGTGCGCGGCGGCGCCACGATCAAAGCGCGCTGGCCCTTGCCGATCGGCGCCACGATATCGATCACTCGCGCCGACAGATCGCGCCTGGTCGAATCTTCGAGTTCGAGCCGGAACCGCTCATCCGGAAACAGCGGCGTCAGATTGTCGAAATTGACCTTGTGCTTGGATTTCTCCGGGTCCTCGAAGTTCAGCGTGTTGACCTTCAACAGAGCGAAATACCGCTCGCCTTCCTTCGGGCTGCGAATATGCCCTTCGATCGTATCACCGGTGCGCAGGCCGAAGCGGCGGATCTGCGACGGCGAGACGTAGATATCGTCCGGTCCCGGCAGATAGTTCGCGTCGGGCGAGCGCAGAAATCCGAAACCGTCGGACAGCACTTCGACCACGCCCTCGCCGATGATGTCGGTCTCCTTGATCGCCAGCTGCTTCAAGCTGGCGAACATCAGTTCCTGCTTGCGCATCGTGCTGGCGTTCTCGACGCCGAGCTCTTCGGCGAACGACACCAGTTCGGCCGGGGTCTTGGCCTTGAGGTCTTGTAGCTTCATTTCCCGCATTGGGATGGTCCTGTGGAAAATAACCGGGGAGGGATTTGCAAGCCGGAGAAGTCCGGCGCCTAGCGATCAGGAAAGTCCGCGAATCTTCAAAGCGGGTCTTCAGAAACGAGGTCTTGAGCAACGAAGGTGCGGAGAGGCTTCAAACCTGATGCGGCGGCCGGTTCTCGACAAAACCGGTTCGCAACCACATCCGCCTGCGTGGGGTGGGATGCTCCACTATAGAAAATCACCGGCCTCCACGCAAGGCGTTCGAATCGGGCCGCGACCTCACGCCGCTCTAGAACGGTTTCACGATCACCAGGATCACCGCGCCGATCATCAACACCGTCGGTATCTCGTTGATAATCCGATAGAATTTATGGCTATGCTGGTTCCGGTCGGCAGCGAAGGCCAAAACCCAATGACCCAGAAAAAAATGGATCACGGTCATCAGCACAACCAGGGTCAGCTTGCCGTGAAACCAGCCTTCCATCAGAAAGTTACGGTCCCAGGCGATGTAGAGCCCGACGATCCAGGCAACCACCATGGCCGGCGTCATGATCGCCTTGTATAGCCGCCGTTCCATGATCTTGAAAGTTTCGGATTGTTTCGATCCGATCTCGGCATCGCAATGATAGACAAACAGCCGCGGCATGTAGAGCATTCCGGCCATCCAGGAAATCACCGCGATCACATGCAGCGCCTTCAGCCATGGGTAGAGCAGTTCAACCATTCGGAATTCTCACCGCCGCCCGCTGGCAGCCCTGTCTCGATCGTCTCGCTTGGAACGCCATGCCTAACACGAGCGTTATCGAAATGCTTGAAGTTAGGTCTATCCGCAAGCCGTCCCTTTCTAAAACAATAGTTATAGATTCTTAGGTTAGAGTCTAAGTGACAGTGGATTAGGCCCACGCAAAACCATCGGTCAGTTGCCAGCCGTTTATGCACAACCCCACAGCGAAATGCACAGGACTCCGACGATCGGAATAACGCAACTGCGCTCAGGGACTTGCGCCTTTCGTTAGGCTCTTTATCAAGAGACAAATCCACATAACCCCGCTAACATCCGAGTCAGCGCGAAAACATTCCCTCACACGAGGCCTGTGAAGAAAAAGCCGGGTTATCCCGCCCGCGCCCGCCGCGGCGCCAAAACCCGGCTCCAGCCCCACAGCTTTTCACAGGATATACAGGGTCATGATGCCGACCGAAGGCAGCTATTTTCATCTTCACCTGGTCTCCGATTCGACCGGCGAAACCCTGATCACGGTGTCGCGCGCGGTCGCCGCGCAATACGCCAATGTCTCGCCGGTCGAACATGTCTATCCGCTGGTGCGCAGCCAGAAGCAGCTCGACCGCGTACTCGCGGAAATCGAGGAAGCGCCCGGCATCGTGTTGTTCACGCTGCTGGAGAAGGACCTGGTCGGGCGGCTGGAAGCCAAATGCCAGGAGATCAACAGCCCGAGCCTGTCGATCATCGGGCCGGTGATGCAATTGTTCCAGGCCTATCTGGGCTCCACCACCACCGGCCGGGTCGGCGCCCAGCACACCCTGAATGCCGATTATTTCAAGCGCATCGACGCGCTGAATTATTCGATGATGCATGATGACGGCCAGCATGTCGAAGGGCTGGAAGAAGCCGACGTGGTGCTGGTCGGGGTGTCGCGCACCTCGAAGACCCCGACTTCGATCTATCTGGCCAATCGCGGCATCCGCACCGCCAATGTCCCGCTGGTCGCCGGCATCGCGATTCCCCATCAATTGGAGACGCTGACCAAACCGCTGGTGGTCAGCCTGCATGCTACCCCGGAACGCCTGATCCAGGTGCGGCAGAACCGCCTGCTCAGCATGGGCGCCGCCGACGCCGGCAACGAGTCCTATACCGATCGCCAATCGGTGACCGATGAAGTCGCACTGGCGCGACGGCTGAGCGCGAAATATGGCTGGCCGCTGCTCGAGGTCACGCGCCGCTCGATTGAGGAAACTGCGGCCGCGATCATGAAGCTGCTCGCCGACAGGCAGCGCCAAAGGGTGCAAGAATGACATTGTGGCTGGCTTCGCAGCCGCTGGTCCTGGCGTCGCAAAGCGTTGCGCGGCAGACCTTGCTGGCCAATGCGGGAATCCCATTCGAGGCGGTCCCGGCCGCGATCGACGAACGCGGGATCGCACAAGAATCGGGTCTGACCTCGCCCGGCGAAATCGCCGCGCTGCTGGCGCAGCGCAAGGCTGATTTTGTCTCCAGAACCCATGCCGGGCGGCTGGTGCTGGGCGCCGACCAGACCCTGGCGCTGGGCGAGCGCAGCTACAACAAGCCGGCGGATCGCGCCGCCGCCACCAAGCAATTGCACGAACTCGCCGGCCGCCGCCATGAATTGCATTCGGCGATCGCCCTGGTGCGCGACGGCGAGACCTTGTTTGCCGCCGTCACGATCGCCCGGATGACGATGCGTCCGCTCAGCGACGCCGACCTCGAGGCCTATCTGGATGCCGCGGGCGACGCCGCGCTGACGAGCGTCGGCGCCTATCAGGTCGAAGGCCTCGGCGTCCATCTGTTCGACGGCATCCATGGCGATCATTTCACGATTTTGGGTCTGCCGCTGCTGCCGTTGCTTGGATTCCTGCGCAAGCAGAAACTGCTGGCGCTGTAAGAATGGCATAACGCCGTCATCACAATAAATGCGGGAGGCGATGGGTGCTGATAATTGGGCTGACCGGCTCGATCGGAATGGGCAAATCCACCACGGCCAAGCTGTTCGCGGAGGCCGGCATCCCGGTTTATGATGCCGACGCCACCGTCCATAAGATCTATGCGGGCGAAGCGGCGCCGGCGATCGAAGCAGCGTTTCCCGGCACCACGGTCGACGGCAAGGTCGATCGCGCGAAGCTCTCCGCCAAGGTGGTGCATGATGCGGCGGCGATGCAGCGGCTGGAACGAATCGTCCATCCGATGCTGCGCGCCTATCACCAGAAATTCCTCGACGATTCCGAACGCGCCGGCGCCCCGGTCGCGGTGGTCGACGTGCCATTGCTGTATGAGACCGGCGGCGAAAATCGGGTCGACATCGTGGTGGTGGTCTCGACCACGCCGGAGCAGCAGCGCGAACGGATTCTCGCGCGCGACAACATGACGCCGGAGAAGCTCGACGCCATCCTGGCGCGGCAATTGCCCGACGCCGACAAGCGCGCGCGCGCCGATTTCGTGGTGGATACCTCGCGCGGATTGGAGCCGGTGCGCGCCCGGATCCGCGAAATCCTCGCCGAGGCTGCTAAGATGCCGCAACGGCGAAGCTGATTCGCCGCCCGATTGGCAAATCCCGATGCGCGAGATCGTCCTCGATACCGAAACCACAGGCCTCGACCCGCTGCGCGGCGATCGCCTGGTCGAGATCGGCTGCGTCGAAATTTTCAACCGGATGCCGACCGGCCAGACCTTTCACCGCTACATCAATCCGCAACGCGACATGCCGGCCGAGGCCTTCGCGGTGCACGGCCTGTCTGGCGAATTTCTCGCCGACAAGCCGCTATTCGCCGATGTGGTCGAGGAGTTCCTGGAATTCATCGGCGACACGCCGCTGGTGATCCACAACGCCTCGTTCGATATCGGCTTCATCAATGCCGAACTGGCGCGGATGTCGCGACCGCCGATTCCGCGCGACCGCCTGGTCGACACCTTGACGCTGGCGCGACGCAAGCATCCTGGCGTGTCCAATCGGCTCGACGATCTGTGCTCGCGCTATGCGGTCGATAATTCGCGCCGCACCATCCATGGCGCGCTGCTCGACGCCGAATTGCTGGCCGAGGTCTATATCGACCTGATCGGAGCGCGGCAGTCGCAGCTGATTCTCGCCGAGACCCAGGCCGACCGCACGATCCGCGAAGGCGATGCGCCGCGGCGGCAGCGCGTGACGCCGCTCGCGCCGCGGCTCAGCGATGAGGTGGTGGCCGCGCATCGGGCGTTTGTCGCCACACTGGGCGACAAACCGATCTGGACCGATTATTTCGGCTGACGCCTGTTCCGCCGGCAGCGCGAGCGCCGCCAGCGTCGGGAAATCAGCTCAGCTTGGTCTGCGGAGCCGGCTGGGCGGCCGCCTGACGTTCGATATTCTGGCGATACAGCCCGACGAAATCGACCGGATCGAGCATCAGCGGCGGGAAGCCGCCATCGCGCACCGCGCTCGCGATGATCTCGCGCGCGAACGGGAATAGCAGCCGCGGGCATTCGATCATCACCAGCGGGTGCAGATTCTCCGGCGGAACGTTGAGGATCCGGAAGACGCCCGCATAGGCCAGCTCGAAGCTGAACATCAGCGTCTCGCCCATCTCGGCCTTGCCCTCGATCGACAGCGTCACCTCGAACTCGTTCTCGGCGGTGGTATTGGCGCCGACATTGATCTGGATGTTGATCGCGGGCTGCTGCTGCTGCGGGGCCAGCGACGCCGGGGCGTTGGGATTTTCGAATGACAGATCCTTGGTGTACTGCGCCAACACGTTCAGCTGCGGAGGAGATCCACCTTCGGAAGGAGTGCCGTTACCGTTGGTCATCGATGTCTCTCCTGAAGCGTTTTCAAGCAGCTGCGACCCGATTGCATCGGGACCGCGCGGGGTTGTGTCGGGGCGAGTGGCTATCATAGCCCCGCGGCGCTCGACAAGGTCGACGGACGCATCCCGCGGCGAAACCGGACGTCACGGCGCCAATGGACGTCGGGCCGGAACGTCAATTCCGTCAAGACAGGCCGCAAATACCGGTTAAATGGCTGAATAGTCGGGATTTCCCACCATGATCCGGTTTCCCCGCGGTGCCGAAACGCGTACAATTCAGGGGAATCAGCGCCCTCGCGCTGGATTGTCAGGCTTCGCCGGCGGGTTTGTTTGTGACAAAACGCGCCATTGGCGCGGCGCAGTTCGTGCCTACATGGTGAGGGCGGACCCTTGCCGTTGTCATTCGTCTCCCCGGAGACGCTCCTACGCCGGGCCGATCCCGGCGCCGATCAGAAAGTGAATACGACGTGGATATTTACACCATCATCTTCCTGGCACTCGCGGTGTTTATCTTCCTGCGTCTTCGCAACGTGCTGGGCCAGCGCACCGGAAGCGAGCGCCCGCCGTTCGACCGCGCCGCGGCGCGCGACGCGCTTCAGGGCAAGCAGGACAACAATGTCATGCCGATTCCCGGCCAGGTGATCGATCAGACCCCGCTGGCGCCGACCGCCGATGTAGTGCCTCCGACCGATCGCTGGAAGGGCATCGCGGAGCCGGGCTCGGATCTCGAAGCCGGCCTCAATGCGATCGCCGCGCAGGATTCCTCGTTCGATCCCCGGCATTTCATCTCCGGCGCCAAGGGCGCCTATGAGATGATCGTGATGGCCTTCGCCAATGGCGACCGCCGCGCGCTGAAGGATCTGCTGTCGTCCGACGTCTATGAGAGCTTCGAAGCCGCGATCAAGGATCGCGAGAAGAACGAGCAGAAGACCGAGACCCGCTTCGTCTCGATCGAGAAGTCCGAACTGGTCGGCGCCGAAGTGCGCGATCGCGCGGCGCAGCTGACCGTGCGGTTCGTGTCGCAAATGATCTCTGTCACCCGCGACAAGGCCGGGGCGATCGTCGACGGCAATCCCGACAAGGTCGCGGACATTACCGACGTTTGGACCTTTGCCCGCGACATCACCTCGCGCGATCCGAACTGGAAGCTGGTTGGCACGGGAAGCGCGCAATAATCCGAACGGCCGGCGCGCCGCCGCAGCCTGCATGATCGCAGCGGCGCTGTTGCTCGCGCCCTTGTCGGGCGCCGAGGCCAGACGCCAGCACCGACATCATCATCATCATCATCATCACCACAAGTCGCACTACCCGAGCTGGCCGCTCGAGATTCCCGGCGCGCAATATAGCCCGGTGAGCTGGAGCGCGGTCACCGGCTGGGCCGACGACGATCAGCTTGCGGCCTTCAAGACCTTCCGCGCCAGCTGCCGGCCGATCGCCGCGCGACGCCAGCCGTCGACCACCTCGAAGCCGCTCGGCGGCTCGCTACGCGCGCCCTGCCGCGCCGCCATCTCCGCCAAGATTGCCAATGCGGCGCAGGCTCGCCGATTTTTCGAACGCCATTTCCGGCCGCTGGAAATCTCCCGGCTCGGCGAGGCCGACGGCTTCGTCACCGGTTACTACGAGCCGGTGATCGAGGGCTCCCGCGTCAAGACCGACGTCTACAATGTCCCGGTCTATCGCCGGCCGTCGAACCTGTTCGTCCGTGGCGTCAAGCCTGGCGCCACCGGCCTGCCCAACAAGGGCCAGGTGTTTCGCAAGATCGGCCGGCGCAAGCTGGTGCCGTATTACGATCGCGCCGAAATCGAGGACGGCGCCATTGCCGGGCGCGGCCTGGAAATCTGTTGGCTCAAGAGCCAGACTGATCTGCTATTCACCCAGATCCAGGGCTCGGCGCGGGTCCGGCTCGAGGATGGCGGCACGGTGCGGATCAATTACGACGCCCATAATGGTCTGCCCTACACGCCGGTCGGCCGCATCCTGATCGACCGCAACATCGTGCCGAAAGAAGAGATGTCGATGCAGCGGATCCGGCAGTGGATGGATGCAAATCCGGATGGCGCCAAGGAATTGCGCCGGCAGAACCGCTCCTATGTGTTCTTTCGCGAGGTTCAGCTCTCCGACAAGGACGAGGCGGTCGGCGCCCAGGGCGTGCCGCTGACGCCGGGCCGTTCGATCGCGGTCGACAAATCGCTGCATGTCTATGGCACGCCGTTTTTCATCGCCGGCGAATTGCCGCTCGAATCGGAGCAGTCCAAGACCCCGTTCCACCGGCTGATGGTGGCACAGGACACCGGCTCGGCGATCGTCGGTCCGGCGCGCGCCGATTTGTATTTCGGCGCCGGCAACGAAGCCGGCGCGGTGGCGGGCCGGATCCGGCACAAGATGCGCTTCGTGATGCTGCTGCCGAACAGTCTCGACCCGGTGGCGCAAGGCCGCAACATGCCGCTGCCCAAGGCAAGGCCGTCGAACAAGATCGCCAAGACGGAGGCCGCCAGCGTGGCGTCGGCGATTCCGCTGCCGCAGGCGCGACCGGTCGCGGCCAACCGCCCCGCCCATCGCGCCCCTTCGCATCGCCGCCATCGCAGCGGTCGATGAAGCGTCCTGCGCCGCCCCAACCGCCGCCGCCGTCACGCCGTAAGCGCGGTCTGAGCGAGGAAGAGCGCGCGCTGTGGGACGCCGTCGCCAAACAGATCAAGCCACTGCGCAAGCAGCAACGCGCGGTGAAAGCCGCAATCGCGCCGCCGCCCGCGCCAGAGCCGGTGATCGCGGTCAAGCGCGTCGCACCGGCGAAGCCGCATCCGCGCGAGCGAATCGCAAGGTCGCCGCTGCCGACACCCGCACCGCCGCCGCTGGCCCCGCTGGGTCGCCGCGAGCGCTCGCATCTGTCGCGTGGCCGCAAGGAGATCGAGGGCCGCATCGATCTGCACGGCATGACGCAGTCACGCGCCCATCATGCGCTGCTGGCGTTCTTGCAGCGCGCCAGCGGCGACGGTCTGACTTTCGTGCTGGTGATCACCGGCAAGGGCCGCACGGTCGGGCCCGATTCCGAACGCGGCGTGTTGCGCCGGCAGGTGCCGCACTGGCTCGGCCTGCCCGAATTCCGCGCGCTGGTGGTCGGATTCGAGGAAGCCCATATCGGCCATGGCGGCGAAGGCGCGCTCTATGTCCGGGTGCGGCGGGCAAGGTAGCTGCGGGGCGTTATACCAAAGGACTTTGCCGTTGACTCATCAATTTGGTCATGGCCGTTGTCCAGGCCATCCACGTCTTGATCCGGCACTGCTTTCAAGGCGTGGATGCCCGGCACAAGGCCGGGCATGACGAACGAGAGGCAACGACCGTTGGTATTAGCTGTGCTGTCACCATCCGCTTTCGCGGGCGATGACGGCATGAGTGTTGTGCGCTGACCAGCGAGCCACTGCTACGAGCCGCAGCTACGAGCCGCAGCTACAGAATGAACCGGCTGAGATCGGCGTTCTTGGCCAGATCGCCGACATGCTTTTGCACATAGTCGGCGTCGATCTGGATGGTCTCGCCATTGCGGTCCGGGGCGACGAAGGAGATTTCGTCGAGCACCCGCTCCATCACGGTCTGCAACCGCCGCGCGCCGATATTCTCGACGCTGGAATTGACCGCGACCGCGACGTCGGCCAGCGCATCGATCGCCTCGGGCGTGATGTCGAGGGTGACGCCCTCGGTCTGCAGCAGCGCGACATATTGCTTGATCAGCGAGGCTTCCGGCTCGGTCAGGATTCGCCGCATGTCGTCGCGGGTCAAAGCGTCGAGCTCGACCCGGATCGGCAGCCGGCCCTGCAATTCGGGCAGCAGGTCCGACGGCTTGGCGATGTGGAAGGCGCCGGAGGCGATGAACAGGATGTGGTCGGTCTTCACCGCGCCGTGCTTGGTCGAGACCGTGGTGCCCTCGATCAAGGGCAGTAGGTCGCGCTGCACGCCCTCGCGCGAGACGTCGCCGCCGCTGCGGCCGTCGCGCACGCAGATCTTGTCGATCTCGTCGAGAAACACGATGCCGTTGTTCTCGACCACGTGGATCGCTTCCTGCACCAGCTTGTCGTCGTCGAGCAGCTTGTCGGATTCCTCGTTGACCAGCAGCTCGTGAGAATCCTCAACCGTGAGCCGGCGGGTCTTGGTGCGCCCGCCCATCTTGCCGAAAATATCGCCGATCGAAATCGCGCCGATCTGGCCGCCCGGCACGCCGGGGATCTCGAACATCGGCGAGCCGCCGGCCTGGGTCTCGATCTCGATCTCCTTGTCGTTGAGTTCGCCGGCGCGCAGCTTCTTGCGAAACGAATCCCGCGTCGCAGGTCCCGAGCCCGGTCCAACCAGCGCGTCGAGCACGCGGTCCTCGGCGGCGATCTGGGCCCGGGCCTCGACGTCCTTGCGCTTGCGCTGGCGCACCTGCGCGATCGCGACCTCGACCAGGTCGCGGATGATCTGCTCGACGTCGCGGCCGACATAGCCGACCTCGGTGAATTTGGTGGCCTCGACCTTGATGAAGGGCGCGTTGGCGAGCTTGGCCAGCCGGCGCGCGATCTCGGTCTTGCCGACCCCGGTCGGGCCGATCATCAGGATGTTCTTCGGCAACACCTCCTCGCGCAGGCTGCCTTCGAGTTGCAGCCGCCGCCAGCGGTTGCGCAGCGCGATCGACACCGCGCGCTTGGCGTCGTGCTGGCCGACGATGAAGCGGTCGAGTTCGGAAACGATTTCACGGGGGGAAAAGTCGGTCATGGATGGTTCTTTACACTACGGTTAAGTTCGTCATGGCGAGGAGTACTTGCGACGAAGCCATCCAGGCTGCGCCTGCCGGCCCTGGATTGCTTTGCTTCGCTCGCAATGACGGCCACTAAAGCGTTTCAACCGTGACATTGCGGTTGGTGTAGACGCAGATGTCGGCAGCGATATCGAGGGCGCGGCGCACGATGGTCTCGGCGTCCTTCTCGGAGTCGACCAGCGCGCGCGCTGCCGCCAGCGCGTAATTGCCGCCGGAGCCGATCGCCATCACGCCGGCCTCTGGCTCCAGCACGTCGCCGGTGCCGGTCAGCACCAGCGAGACGTCCTTGTCGGCGACGATCATCATCGCCTCGAGCCGGCGCAGATAGCGGTCGGTGCGCCAGTCCTTGGCCAATTCGACCGCGGCGCGGGTCAATTGCCCGGGATATTGCTCGAGCTTGGCCTCCAGCCGTTCGAACAGGGTGAAGGCATCGGCGGTGGCACCGGCGAAACCGCCGATCACGTCGCCCTTATTGCCGAGCTTGCGGACCTTTTTGGCGTTGGATTTGATCACGGTCTGGCCGATCGAGACCTGGCCGTCGCCGCCGATCACGACCGTTCCGCCCTTGCGGACGGTCAGAATGGTGGTGCCGTGCCAGACCTGCGGCGAGCCTTCGCCGGAAGCGGGATGCATATTCATGGAATTCCTCTCAAGGTCGCTGATCTAGGTATTGCCCCGCGCCGTTGCAAATCGGGCCGCTGCGGCGGATTTGGTCACCATAGGTCGAAGAACGGGTCTGCAAGACCGAGGCAGCGGTAGCGAAGCCGTCATCCGCCTGTTAAAAGGGCGCGTTTTCAGCCCCCGGAGAGCCCGCTTCATGCGCAAGGCGACGATCAAGCGCAAGACCAAGGAAACCGACATCGCGGTCGCGGTCGATCTCGACGGCACCGGCGTCTCCGACGTGTCCACCGGGATCGGCTTCTTCGACCATATGCTGGATCTGCTGGCCCGCCACTCCCGCATCGACATCACGGTGAAGGCGGTCGGCGACCTGCATGTCGACCATCACCACACCACCGAGGATGTCGGCATCGCGCTTGGCCAGGCGGTCAAGCAGGCGCTCGGCGACATGAAGGGCATCACCCGCTACGCCAGCATTCTGATGCCGATGGATGAGACCCTGACCCGGGTCGTCATCGACATTTCGGGCCGGCCGGTGCTGGTGTTCAAAGCCGAGTTCCTACGCGACAAGATCGGCGAATTCGACACCGAGCTGGTGCGCGAATGGTTCAACGCCTTCGCCGGCAATGCGGGCGTGACTTTGCACGTCGAAACCCTATATGGCGAGAACAGCCACCATATCGCCGAATCCTGCTTCAAGGGGTTGGCGCGGGCGCTGCGCGCGGCGGTCGCGATCGATCCGAGCGCCGCGGGCGAAGTGCCATCGACCAAGGGTCAGCTCGGCGGCTGATCGGTTTCATCCATCGGCGGAAGGTACCCATGCCGGTTTACACAGTTCACGCCCCCCCGACGGTCAACCGGCAGCCCGATATCGCGCCCGACCGCTTCGTGTTCGTGCGCGACGGCTTCTATGTCTGGGCCTTCGTGCTGGGCCCGCTGTGGCTGCTGTATCGCCGGCTCTGGCTGGCGCTGCTTGGCTATATCGCGCTGGTGATCGCCCTGACGGTTGTGCTGGGCGCGGCACATTCCGGAGCCGGCGCGCGCTTTGCCGTGCTGCTGCTGCTGGCAACGCTGCTGGGGCTCGAGGCCGCCAGCCTGCGGCGTTGGACGCTGGCGCGTCGCAAATGGCGCCAGCTCGACGTCGTCATCGCGGACGATACCGAAGCCGCCGAGCGGCGCTTCTTCGATCGCTGGACCCGGGCGCAACCGGTCACCGCCGGCTATCAGCCGCCGGTCGATCGCGGCGAACCGCCACCGGTGCGGCGCATCCCGATGCCGTCATCATCGCTCAACACCGACATTGTCGGGTCGTTTCCACGTCCGGGATCATCGCGGTGACCGTCGCCATCATCGATTACGGCTCCGGCAATCTGCATTCCGCCGCCAAGGCGTTCGAGCGCGCGGCGCGCAGCATGGAGGTGCCGGAAAAGATCGTGGTGACCCGCGATCCCGAAGTGGTGTTTCGCGCCGACCGCGTGGTGCTGCCCGGCGTCGGCGCCTTCGCCGATTGCCGCCGCGGCCTCGACGCGCTCGACGGCATGGTCGAGGCGATGACCGAGACCGTGCGCGACAAGGCGCGGCCGTTCTTCGGCATCTGCGTCGGCATGCAGCTGATGGCGACGCGCGGCAAGGAGCACGTCACCACCGGCGGGCTCGACTGGATCGCCGGCGACGTGGTCAAGATTACGCCGAATCAGGAAGAGCTGAAGATCCCCCATATGGGCTGGAATACGCTCGACATGGTGCGCGAGCATCCGGTGCTGCAGCGGCTGCCGCTCGGTCCCAAGGGTCTGCACGCCTATTTCGTGCACTCGTTTCATCTGGCGGCCACCGTCGAGGCCGACGTGCTGGCGCGCGCCGATTATGGCGGGCCGGTCACCGCGATGGTCGGCCGCGACACTGCGATCGGCACCCAGTTTCACCCCGAAAAGAGCCAGCGCTTCGGCCTGGCTCTGATCGGCAATTTTCTAAAGTGGAAGCCGTGAATATCCGCTTTGACATCGAGGACGCGTCGCGGCGCTTCTCCCCTCCCTTTTGCGGGGAGGGGTCGGGGGTGGGGGTCCGCGAACTAAGTGCCCGTGGCTTACCCCCACCCCGACCCTCCCCCGCAAGGGGGGAGGGAGAAAGACCCCGACATGATCCTCTTTCCCGCCATCGATCTGAAGAACGGCCAATGCGTCCGCCTCGAGCAGGGCGACATGGCGCGCGCCACCGTGTTCAATCTCGATCCTGCGGCGCAGGCGCGTGATTTCGCTGCGCAGGGCTTCGAATATCTGCACGTCGTCGATCTCGACGGCGCCTTTGCCGGCAAGCCGGTCAATGCGCAGGCGGTGGAGTCGATGCTGAAGGACGTCTCCATGCCGGTGCAGCTCGGCGGCGGCATCCGCGATCTGGCCACCATCGAGGCCTGGCTCGGCAAGGGCATCACCAGGGTCATCATCGGCACCGCGGCGGTGCGCGATCCGGCGCTGGTGAAGGAAGCCGCGAAGACATTTCCCGGCCGGGTCGCGGTCGGGCTCGACGCCCGCGACGGCAAGGTTGCGGTCGAAGGCTGGGCCGAGAGTTCGCAGGTCACCGTGCTGGAGATCGCGCAACGCTTCGAGGACGCCGGCGTCGCCGCCATCATCTTCACCGACATCGCCCGCGACGGGCTGCTCAAGGGCATCAACTGGGACGCCACCATCGCGCTGGCAGAGGCAATCTCGATCCCGGTGATCGCCTCCGGGGGCCTCGCCTCGATCGACGACGTCAAGGCGATGCTCGAGCCGCGCGCGCGCAAGCTCGAAGGCGCGATCGCCGGCCGCGCTCTGTATGACGGCCGGCTCGATCCGGCGCAGGCGCTGGCGTTGATCAGCCGTGCCCGGGCCGCATAGGAAGCATCATGTTCAAGGTCCGCGTCATTCCCTGTCTCGACGTCAAGGACGGCCGTGTCGTCAAGGGCGTCAATTTCGTCGATCTGCGCGACGCCGGCGATCCGGTGGAGGCGGCGATCGCCTATGACGCCGCCGGCGCCGATGAATTGTGTTTTCTCGACATCACCGCGACCCACGAAAACCGCGGCATCATGCTCGACGTGGTGCGGCGGACTGCGGAAGCCTGCTTCATGCCGCTGACCGTCGGCGGCGGCGTGCGCACCGTGGATGATATCAAGGTGCTGCTGCGCTCCGGCGCCGACAAGGTCTCGATCAATTCGGCCGCGGTCAACCGCCGCGAATTCGTGAAGGAAGCGGCGGAGAAATTCGGCGACCAATGCATCGTGGTGGCGATCGACGCCAAGCGCGTGCCGGGCCGCGACCGCTGGGAGATCTTCACCCATGGCGGGCGCAAGGCCACCGGGATCGACGCCATCGAATTCGCCCAGGAGGTGGTGTCGCTCGGCGCCGGCGAGATCCTGCTGACCTCGATGGACCGCGACGGCACACGGGTCGGCTTCGACATTCCGCTGACCCAGGCGGTGGCCGACAGCGTCCACGTGCCGGTGATCGCCTCGGGCGGCGTCGGCAATCTCGACCATCTGGTCGACGGCATCCGCCAGGGCCATGCGACCGCGGTGCTGGCGGCGTCGATTTTCCATTTTGGTGAATACACCATCCGTCAGGCCAAGGATCATATGGTCCGCGCCGGGCTGCCGATGCGGCTCGATCCCTAGATTAACGCCGCTCGGAGCGATAGGCTTCCGAGCGGCAGAACTGGTAGAGTACCAATGGCTCGTTTCACGATCCACGATCTGGCCGCCACCATCGACGCGCGCGCCGCCTCGAGCGCCGAGGTGTCCTACACCCGCAAACTGCTCGACAAGGGCCCCGAGCATTGCGCCAAGAAGTTCGGCGAGGAAGCGGTCGAAACCGTGATCGCCGCGGTCGAGAATGATCGCGGCCATCTGATCGCCGAGAGCGCCGACGTCCTGTTCCACCTTCTCGTGCTGCTGAAATCGCGCGACGTGACGCTGGAGGACGTCGAGGCGGCGCTGGGACAGCGCACCTCAATGTCGGGACTGGACGAGAAGGCGGCGCGCAAGCGCGACTGAAGCGTCGGCCGCCCGGCGCGGTCGCATCGCTCGATTATGAATCAAGACGAGAGAACCAAGGCGAGGACAGTTTGATGGATGCGCGGTCAGACCTCCAGTACAATCCATACCGGACCTTCTCGCGGTCGCAATGGGCCAAGCTGCGCGACGATATGCCGATGACGCTCGACGCCGATGAGATCGCGGCGCTGCGCTCGAAGTTCGACCGGCTCGATCTGAGGGAGGTCGAGGAGATCTATCTGCCGCTGTCCCGGCTGCTGTCGATTCATGTCGCCGCGCTGCAGCAGCTGTATTTTTCGCAACGGCGGTTTCTCGGCATCGTCGAACGCAAGGTGCCGTTCATCATCGGCGTCGCCGGCTCGGTGGCGGTGGGAAAATCCACCACCGCGCGCGTGTTGCAGGCGCTGTTGGCGCGCTGGTCGCCGCGGCCCAAGGTCGATCTCGTCACCACCGACGGCTTCCTGCATCCCAATGCGGTGCTGGAGCGCGAGGGGATGATGAAGAAAAAGGGATTTCCGGAGAGCTACGATCTGCCGGCCCTGCTCGGCTTTCTCAGCGACATCAAGGCGGGGCGGCGTCGGGTCCGCGCGCCGGTGTATTCGCATCTGACCTACGACATCATTCCGAACCAGTGGATCACGGTCGACCGGCCCGACATCCTGATCGTCGAGGGCGTCAATGTGCTGCAGACCGGCCGGCTGCCGCGCGACGGCAAGGCGGTGCCTGTCGTGTCCGACTTCTTCGACTTCTCGGTCTATATCGACGCCGCCGAGCCGGTGCTGCGCGAATGGTACATTCAGCGCTTTCTGGCGCTGCGCGACACCGCGTTCCTCGACCCGCGATCCTATTTCCATCGCTACGCGCCGTTGTCCGACGAAGAGGCCACCGCGACCGCGCTGGCGATCTGGGAGCGCACCAACCTGGCCAATCTCGAGGACAACATCCTGCCGACCCGCCCGCGCGCCACGCTGATTTTGAAAAAGGGCGCCGATCATGTGGTCGAATCGGTAGCGCTGCGCAGGTTGTAGTTCGCGGGGCGCTGCGACGTAGTTTCGGGGGAGCAGACGCCGCTCGCATTTCCATCCGTCATCCTTCACCTGTCATCCCCGCGACAAGCGGGGATCCAGTATGTCGTAGCTTTGCGATTGAACGCGAAAGCTCTGGACTACTGGGCCACCCGCTTTCGCGGGTGGTGACAGCAAGGTTTGGATCGGCCCCGGGACCTGACTTAGGGGCCTGACTTACGCCGCGTGCCTTGTCGCGTCGGCGCCGAAATGCTCGATATAGCGGCTCTTGATCGCCGCCACCGGCATCACGATCAGGACGTCGGTGGTGCCGAACTGATAGTCCACCACCGCGCCGTCGCCGATGACGGCGCCGAGCCGCAGATAGCCCTTGATCAGCGGCGGCAGCTGGTGCAACGCCAATTTCGGATCGATGGCGTCTTTCGCCATCCGGTTCATGTCGACGCGGCGAGACGGATTGGCGCTGGCCTGCCATTCCGCCGGCGCGGATGCGTAGTGGTGGAGGAACGACAGCGGCAGCGCCAGCCGGTTCGGATCGGTGCCGTCGAAGCTGGCGCAGCCGATCATCACGTCGACCCGGTTCTGGCGCACATAGCTCCAGATCCCGTGCCACAACAATTCGACGGTGCGCTTGGTGCGATAGCGCGGCAGCACGCAAGAGCGTCCCAGCTCGAGAAAGCGCAGGTCCGGATGGCGCTCGACCATGCCGGAAATATCGAACTCATTCTCGGTGTAGAAACCGCCGGCGCGGTCGGCGACCTCCTGCCGCAGCAGCCGATAGGTGCCGACCACCGGCTGCTTGCCGCTTAGCGAGGGCTTGGCGGCGTGGTCGATCACCAGCAGATGGTCGCAGATCGCGTCGAAGGCGTCCTTGTCGCGGCGCGCCAGCATGGTGGCGGCATCAGCGATCGCGGTCCCGTCCTTGTAGAACACCCGGTAGCGCAGCTTTTGCGCGCGCTTCACGTCGTTCTTCTTCTGCGCCAGCCGGACTTCCAGCGCGCCGATCTTCCCCAGCGTCGCCGGCTGCTGAGGAAACCGGACGATCGGCTTGCCATCCAGCATCAGCTTCGGCGCCGGCTTGAACCAGGTGATGGCGCTGTGGGCGACCGCGCCGGCATTTTCGGGCCGCAGCAATTTGATGAAACGTTGGGTCGAGCGTGTCAGGTCTTCGGCTGGCATGTTGATCCCCGCAACCGCACGCGTCCGAATCGGACCGATGCAGCCTTCTCGCATCAACAATCACGCACGTTCGACAGCGGTGTGACACCACGGTTTCGGTGGCGTGACACGGGCTGTTAGTTTGGCGTTGTTGGTATGTGGATCAGGCGTGGCCGGTGCAATCGATCAAGACCGGTGCCGGCGTCACGCCGCCAGGTGGCGCGAGGCCGCCAGATTAGCGAGCGCATCGGCGAGCTTGTCGCGATCCAGCGGCTTCACCAGAAAGCCGTCCATCCCCGCCTCGAAGCAGGCGTAGCGATCCTCGACCAGCGTATTGGCGGTCAGCGCCAGAATCGGGGTGCGGCGAACCCGCTGCTCGGCCTCGCGGGCGCGGATCCGCCTTGTCGTCTCGATGCCGTCGAGCACCGGCATCTGAATATCCATCAGCACCAGATCATAGGGCGCGGCGGCGGATTCGGCGGCCCGCCAGGATTCCAGCGCCTGTTCGCCATCGGTGGTGATGACCGCCCGATGACCGAGCCGGGTCAGCAGCGACCGCATCAACAGCGCGTTGATGTCATTGTCTTCGGCGACCAGGATCGATAGCGCCCGCCCGCTCGACTTGGCAGTTTCGCCGACCTGGGGCTGTGGGTCCGGCGCGTCGCTATCGGAGATGCCGGGCGCGGTCGGCGTGGCTTGCAGCGTCAGGCGCGCGGCCAGCGACGCCGCCCGCAACGGCTTGACCAGATAGCCGGTAAAAGCGGATTCGGCGCCGGGCTGAAGCTCATGCCGCGCCGCCGGGGTCAGCATCACGATTCGCTGCGCCGCATGGGGCGTAGCGGCGCTGGCCAGCGCCTCGGCCTCCTCAGCGCCGATGCCGCGGTCGATCAGGATCGCCTGCCATGGCCGTTCCGGCAGCAGCGCCCCCGCGACGTCGCGGTCCGACACCGTGCAGGTATTGGCCCCCCAGCGTTGCAGTCGACGCGCGATCAATGCGGCTTCGATGGTCTGCGGCGCCACCAGCATGATCGATTGCCCGGTCAGATCGGGCGCGATCAGGATCGGCGTCGTGCTGGCGGCGTGCTGCGATTCGGCGAGCGGCAGGGCGACCGTGAAGGTCGAACCGACGCCTTGCTGGCTCTGCAGTGCGATCTGGCCCCCCATCCGCTTGACGATCCGCTCGCTGATGCTGAGGCCCAGCCCGGTGCCCCCGTAATTGCGGGCGATCGAATCATGGGCCTGCTCGAATTCGCGGAAGATCCGGGCTTGCGCGTCCGGCGCGATGCCGATGCCGGTGTCGCGGACCAGGAAATTGATCCAGCCCGGCTGCTCGCCGGGTTCGACGATCAGCGCGACGCCACCGGTCTCGGTGAACTTGATGGCGTTGCCGGCCAGATTGAGCAGCACCTGCCGCAGCCTCGCGGCGTCGCCGACCAGATCGGCCGGCAGACGGTCATCCACATAGGTCGCGATCTCGATCTGGCGCGCCTGCGCTCTTGGCGCCAGCAATTCGGCGATGTCCTCGATCAGCGCGCCGAGTTGGAACGGCCGGGCCTCGAGGTCGATCTTGCCGGCCTCGATCTTCGAATAGTCGAGCAGCTCCTCGATCAGCGACAGCAGCGCGTCGCCCGAACTCTTGACCGCCTTGGCATAGGTGACCTGCTCCGGGGTCAGCGCGGTGTCGAGCAGCAGACCGCTCATGCCGATGATGCCGTTGAGGGGGGTGCGAATCTCGTGCGACGCCATCGCCAGAAATCGGGATTTGGCGCGGTTGGCGGCATCGGCCAGGTCGCGGGCCTCGGCCAGCGCGCGTTCGGTCTCGGTGCGGTCGGTGACGTCGCGGCCGACGCATTGCAACTCGGCGGGTTGCCCGGCATCGGAGCGGGTGAGGCCTTCGCGCCAGGCGATCCAGCGCGAGCCGGTCGCGGTGCGGATCTCCTGGTCGTGGATCCGGGTGCCGTTCGGCTCCAGCTTGGCGTCGCCTTGGGTCAGCACCGGAAGGGCGAAATGGCTGCCGATCAGGTCGGCGCAGGAGCGCTGCGCCAGCGCGCAATAGGCGTCGTTGACGAAGGTGATGGCGCCGTCGCCGTCGCGCAGCACGATCAGGTCGCCCTGGGATTCGAACAGGCCGCGGGCGCGTTGCTCGGCTTCCTGCAATTCCCAATTGCGATCCACCAGCGCTTCGTTGTGCAAGGCAAGTTTGCGCTGCGCCCGGCGCAGCCAGCGCATCCGCATGCTCAGCATCGCCAGCGCGACGCAGGCCATTGCGAACAGGAAGCTGGCGCCGATCGCGAAGGCGTGGGGATCATAGCCGGAATTCGGCGACCGACTGGCGGAGATGAACCCATAGGCGCCTCCGAACGTGGCGGAGAACACGATGAACGAGCGGAAAGTGAAAATGAGCCGGGGATAGCGCCGTGCCATTCGGCGCAATCGTGATTTGAGTCGCAATACGCGTCGCATCCTGGGCCCTCAACCGTCGGCCGCAACATTGCCGGGTCGACATTGCAAAGTGCTTGATCACCGCAATGTTTGGCAGGCGCCCGTGCCAATACGGTTGATCGAACGTTAAGAGCCGCCAGCGATCGAGGCGGTGGTCATCCGCGAGTCCGCGTCCTCGGCGCCGACCACCAGCGCCGCCGCATCCTGCGCGGTGAAAGCCTGCGAGCTGACGTAAACCCGATAATCGGCATTGTTGTCGCGGGTCAGATAGATCAGCGGGGCCGCATTGGACCGCGCCGTGATCGCGACCAGCCGGGTTGCCGCCGTGACCCGGCAGGCCTCGCTGTCGGTCGCAGCCGAATCGTCGGTGACGGCGAAATCCGCGGCGGCGGCATCGTCAACGATCTGAACCCGAACAGTGGCGAGCCGCGGATCGTCGGTGAAGCCGACGCGCCGTTGCGCCTGCCAAACCGAGGACGTGAGCTGGACCGAATGATCGCCGAGCACGATGCAGGGCGCGGGGCCGGGCATCAATGTGCTGCGTGCGAACACGCCGGCAATCAGCAACGGAATGGCCGAGGCGAGAATCTTGAAACGCAACATGACGCGTTACTCTGCATGGCGGCCCGATACGCAGGCCTATGGTTTGCAGAGGGTAAACAAAAGTCGTTACCACGAAGTTGACGTGCGGATGGCCGTTAACCACGCGCGCTCAGGCGGCGCGCTTGAGGTCCTCGGCCAGCGCGCGATAGGACAGCGCCTCGGCCAGATGCAGCCGGCCGATGGTGTCGGCGCCAGCGAGGTCGGCCAGCGTGCGGGCGACGCGAAGGACACGATGATAGCCGCGCGCCGACAGCCGCATGGTTTCGGCGGCGTCGCGCAGCAGCTTGAGGCCGGCCTGATCCGGCTGCGCGATGGTCTCCAGCACCGAAGCGGGCGCCTCGGCGTTGGTGCGGATCTGCGGCAGGCCGGCTGCGAGATAGCGTGCGCGCTGGATGTCGCGCGCCGCGGCGACGCGGGCCGCGACCTCGGCCGAACCTTCCGCCGCCGGCGGCAGGATCAGATCCGCGGCGGTCACCGCCGGGACTTCGATGCGCAGATCGATGCGGTCCATCAGCGGCCCGGAAATCCGCGCCTGGTAGTCGGCGCTGCAGCGTTCCAGCCGGCCGCGCTTGCAGGCATAGCCGGGCTCGTAAGCATGGCCGCAGCGGCAGGGATTCATCGCCGCGATCAGCATGAAGCGGGCCGGATAGGTGACGCGATGATTGGCCCGCGACACCGCGACCTCGCCGTTCTCCAGCGGCTGGCGCAGCGAATCCAGCACCCGGGCGTCGAATTCCGGCAGCTCGTCGAGGAACAGCACGCCCTGATGCGCCAGCGACACCTCGCCGGGCCGGGCGCGGATGCCGCCGCCGGTCAGCGCCGCCATGCTGGCGGAGTGATGTGGCGCGCGGAATGGCCGCCGCGCGGTCAGCGCGCCGTCGCGGATCTCGCCCGCGACCGAGGCGATCATCGACACTTCGAGCAATTCGGCGGGCTGCAGCGGCGGCAGGATCGAGGGCAAGCCTCGCGGCCAGCATCGACTTGCCGGCGCCGGGCGAGCCGATCATCAACAGATGATGCCCCCCGGCCGCGGCGATCTCCAACGCGCGCTTGGCGCTTTCCTGGCCTTTGATATCGCGCAGGTCGAGCGGCGAGGGCTCCGCCTCATGGACGCGCGGCTGCGGCCGGCCGAGCAGTTGCGTGCCCTTGAAGTGGTTGGCGATCTGGATCAGCGAATTGGCCGCGATGATCTGGATGTCGGGACTGGCCCAGGCCGCTTCCGAGCCGCAGCTGGCGGGACAGATGAGCCCCTCATCGCGGGCATTGGCGGCAATCGCCGCCGGCAGCACGCCGGCCACCGGCGCGATCGAGCCGTCGAGCCCCAATTCGCCGAGCACGGTGAAGCCCGCCAACGCATCCGCCGGAATCGCGCCGATCGCCGCCATCAGCCCGAGTGCGATCGGCAGGTCGTAATGGCTGCCTTCCTTTGGCAGGTCGGCCGGGGCCAGATTGACGGTGATGCGTCGCGCCGGCAGCGCCAGACCGGAGGCGATCAGCGCCGAACGAACCCGTTCGCGCGCTTCCGACACCGCCTTGTCGGCGAGGCCGACGACCGCGAAGGCCGGCAGGCCCGGAGATACCTGGACCTGCACATCGACGGTCCTTGCCTCGATGCCTTCAAACGCCACGGTGGAAACGCGCTGGACCATGCTATGCTCCGCTGCGGCGAAATTATCCCAAGGCGCCGGGTCTCGCAAGAACAATTCAGGAACAGTCGTCCGTCCCGCGTCGTTTGGGAGACGTGGAAGGCGGCGCTTGACGACACCTAAATACCTTGCCTCGACATTAAATCTTAAAGATTCACTATGCAGGCTTAGTCCCGGTCTTTCTTGCTGGCTCGATTCAAATCCATGTCCGATCAATCTGACCAGCCACCGGTTTCCAGCGACGCCGAGGTGATCGCCGCCTTGCGGGCACAGCTGCAGGATCAGGCGGAGAAGCTGCGCGAACAGACCGCGTTGCTCGCCCATAGCCGGAAGATTTTCGATCGCGCCTCGGCCGCTGCACGAATCGGCGTGTGGGAGTGCACCCTGCCCGACGAGACGCTGGTGTGGACCGACGTGGTCTATGACATTTTCGATCTTCCGCGTGGATCGGAGCTCGAACGCGGCGAAATGCTGAAATGCTATCCGGACGACTCCGCCAGGGAACTGCACAAGCGGCGCAGCATCGCCATCGAGCAATGCAGCGGCTTCAGCCTCGATACCGAGATCGTGACCGTCAAGGGCAACCGGCGCTGGATCCGGATCACCGCCAGCGTGGAATCCGTGGACGGCGTCGCGGTCCGCATCTTCGGCATCAAGCAGGACATCACCGACGAGAAGATTCTCGCCGACCGCAATCGCTATCTCGCCGAGGTCGATGCGGTCACCGGGCTGGCGAACCGCAGCCGGTTTCAATCCGTGCTACTGGAAGAACTCGATCCCAACGCGGACGCCGGCAAGCCGTTCGGCGCGCTATTGTTGATCGATCTCGACGAGTTCAAGGCGGTCAATGACAGCTTCGGTCACGCCGTCGGCGACGAATGCCTGAAGCAGGCCGGGCAACGCATTCGCAGCGCCTGCGGTGACGCCAGGCTGGTGGCGCGAATCGGCGGCGATGAATTCGCGGTGATTCTCGGCGCCCGTCTGCAATTCGCGGACATTTCCGAAGCCGCCCGCGCCATCGTCGAGAAGATGCGCTCGCCGATCGCCTTGCACGGCCACCGGCTTCAGCTCGGCGTGTCTGTCGGCATCGCGCTGGTGGACGGCTGCACACCCGACCAATTGTTCATGATGGCGGACGCAGCGCTCTACGCCGCCAAAGCCGCCGGCCGCAACACCTTCCGGATTCACAAGCCCGGAACGGGCAGGACGTTCGCGCCTGTCGTGACGCCGCCCAGGAGCGGACCGGCGTCGGTCCGCGCCTGAGCGTGGAAACGGCGGAGCGCTCATCTTCGCTTGGTTTCGATCACGTCCCAGATCATCGCCGCGACATCGGGGCCGCCGAGCTTGGCGATGGCGCGGATCCCGGTCGGCGAGGTGACGTTGATCTCCGTCAGATGGCCGTCGATGACGTCGATGCCGACGAACAGCAAACCGCGCTCGCGCAGATGCGGCCCGAGCCGGGCGCAGATCTCGCGTTCGCGCGGGCTGAGGTCGGTCGCAGCCGCTGCCCCGCCGCGCACCATGTTGGAACGCAGATCGTCCTGCGCCGGCACGCGGTTCACGGCGCCGGCGAATTCGCCGTCGACCAGGATGATGCGCTTGTCGCCATGCTTGACCTCGGGAAGAAAGCGCTGGATCACCCAGGGTTCGCGGAATGTCACCGAGAACATGTCGTAGAGCGAGCCGAAATTCATGTCCTGCGGCAGCACCCGGAACACCGCGGCGCCGCCATGGCCGTGCAGCGGCTTCATCACCACCGCGCCGTGCTCGGCACGAAACGAATTGATCTCCTCGAGGTCGCGGCTGATCAGCGTCGGCGGCATCAGGTCGGCGAAGTCCATCACGAAGATCTTTTCCGGCGCGTTGCGGACACTGGCCGGATTGTTGACCACCAAGGTCTCGGGATGGATCCGCTCCAGCAGATGCGTGCTGGTGATGTAAGCGAGGTCGAACGGCGGATCCTGGCGTAGCAGCACCACGTCGAAGCCGCGCATGTCGGTGCGCACCGTTTCGCCGAGGGTAAAGTGGTCGCCCAGCTCGTCGCGCACGCTGAGCGGCTGGACATTGGCGACGACGTCGTTGCCGCGCAGCGATAATTTGTCGGGCGTCAGATAGGACAGCGCGTGACCGCGCTTCTGTGCCTCCAGCAACAGCGCGAATGTCGAATCGCCGCGAATGTTGATTCGCGCGATGGGGTCCATCTGGACGGCGACCTTCAATGTCATGCTGGATATCCGGGGTTCTTGATGATGGGGGAAGGCGATGCGGCGGTGATCGGCGTCAGCTGCTGGCGTCGAAGGCCGCGGGGAGATGGCGGGGGGCGTGGTTCGGCGCGATCAGCAGCGCGTCGAATCGCAGCTCGCAATCGGCATGTTCGGGATGCGCCATCAGCCAGGCGCGGGCGGCGTCGATGATGCGTTGTTGCTGGCGCGGCGTCACCGCATAGGCGGCGTCGTCGAGCCGGGCGCGGGCCTTGACCTCGACGAAGGCCACCAGATTGTGGCGCTGTGCCACCAGGTCGATCTCGCCATAGCGGGTCTTGAAGCGCTGCGCCAGAATGCGATAGCCGTCCGCCAACAGATGCGCCGCGGCGCGGGCTTCGGCGGACAGGCCGGTGCGAAAGGCGGCGACGCGTTCCGGAGCTGCGGCGCGCGGCGGCATTGCTGACTGTTTCCTAGCCTTCGCCATCGCCGTCCTCGGCTTCGCCCAGTCTGGTCAATTCGAGCGCACGGGCATAGATCTCGCGGCGTGGCAGTCCCGACGCTTCGACGGTTTGCGCCACCGCGTCCTTGACGCTGTTATGCTTCAAGGCCGCGCGCAGCAATTCGTCAAGTTGATCGGGCGCCATCCCGGCATCGACCGCCGGGGGGCCGATCACCACGACGAATTCGCCGCGGGTCTCGAGCGCCGCGGCACCCTGCGCCAATTCGGCGATCGGACCGCGCCGCACCTCTTCATGCAGCTTGGTGAGTTCGCGGCAGACCGCCGCCTCGCGCTCGCCCATGATCTCGGCCAGGTCATGCAGGCTCTTCTCGATCCGGTTGCCGGATTCGAACAGCACCAGCGTGGCGTCGATTCGTGCCAATTCGGTCAGCCGGGCGCGGCGGGCGCCCTGCTTGGAGGGCAGAAATCCGTCGAAGAAGAACCGGTCGGTCGGCAACGCCGCCACCGCCAGCGCGGTCAGCACCGAGGACGGCCCCGGCAACGCGATCACCTGATGCCCGGCGGCGCAGACTTCGCGCACCAGCTTGAAGCCGGGATCGGAAATCAGCGGCGTGCCGGCGTCCGACACCAGCGCGACCGAGCCGCCCTGCGCCAGCTTCTCCAGGATCTTCGGCCGCGCCATTGTGGCGTTGTGTTCGTGATAGGGTTTCAGCATCGCCGCGATGCCGTATCGTTCGGTCAGCCGATGGGTGATTCGGGTGTCTTCGCAGGCGATGACATCGACCCCGGCCAGGGTCTCGAGCGCGCGCAGGGTGATGTCGCCGAGATTGCCGATCGGGGTTGCCACCAGATGCAGGCCTGGCGCCGCGCGCGGGGCGGACAGCACGTGGCCGGCGACCAGGAATGTCCGGGCGGGCGCCGTGGGCTCCGCAGTCGGGGAGATGGCAGGTTTGGTTCGCATCGGCGCAATCTAGAAGGATTTCCACAAAAGCGCACAGCGGAATTGCGCGATTGGGCCCGGAAGCGTAAACTTTTGTTTTGGTTAATCATTCGCCGATATTTTGGTGACGTCGAAAACCATCTCCGGATTCTCGGGGGTTGAAAACCGGGCCGACCACGGGTTGGCCGATGCAAGAGAAGCCATGGTGAATTCGCACGATCCGAAAGCGCAAGGCCTGCGAACGACGCGTCGGACGGCCGTCGGGCTCATCCTTGGCGCGCCGCTGCTCGGCGCCTGCGCCGGGGTCCAGCAGTCCTTCACCGGTCCGTTCAGTCAGGAAGCCGCGCCAGCGCCCGCGCAGCAGCCGCTCTCGGTCGGCAACGGCAAGGTCAAGGTCGGGCTGCTTCTGCCGCTGTCGGCGCCGGGAAATGCCGGCGTTGCGGCGCAATCGATGAAAAATGCCGCCGAGATGGCGCTGGCCGAGTTCCAGAATCCCGATATCCAGCTGCTGATCAAGGACGACGCCGGCAATCCGCAGGGCGCCCAGGCCGGTGCCCAGCAGGTGCTCGACGAGGGCGCCGAGATCATTCTCGGACCGCTATTCGCGGCCTCGGTGCCGGCCGCCGCCCAATTGGCGCGGACGCGCGGGGTGCCGATGATCGCGTTTTCCACCGATTCGAGCGTCGCCGGTCGCGGCGTCTATCTGTTGAGTTTCCTGCCGGAATCAGACGTCAACCGGATCGTCACCTATGCGTCCAGCATCGGGAAGCGCTCATTCGCGGCATTGTTGCCGGCCAATGCCTATGGCTCCGTGGTCGAGGCCGCCTTCAAGCAGGCCGTCGCCCGCAAGGGCGGCCGGGTCGTGGCTTTCGAAAAATACGGTGCCGACCGCGCCGGCCCGGTGCGCAATGTCGCACAGGCGCTCGGCAGCGCGGATTCGCTGTTGCTGGCCGATGACGGCGACGCGCTGGTCTCGGTGACCGATCAGTTGACTGCCAGCGGCGCTAATCTTAAGCGGGTGCAATTGCTCGGCACCGGCTTGTGGGACAATCCGCGGGTGCTGGCTGCGCCGGCCTTGCAGGGCGGCCTCTATGCGGCGCCGGATCCATCCGGTTTCCGCGCCTTTTCGGCGCGCTACCGCGCCAAATACGGTCAGGACCCGGTGCGCACCGCGACGCTGGCCTATGACGCGGTCGCGCTGGTCGCGGCCTTGGCCCGAACCCAGGGTACCAAGCGATTTGCGCCCGAAGTGCTGACCAATCCGTCGGGCTTTGCCGGCATCGACGGCCTGTTCCGGTTCCGTAACGACGGCACCAATGAGCGTGGCCTGGCGGTGATGCGCGTGGAGACTGGCGGCGCCCAGGCTGCGGCCGGTTCGCCGAAGAGTTTCGGGGCGTAATACCAACGCACTTTGCCGTTGACTCATCAATTTGGTCATGGCCGGGCTTGTCCCGGCCATCCACGTCTTTGATCCGGCATTGCTGTCAAGGCGTGGACGCCCGGCACAAGGCCGGGCACGACGAACGAGAGGCAACGACCGTTGATATAACGCTGCTCAGGCCGCCAGGTCAGCCACCACCGCGTCGAGCACCGGGAAGCCGGATTGCGTCACCCGCAGCCGGCCATTGCTGTCGACCACGATCGCGCCTTCGTCACGCAGCACCGCGATCCGGGCCGGATCGAGTGCGCGGCCGCTCAGCGCCTGATAGCGCCGCGGATCGATGCCCTCGGCCAGTCGCAGCCCCATCAGCAGGAATTCGTCGGCCCGCTCTTCGCTGTTGAGAACATCGTCGACGATGACGCCATGACCGCCGGCCTCGACCCGCATCAGCCAGGCTTCGGGCCGTTTCTCGGTGGCGATGGCGTGGCGCGCGCCATTGATATCGAGCCGGCCATGGGCGCCGGGGCCGATCCCGGCATATTCCTGGCCGCGCCAATAGACCAGATTGTGTTTGCAGGCCGCACCCGGCCGGGCGTGATTGGAGATCTCGTAGGATGGCAGCCCGAGTTCGGCGCAGACGTCCTGCGTCACGTCGTAAAGCACCCGCGCGGTGGCCTCGTCCGGGATCTTCAATTTGCCGGCCCGGTGCAGCGCGAAGAACGGCGTCTCGGCCTCGATGGTCAGCTGATACAGCGACAGATGTTCGGCCGCCTGCCCGATCGCCTGGCGCAATTCGGCTTCCCACATCGCCGGAGTCTGGTCGGGACGGGCATAGATCAGGTCGAATGAATAGCGATCGAATACGCTACGCGCGATCGCGACCGCGTCCATCGCCTCGCGCGCGCTGTGCAGGCGCCCGAGCGCTTTCAGCGAGGCGTCGTCGAGCGCCTGGACGCCGAGCGAGACCCGGTTGACGCCGGCGGCGCGATAGCCGCGAAACCTCGTCGCCTCGACGCTGGTCGGATTGGCTTCCAGCGAGATCTCAGCATCGGGCGCGATGCGCCAATGCTTGCCGATCGCGTCGAGAATCGCGCCGACGGTTTTCGGCTGCATCAGCGACGGCGTGCCGCCGCCGAGGAAGATCGAGGATACTTCGCGTCCCGGCGTGCGCGCAGCGGTGGTCTCGATCTCGCGGGCGAAGGCGCGGGCAAAGCGCTCCTCGTCGATCGGGGCATGGCGAACGTGGCTGTTGAAATCGCAATAGGGGCATTTCGACAGGCAGAACGGCCAGTGGATATAGACGCCGAAGGCGGTGTCGGGTGAATTTGTCATGGCCGGGCTTGTCCCGGCCATCCACGCCTTGGTCGCCGCCAAGGCGTGGATGCCCGGCACGAGGCCGGGCATGACGAATTGTAAAAGGCGCCGCTCACAGGCAGATCTCCGCCAGTTTGACGAAGGCGCGGGCGCGGTGCGACAGGCCGAGCCCAAGCGGCGGCAGGCCGTGCTTTTCGATGCTGGTCATCTCGCCGAAGGTGCGATCATGGCCGTCGGGCAGGAAGGTCGGATCATAACCGAAGCCGGCGGTGCCGCGCGGCGGCCAGACCAAGGTTCCTTCGACCCGTCCCTCGACTTCCTCGACATGGCCATCTGGCCAGGCGACGCACAGCGCCGAGACGAAATGCGCGCTGCGCTGCCCCGGCTTGGTGGCGCCGCGCTCCTGCAGCAGCCGTTCGATCCGCATCATCGCGGCGCCAAAATCCTTGGTCTCGCCGGCCCAGCGCGCCGAATAGATCCCCGGCGCGCCGTCGAGCGCATCCACCACCAGGCCGGAATCATCAGCGAAGGCAGGCAGTTGCGATGCCTTGGCGGCGGCCTGCGCCTTGATCGCCGCATTGCTGCGGAAACTGTCGCCGGTCTCGTCGGGCTCGGCGAGGCCGAGCTCGCCGGCCGAGATGGCCTCGATGCCGTAAGGCGCCAGCAATTCGCGCATCTCGGCGAGCTTGCCGGGATTATGGGTCGCGATCACGAGCTTGCCGCTGATTCGACGATACATGATCAGCCCAGGCTAGCAGGTTGCGGTGGAACGGCGCGACAAGGATGGCTCACGCCACCGCCATTTTCTGCAGATCGACCAGCCGGGCCACGCCCTTTTTCGCCAGCGCCATCAGCGCCAGGAACTCGTCCTGCGAAAACGGTACCTTTTCGGCGGTTCCCTGGACCTCGATGATACGGCCATCGCCGGTCATGACGAAATTGGCGTCGGTATCGGCCTCGGAATCCTCGGCATAATCCAGATCCAGTACTGGAGTACCGTTGTAGATGCCGCAGGAGATCGCCGCGACATTGTCGCGAATCACATTGCCGGTGCCCTTGAGCATGTTGCGGCTCTTCATCCAGGCGATGCAGTCGGCCAAAGCCACCCAGGCGCCGGTGATCGAGGCGGTGCGGGTGCCGCCGTCAGCCTGGATCACGTCGCAATCGACGGTGATCTGGCGCTCGCCGAGCGCTTCGAGATCCAGCGTCGCGCGCAGCGAGCGGCCGATCAGCCGCTGAATTTCCACGGTGCGGCCGTTCTGCTTGCCGGCGGCGGCCTCGCGACGGGTGCGTTCCAGCGTGGCGCGCGGCAGCATGCCGTATTCGGCGGTGACCCAGCCGCGGCCCTGCCCCTTCAGCCACGGCGGCAGCCGCTCTTCCAGGGTAGCGGTGACCAGCACATGGGTGTCGCCGAATTTCACCATGCAGGAGCCCTCGGCATATTTGACGACACCGCGTTCCAGCGATACGGCGCGCAATTCGTCTGGCGCACGGCGGCTTGGCCGCATGGGGAATCCTCCGAAAATACAGGAAAAGCTGATCTCGCGGTGCTTTTAGGGGGCCAGCGCCGCAGCGGCAAGGGCCGCGGCCGGCAATCGGCGTAATGCCTGCTTGTAACCGGACCCCGGCATCGACAAATTAGCAGCTTCACGGAGGTTCTCCTTGGCTCATCACGAACACATCGGCCTGATCGCCCCGAATGCCGGGCTGGCGCAGCTCAACGAGCGGTCGCGAGAGATCTTCCGGCAGATCGTCGAGAGCTATCTGGCCACCGGCGAGCCGGTTGGTTCGCGCAACATCTCGCGCCTGATCACGGTGCCGCTGTCGCCGGCCTCGGTGCGCAATGTGATGTCGGATCTCGAGCAGCTCGGCCTGATCTATGCGCCGCACACCTCCGCCGGCCGGCTGCCGACCGAGCTTGGCCTGCGATTCTTCGTCGACGCGCTGATGCAGGTCGGCGATCTGACCGAGCCGGAGCGGCAATCGATCCAGGCCCAGCTCAATTCGGTCGGCAAGGCGCAGTCGGTCGAGGCGGCGCTCGGCGAGGCGCTGACGCGCTTGTCCGGCCTGACCCGGGCGGCGGCGGTGGTGCTGACCGCGAAATCCAATTCACGGCTCAAACACATCGAATTCGTCCGGCTCGAGCCGGAGCGCGCGCTGGTGGTGCTGGTGGCCGAGGACGGTCAGGTCGAGAACCGGGTGCTGATGCTGCCGCCGGGCGTGCCGTCCTCGGCGCTGACCGAGGCTTCGAATTTCCTCAATGCGCGAATCCGCGGCCGCACCTTGGCGGAGGCTCGGCTCGAACTCGAGACCATGCTGACGCAGGACCGCGCCGAACTCGATCAACTGACCCAGAAGGTGATCGCCGCCGGCATCGCCAGCTGGTCCGGCGGCGACACCGACGACCGCCAGCTGATCGTGCGCGGCCACGCCAATCTGCTCGAGGATCTCCATGCGCTCGACGATCTCGAACGGGTGCGGCTGTTATTCGACGACCTCGAGACCAAGCGCGGCGTCATTGATCTGCTCGGCCGCGCCGAGCGCGCCGAGGGGGTGCGAATTTTCATCGGCTCGGAGAACAAGCTGTTCTCGCTGTCCGGCTCCTCCACCATCATCGCGCCCTATAGTGACGGCGCCGGGCATATCGTCGGCGTTCTGGGCGTGATCGGGCCGACCAGGCTCAATTACGCGCGGGTGATCCCGATGGTGGATTACGCCGCCCGGATCGTCAGCCAGATGCTCGGCGGCTGAGCCCGGACGCCCGCCGCGCTTGATTTTGGCAGCGCAAACACGATATCCCGGCAAGCCCACCCCATCGATCGAGATCAATTTTCAGAAGGTAGCGTGATGACCGATTCCAACGGACAGAAGGAAAACCTCGAGCAGGCGGCGCAGGCTGCCGAGCCGGTGGTCTCCAAGCCGTACATCATGCCGGACGATCCGGAAGAAGGGGCGAACGAAGCGCTGGTCCGCGAGGCCGCCGAAGCCCGTGACAAGATGTTGCGAACGCTGGCCGAGATGGAAAATCTGCGCAAGCGCACCGCGCGCGAGGTGGCCGACGCCCGGACCTACGGCATCGCTGCATTTGCGCGCGACGTCGTCGACATCGCCGACAATCTGCAGCGCGCGCTCGACGCGGTGCCGGCGGAAGCCAAGGCTTCGGCCGATCCGGGCCTGAAAGCCCTGATGGAGGGCGTCGAATTGACCGAGCGGTCGATGCTCAATGCGCTGGAAAAGAACGGCGTCAAGAAATTCAATCCGCAGGGCGAGAAGTTCGATCCGAACTTCCAGCAGGCGATGTATGAGGTCCCGGATTCCACGGTTCCGCCCGGCACCGTGGTGCAGGTCGTGCAGGCCGGTTTCACCCTCGGCGAGCGCGTGTTGCGTCCCGCTCTCGTGGCGGTGTCGAAAGGCGGGCCGAAGCCGGCACCGACGACCGATACCGAGGCCTGATTTCAGCAGCCTGGGTCAGCGCGGCTCTAGGCCGTCGCGCACCGCTCGAAACCGCGGGAACGCCTTCGACCACTGGTCCCGCGGCGAACTGGCGATAATCCGGATCGCGACGTTGCCGCCGCCGAATCGCAGCCATTGCACCACCCGAACCGGGGTGTTGTCCTTGCCGCTGACGGCGTCGATCCGGGTCTCGTAGCCGGGGGCACCGTCGATCCGCACCGGCTCGGACATCGTAATGCGGCCCTCGCGCAGGCCGGGGATGAGGCCCGCCGATTGCTGTGCGAACCGGCCGCGATCCTCCGATCTTTCCGGCGCCGAGCCGATCAGGCCCAGCACTATGAACGGCGCGGCCTCGACGCCGGTTTCGTCATCGCCGTCGGCCAGCAGCAGCGCCGCCCCGGGCGCCAATGTCCGCACCGTCTTGAACCCGCTCAACTCGCTGACCTTGAACGGCATCAGCGCCAGCTGCTCGGCGACAGGAACCTGCTGGCGCACCGCCACGGTGGCGAACATCCGCTTCACGGCGTCTTCCGAATAGGTCTTGGTCTCGGAATCGGCGATCTGCACCGCGACATAGCCGGAAAACGTTTTGCCGCCCGACACGATCAAGGAGTAGCGGCGGACTTTGTCGGGGCCGGCCTTGCCGTCCTCCGCGGAATAATAGCCCGGGCCGGCGGCGGTTGCGATGCTCTGCGGCTTGACCGCGCCGGCATCGGCAGGAGCCGCCTTGGAGGCCTCCTCCACTTCGGCGAAGGCCTTCGCAGGCAGCTCCGCCAGCAACACTTTGACGCCATTGTCCGGGCTCTCGAAGCCGACAAAGGTCGACGCCGGAACCAGCCCGTCCATCGGCGTCATCCCGACGCGGATGCCGCGCGGATAGGTCGGATCGGCGGCGAAGGCCGGGCTGACGGCGGCGGATAGCAGAACAAACGCGACGAGACGTGCAATGTGTTTCATGAATTTCTACTGAGTTTGCATTGCGGCCGTTCGATGGTCGCGATCTGCATGTCATTCGCGACAAATACGATTGCCGCAACTCCCATGGTTTCCTGACCGGGGTGCCAGATCAAGCTTTGAAAGCGCGGCCTGGCACGAATGTCGGCCTCCGGGCTGGTGTATTTTGGTGCGGCGCGGCAAGCTCGTCGCGGCCGATCGAACCGATCGGGCCGACCCAGCCGCCGATCGAGCCGGCTCAGCCCGCAATGATTTCGTGAACCAAGCGCGCCACGGTCCTTGCGGGCCTCACCCCCCCTCCTATATGAGGCAAGACCACCGCGACATCGCGAGAAATTTAATATTGGGGGTTTGGATTGGTGCGCCGTCAGGGCCCGGCCAACCTGCCGCAAAAAGAAGGATGTGAGGACCATGGGAAAGGTCATTGGGATCGATCTCGGCACTACCAATTCCTGCGTCGCCGTCATGGACGGCAAGAACTCGAAAGTCATCGAGAACGCCGAGGGCATGCGAACGACGCCGTCGATTGTCGCCTTTAGCGACGATGGCGAACGCCTGGTCGGCCAGCCGGCCAAGCGCCAGGCGGTGACCAATCCCGAGCGCACCATTTTCGCGGTGAAGCGCCTGATCGGCCGCCGCTACGACGATCCGACCGTGGAGAAGGACAAGAAGCTCGTCCCCTACAAGATCGTCAAAGCCTCCAATGGCGACGCCTGGGTCGAGGCCGACGCCAAGACCTATTCGCCCTCGCAGGTCTCGGCCTTCATTCTGCAGAAGATGAAGGAGACCGCGGAGGCCCATCTCGGCCAGAAGGTCGATCAGGCCGTCATCACCGTTCCGGCTTACTTCAACGACGCCCAGCGCCAGGCCACCAAGGACGCCGGCAAGATCGCCGGCCTTGAAGTGCTGCGCATCATCAACGAGCCGACTGCAGCCGCGCTGGCCTATGGTCTGGACAAGACCAAGACCGGCACCATCGCGGTGTACGATCTCGGCGGCGGCACTTTCGACGTCTCGATCCTGGAGATCGGCGACGGCGTGTTCGAGGTGAAGTCGACCAATGGCGACACCTTCCTGGGCGGCGAAGACTTCGACATGCGTCTGGTCAGCTACCTCGCCGACGAATTCCAGAAGGAGCAGGGCATCAACCTGCGCAACGACAAGCTGGCGCTGCAGCGGCTGAAGGAAGCCGCCGAAAAGGCCAAGATCGAATTGTCGTCGACGACGCAGACTGAGATCAACCTGCCGTTCATCACCGCGGATCAGTCCGGTCCGAAGCATCTGACCATGAAGCTGACCCGCGCCAAGTTCGAAGCGCTGGTCGACGATCTGGTGCAGAAGACCATCGAGCCCTGCCGCAAGGCGCTGAAGGATGCCGGCCTCACCGCCGGCGAGATCGGCGAAGTGGTGCTGGTCGGCGGCATGACCCGCATGCCCAAGGTCCAGGAAGTGGTCAAGCAGCTGTTCGGCAAGGAGCCGCACAAGGGCGTCAACCCGGATGAGGTGGTCGCCATCGGCGCCGCGATCCAGGCCGGCGTGCTGCAGGGCGACGTCAAGGACGTGCTGCTGCTCGACGTCACCCCGCTGTCGCTGGGCATCGAGACGCTGGGCGGCGTTTTCACCCGCATCATCGATCGCAACACCACGATCCCGACCAAGAAGAGCCAGGTGTTCTCGACCGCCGAGGACAACCAGAACGCCGTGACCATCCGCGTATTCCAGGGCGAACGCGAAATGGCGGCCGATAATAAGATCTTGGGCCAGTTCGACCTGATGGGGATTCCGCCGTCGCCGCGCGGCATGCCGCAGATCGAAGTCACCTTCGACATCGACGCCAACGGCATCGTCAATGTCTCGGCCAGGGACAAGGCCACCGGCAAGGAACAGCAGATCCGGATCCAGGCCTCCGGCGGCCTATCGGAAGGCGACATCGAGAAGATGGTCAAGGACGCCGAGGTCAACGCTGCCGAAGACAAGAAGCGTCGCGAGGCGGTGGACGCCAAGAACCACGCCGATGCGCTGGTGCATACCACCGAGAAGGCGCTGGCCGAACACGGCTCCAAAGTCGAAGAGAGCGAGCGTCGCGCCATCGAGGACGCGCTGGGTGACCTGCGCGAAGCCCTGAAGGGCAACGACGCCGAGGCGATCAAGGCCAAGGCGAACACGCTGTCCCAGGCGTCGATGAAGCTCGGCGAGGCGATGTACACCCAGCAGGCCGAAAGCGACGCCGCCAAGGACGCCGCCAAGGATGACGTGGTCGACGCCGAGTTCACCGAAGTCGACGACGACAAGAACACCAAGAAGTCGGCTTGATCGTTAGGATCCGCGGGCGATGACTCCTGATCTTGGTCACGTCGTCTTGGTCACATCGTCACCCCCGGGATTGACCCGGGGGGCCATCTTCCAAAATCGATGGATGGCCGGGCCTTCGCCGCGCCGAAGGGGTTTCGGCCCCGCAGGCGGGGCAAGCCCGGCCGTGACAGTTGAGAAGTTCTGATGTCCTCCACCAAGCGTTGCTACTACGAAACTCTTGAAGTCGACCGAAGCGCGGACGAGTCCAGCCTGAAGGCGGCGTTCCGCAAGCTGGCGATGAAATGGCATCCGGACAAGAATCCGGGTGACGCCTCCAGCGAAGTGCGCTTCAAGGAAATCAACGAAGCCTATGAAGTGCTCAAGGACGGCGACAAGCGCGCCGCCTATGACCGCTTCGGCCATGCGGCGTTCGAGCAGGGCGGCGGCGGCCCCGGCTTCGGCGCCGGCTTTGCCTCGTCGTTCTCTGATATTTTCGAGGATCTGTTCGGCATGGCCGCGCAGCGCGGCGGCCGCGGCAATGGCCGCGAGCGCGGCGCCGACCTGCGCTACAATATGGAAATCACCCTCGAGGATGCCTTCCTCGGCAAGACGGCGCAGATCGAGATTCCGGTCTCGGTGATCTGCGAATCCTGCTCGGGGACCGGCGCCAAGGCTGGTACCAAGCCGAAGACCTGCTCGACCTGCGGCGGTGCCGGCCGGGTCCGCCAGGCCCAGGGTTTCTTTACACTTGAACGGACCTGCCCCGGCTGTCAGGGCCGCGGCCAGATGATCGAGGATCCGTGCCCGTCCTGCGCGGGCGCCGGCCGGGTGACCCGGGAACGGACGCTGTCGGTCAATATTCCGCAGGGCGTCGAAGACGGTACCAGGATCAGGCTCGCCGGCGAAGGCGAGGCCGGGGTTCGCGGCGGCCCGTCGGGCGATCTCTATATTTTCCTGTCCTTGGCTGCCCATCAATTCTTCCAGCGCGACGGCGCCGACCTGCATTGTCTGGTGCCGATCTCGATGGTCACCGCCGCGCTTGGCGGCGATCTCGACGTGCCGACCATCGACAAGGGCAAGACCAAGGTGAAGGTGCCGCCGGGGACTCAGACCGGCCGGCGTATTCGGATCGCCGCCAAGGGCATGCCAGTGCTGCGCTCGCGGCAGATGGGCGACATGTACGTCCAGGTCGCGGTCGAGACGCCGCAGAACCTCACCAAGAAACAGCAGGAACTGCTGGCCGAATTCGAGAAATTATCCTCCGGCGCGACGCAACCGGAAACCGCCGGCTTCTTCACCAAGGTCAAGGACTTCTTCGGAACTCGCAGCACTCCCTAAGCGTCTAACTTGACCCGCTACTTCGCTGGCTATACTTGTTCGTGTAACAAAAATTTGACATTCGGCCGAATACCTCCCCCGGTTTGGTATCTAAATGGCTTTGCAACCATCTGTTCGTGCGTTGAAGAAGCCATCCCGTCTTGATGACGAGGTTCGCTTTCTTCGGTCTTGGATGGAGAAGCCACTGCATATGGGTGCGGTGATGCCGTCCGGGCGGTTTCTCGCCCGCACCATGGCGGCTTATGTCGATATCGATGGCACCGGCCCGGTGATCGAGCTCGGGCCAGGTACCGGCGCCATCACCAGCGCCTTGGTCGAGCATGGGGTGGACCAGAAGCGTCTGGTGCTGCTCGAATACAATCCGAGTTTTTGCGTGTTGCTGCGCGATCGCTATCCGCTGGCCACCGTGGTCCAGGGCGACGCCTATCGGCTGCGCGACGCGCTATGGCAGATTCTGGAGCAGCCGGCGGCCGCAATGGTGTCGGGGCTGCCGCTGGTCACCAAGCCGATGCTCACCCGCATGCGGCTGATCCGCGACGCCTTCAACCTGCTCGAGCCGGGCGCCCCCTTCGTGCAATTCACCTATTCGGTGACCCCGCCGATTCCGAAATCGTTGCCGGGTGTGTCCACCGAGGCCTCGGAGCGGATCTGGATGAATATTCCCCCCGCGCGGGTCTGGGTGTATCGCAAGGGCTGATCTTCTCCGCCAATGGCGGACCAAGCCCCTGTGAGCGAACCGATGCCCGCCGTCAAAATCCTGATCATTCCCGGCTCGCTGCGCAACGGCTCGCTCAATGCAAAGCTGGCCGCGGCGGCGGCGTATGAATTCGCCCGCGCCGATGTCGACGTGACGCAGCTGTCGCTCGGCGACTATCCGCTGCCGATCTATGACGGCGACCTCGAGGCCAATTCCGGCGTGCCGCAGCATGCGGTCAGTCTCAAGCGGATGATCGGCGCCCATCAAGGCGTGCTGCTGGTCAGCCCGGAATATAATTCCTCGGTGCCGCCGCTGCTGAAAAACGCCATCGACTGGGTCTCGCGCGTGAAAGATCCCCATGAGACCCAAGGTCAGGTGTTTCGCGAGCGCGCCTTCGCGCTGGCCGCGGCCTCGGAAGGCAGGCTCGGCGGATCGCGTTGCCTCGCGGCGCTGCGCCTGATCCTGAGCGGCTGCCGCGCGCCGGTGATTCCCAATCAAGTCGCACTGTCCTTCGCCGATCAGGCCTATGACGAGATGGATCATCTGAAGCATCAGGCCGACAGCGACGCGCTGAAGGCGATGGTGCGGCAGTTGATCGAATTCGCCCAGCAATTGAAATGAGAACCAATGCCTGACGTCACCCTTGCCGCCCGCGACCGGCTGATCGTCGCGCTGGATCTGCCGAGCACTGACGCCGCGCAGGCGATGATCGCCCGGCTCGGCGATAGCGTGACGTTCTACAAGATCGGCTATCAGCTGGCCTATGCGGGCGGCCTGCCGCTGGTGCGCGGGCTTGTCGACTCCGGAAAGAAAGTATTCGTCGATCTCAAGCTGCACGACATCGGCAACACCGTCGCGCGCGGGGTCGAGAGCTTGAGCGCGCTCGGCGCCAGCTTTCTCACCGTCCACGCCTATCCGCAGACCATGCAGGCCGCGGTCGCGGCGCGCGGCGATTCCGGGCTGAAGATTCTCGCCGTCACGGTGCTGACGTCCTATGACGACGCCGATCTAGAGGCGGCGGGCTATCGGCTCGGCGTCTCCGATCTGGTCGAGCTGCGGGCCCGGCAGGCCCGTGAGGCCGGCGTCGACGGGCTGGTATGCTCGCCCGAAGAGGCCGCCGACCTGCGCAACATCATTGACGCCCAGATGCAGCTGGTGACGCCGGGGATCCGGCCCGCCGGCAGCGCCGCGGGCGACCAGAAGCGGATCATGACGCCTTCGCGCGCGATCGCCGCCGGCGCGGATTATCTGGTGGTCGGGCGGCCGATCGTCGAGGCATCCGATCCGAAACAGGCCGCCGAGGCGATCGTCGCCGAGATCGCGTCGGCGCGCCGATAATCAACGCTCAAAAGGGGAGAAGCAGATGGCTAAGGGATATTGGATCGCGCGCGTCGATGTCGCCAATATGGACGGTTACAAGGAATACGTCTCCCAGAACGGCCCGGTGTTCAAGCAATACGGCGCCAGGTTCCTGGTGCGCGCCGGCGAATACGAGGCCATGGAAGGCTCGTCGCGTTCGCGCAATGTGGTGATCGAGTTCAAGGACTACGAGACCGCGCTCGCCTGCTACCATTCGCCGGAATATCAGCGGCTGGTGGCGATCCGCAAACCCCATGCCGAAAACGATCTGGTGATCGTCGAAGGCTATGACGGCGCGCAGCCGTAACCGGCGGATCGGTTGCCGCTGCGGTTCAGGCCCGCTATACCCGCCGCAAAGTCTGAGGATCGCACAATATGCCCGACATGCGTCTGATCGTTGCCGGAGCCGGCGGCCGGATGGGCCGCGCCTTGATCCGTGCCATCGCGGAGACCAAGGGCGCGGTGCTGAGCGGCGCGCTCGAGGCGCCGGGCTCGCAATGGCTGGGCAAGGATGCCGGCACGCTGGCCGGCCTGCCGGAAAACGGCATCAAACTGTCCGGCGACCTGTGGTCGCTGGCGGCGCATGCCGACGGCATTCTCGATTTCACCGTGCCGGCCGCGACGCTCGCCAATGTGGCGATCGCCGCCGAGCGCGGCATCGTCCATGTGATCGGCACCACCGGATTGTCGGCCTCGGACGACGCGGTGATCAAGAGCGTGACCAAGCAGGCCGTGGTGGTGAAGTCCGGCAATATGAGCCTCGGCGTCAATCTGCTGGCGGCGCTGGTCAAGCGCGTGGCGCGCACGCTCGACGACGGGTTCGACATCGAGATCGTCGAAATGCATCACAAGGCCAAGATCGATGCGCCGTCCGGCACCGCGCTGCTGCTCGGCGAGGCCGCCGCCGCCGGCCGCGACGTCAAGCTCGCCGAACATTCGGCGCGCGGCCGCGACGGCATCACCGGCGCCCGCAAGGCCGGCGACATCGGCTTTGCCAGCCTGCGCGGCGGCACCGTGACCGGCGATCACACCGTGATCTTCGCCGGCCCCTATGAGCGGATCGAACTCAGCCACAAGGCCGAGGATCGCATGATCTTCGCGCATGGCGCGTTGCGGGCCGCGCTGTGGGCGCATGGCCAAAAGCCCGGACTGTATTCGATGGCCGACGTGCTCGGCCTTGGTGACATCTAATCAGCATCGGAATCGTAGAATGAGTGACCGCCTTCTCGTGCTCGTGCGCCACGGCCAGAGCGACTGGAACCTGAAGAATCTGTTCACCGGCTGGAAAGACCCCGACCTCACCGAAAAGGGCGTCGCCGAGGCCAGCGAAGCAGGCCGCAAATTGAAGGCGCAGGGCCTCACTTTTGATCTCGCCTTCACCTCGGTCCTCACCCGCGCCCAGCACACGCTCGATCTGATGCTGACCGAACTCGGCCAGACCGGCTTGCCGACGCAAAAGAATCTGGCGCTGAACGAGCGCGATTATGGCGACCTGTCTGGCCTCAACAAGGACGACGCCCGCAAGAAATGGGGCGAGGAGCAGGTGCATATCTGGCGCCGCTCCTACGACGTGCCGCCGCCCGGCGGCGAGAGCCTGAAGGACACGCTGGCGCGCACCCTGCCCTATTACGTGCAGGAGATCTTGCCCTGCGTGCTGCGCGGCGAACGCACCTTGGTCGCGGCGCATGGCAATTCGCTGCGGGCGCTGATCATGGTGCTGGAGAAGCTGTCGCCCGAAGGCATTCTGAAGCGCGAATTGGCCACCGGCGCGCCGATCATCTACCGGCTCAATGCGGATTCGACGGTGGAGTCGAAGCTCGATCTGGCGTGACGCCGTTACTTTGAGGCCCGCACCGCAGCGACTGACAAAGACTCCGTCATTGCGAGGAGCGCAGCGACGAAGCAATCCAGGGGCGCAGTGCACCGCGTCCCTGGATTGCTTCGCTGCGCTCGCAATGACGAACTCAAATCAGTTGCCGGCTTTCAAGTCGCCCCCACCTGCCCGGCCTCCCAGCCCAGCATCGCCTGCTTGCGGGTGATGCCCCAGTGATAGCCGGTCAGTGCCCCGCTCTTGCCGAGCGCGCGATGGCACGGCACCACGAAGGAGATCGGGTTCTTGCCGACCGCCGCGCCGACCGCGCGCGAGGCGGTTGGACGCTCGATCTTGCTGGCGATGTCGGAATAGCAGACCGCCTTGCCCATCGGGATCTTGAGCAGCGTTTCCCAGACTCGGACCTCGAAATCGGTGCCGATCAGCACCACCCGTAGCGGCTGGTCGGCGCGCCAGCTCGCGGTGTCGAATACCCGCTCTGCCAGCGGCGCGGTGGCCTGTTGATCGGCGACGCTGGCGGCATGCGGCCAGCGCTGCAGCATGTCGGCCAAAGCCGCCTGCTCGCCGCCCGGATCGGCGAAGGCCAGCCCGCACAATCCGCGTTCGCTGCCGATCACCACCGCGGTGCCGAATGGCGAGGGATGAAAGCCGTAGCGCAGCACCATGCCGGCGCCGCCGGTCTTCCATTCGCCCGGCGACATCGCCTCATGGGTGACGAACAGATCGTGCAGCCGCCCCGGCCCGGACAGGCCGGATTCCAAGGCCGCGTCGAGCACGCTGGCGGAATCGCGCAGCAGGGTCTTGGCGTGATCCAGCGTCAGCGCCTGCATGAAGGCCTTTGGGGTGAGACCGGCCCAGCGCCGGAACAGATGGTGCAACTCGTCCGGCGTCAGCCCCGCGGCATCGGCGATCGCCTCGATCGTGGGCTGCGCGCGCCAACGCGCCGAGATGAAGGCGATCGCGCGCCGCACCGAATCGTAATCGGCCAGAGCGATGTCGCGCGAACCGGGTTTTGTGAGGCGGTGATCGGTCATGGCAAGGCTCATCATGCACCAGATCTAACCCTGCGGCTGGCTGTCAGCCACCCGTTTTCCGACAGCGCCTGGACTATGACTGATAGACCGGACCGCGTCGCGCGGCCTCGAGCGCGGCGCTCAGGGCTTTCGCAAAGCTGGCTTTTTCCTCGGCGCCCAGAAACCCCGCAATGGCGACGCGGCGGCCATGGGAGACCAGATAGAGCCGTTCGATGCCGAATTCGGCGTGGACGATCTGTTCCAGCCGCACCCATAGCGGATTGAGCACCCATTCCGACACATGGCCGCGATGGCTGACCCGGCGCACCCGCAATTCCGACGGCGTTATCGAGATTTCCTCGGTGGCGCGGCCGCGGCTGAACTGGATCCGGAACGCCACATAGATCGCCAGCACGTCGAGGCCGAAGAAGCCAAATACCGGCCATGCCCCCATCATCCAGAACGCCACGCCGGCGACAAAGCTGACGGTGCTGATAAACGCCATCAGCGCGATGAAGCCGTTTGGGCTCAGCGAGCGATGCGGCGTCAGCAGCGCCGAAAACAGTTTCGGTTGGTCGAATTCCGGATCAAGATCGTTGCACGACATCATCGCGGATCATTATACCGAAATCATGCCGAAAATCAGCCCAGCCGCCGCGCCGAAATCGAAGTCTGGCGCGAAGAAGGCCGTCTCGGCCAAACCCGTTGCGACCAAGCCTGTCACGGCCAAGCCTGTCACGGCCAAGCCTGCCACGGCCAAGCCTGCCACGGCCAAGTCCGTCATAGCCAAGCCTCCGCGGCCAAAGCCCGCGAAAAAAGCCCGCCGCTGGAGCGCCGCCGAGGTGCGCGAGGCATTCAGCCGCTTTGCCGCCGCCAATCCGGAGCCGAAGGGCGAGCTCGAGCACCTCAATCCGTTCACCCTGCTGGTCGCGGTGGTGTTGTCGGCGCAGGCCACCGATGCCGGCGTCAACAAGGCGACCCGCAGATTGTTCGAACTCGCCGACACGCCGCAAAAGATGCTGGATCTCGGCGAGGAGGAGGTGCGCGAGCTGATCAAGACCATCGGCCTGTATCGCAACAAGGCCAGGAACGTGATCGCGCTGTCGCAAAAGCTGATCGAGCAATTCGGCGGCGCGGTGCCGCGTAGTCGCGCCGAATTGGAGAAACTGCCGGGCGCCGGGCGCAAGACCGCGAATGTGGTGCTCAACATGGCGTTCGGCCAGCCCACCATGGCGGTCGACACCCATGTGTTCCGGGTCGGCAATCGCACCGGGCTGGCGCCGGGCGACACGCCGCTGGCGGTCGAGCTCGAACTCGAACGGGTGATTCCGGCAGAATTCATGATGCACGCCCATCACTGGCTGATCCTGCACGGCCGCTATACGTGTCTCGCGCGCAAGCCGCGCTGCGAGGTCTGCCTGATCGCCGATCTGTGCCGCTGGCCGGAAAAGACGGTTTAGGAATTTCCAGAAAACGATCCAGGTCGTCATTGCGAGCCGAGGCCGGCGCGTAGCGCCGTCCGAAAGCGACGCAATCCAGGGGCCTTCAAGCAAGGACTGGATTGCTTCGTCGCAAGCGCTCCTCGCAATGACGGACTCCGTGACGGCGCAGCCCGCGACGGGTGTCTCGAAGGATGAGGACATGTCCCGCCTCATGGTTCGAGACGCGCGCGAAACTGCGCGCTCCTCACCATGAGGCGCGATCAACGTCCGCTTACTTCATCATCGCTTCGGCCTCGCCGCGCAGCGCCTGGCGGGCGGCGTCGCGGGCATAGAACATGTGGCCGCCGGGATAGACCTTCAGCGCGACGCGGTCGCGCGAGCCATAGGTCGGCAGCTGATCGAGAATGATCTGGGAGCCGAAATACGGCGTGGCGAGATCGAACAGCCCGTGCATCACCAGCACTTTAAGGTTTGGGTCGAGCGCCAGGATTTCGCGCAGTTGCGAGGTTGATTCCACCGGGTTATTGCCGCGGCCGAAATTCCAGGCCTGCGCCACCTCGCCGTTGAGCAGATGATACGAGCCGCTTGGCCGCCAGTTCAGCCTGTCGCGGGTGAGGATCACCGCAGCGCTGGTGAGTGGCGCGATCAGCGGATCGGAGGACGGGTCGCCGAAATCCGCCGAGCTGGAATCCGGATAGGGATCGAAGCCGAGCTGCGAGGCGTCGTAGCGGCCGGTGATCTTGCCATTGGCGCGGTCGAATTCGCGGCGGAATTCGGAGGTGGCGAGGCGGCCGGTCAGCCGCCGGCTCACCGTCTGGTCGATCCCGGTCAAGGCCGCGAATTTGTCGGCCAGGCGTGTGGTGGCGGCTGTGTCGGCGACACCCTTGACCAGATCGGTCAGGAATTCGCCGCGCGCGTAAGCCTCGACGTCGGCCATATCGGCGCGGGTCACCGGGCCTTTACGCTGCCGCGCCACCGCCGCCATCGACGGCAGGCTGGCGACATATTGCAGCAGGCTGGAGCCGGAATATTCGCGGAAGTCGAACAGCGGCGACACCAGGATCAGGCCGTTGACGCCGACGCCCTGCCGGGTCTGCAGATTGCGCACGATCTTCGGCCCGCGAATGCCGCCATAGCTTTCGCCGGCGAGATATTTCGGCGACGCCAGCCGGTCGGATTTTTCCAGCCAGCGGCGAATCACCAGCGCCAGCGCGGCGACATCGCCATCGACCGAATAGAACTGCTTGCGCACGTCTTCGCCGCTGGCGACGAAGCGGCTGTAGCCGGTGCCGACGGGATCGATGAAAACGAGGTCGGTGAAGTCGAGCCAGGTCTCGGCATTGGGCACCAGCTCGGGCGGCGCCGAGGCGGGGCCGGTCATCGGCAGCCGCCACGGCCCGGCGGCGCCGAGCTGCAGCCAGGCCGAGGATGCGCCCGGCCCGCCATTGAACAGGAAGGTGACCGGACGGCTGTTCGGCTTGGCGCCGTCGAGCTGATAGGCCGTATAGGCGATGTCGGCCTGGGGCTCGCCCTTGGTGTTGAACAGCCGGATCGTGCCCGCCGTCGCGGTGAAGGCCAGGCTGCGGCCGGGCAGCGTCAATGTATGGTCGGTGACGGCGTCCGGCGGCAGCTTGCGCTGATCGGTCGTGGTCGGCTCGGCCGCCGGCTTGCCGTGCGGCTGCGCTGTGTTGGCGGCCTCGGCGGGTTTGGCCGGGTGCGGTGAATGCGGCGAGGCCTCCTGGGCCTGCCCGGTCAGCGATGTCAGCGCCAGCATTGCGATGGCCATCGCCAAGCGGCGCGGATACGGACCGATCATGTGAGTCTCCCCGATTGCTGTGCATGGTGCGCAGCTTCGTCGCTCCGCCATGATCGCGCGATCTCAGCGCAAAACTGCGACGGAACCACGACCATGCCGGGCGCGGGGAATTAATTCAAGCGCGCCACCAGCGGGTGGAGCTGCCAGGCCTGCAACGGCTCCGGCGCCACCGTGTGCAGCGGCAGCAAGCCGATGCTGCGCGCCAGCCCGACGATCAGATCGCTGACCTCGCGTGGCTGCTCCTCATGGGCGAGATGGCCGAGGCCCGGCATGGTGACGATGCTGGAGCGTTGCACCATGGCGTGGACCCGCGCCGCATCCTTCGGCGCGATGGTCTTGTCGTTGCCGCCGCAGATCAGCATCAATTGGGTGGCCAGCCGCGGCAGGTCGAGCGCCAGCGGCGCCAGCTTCCAGTTCGCCATCATCCGGATCGCCGATGCGACGTGGCCGGGGCTGCGAGTGAGCCGGCGATAGAATTTGATTCCGGCCGGCTCCAGCGCCGAGCCGGTGTCGGCGATCATGCGTTCGATGAATTTGTCGCTGTCGGCAAAGCGGGCGAACAGCCGCGGCACCATCGCGCTTCGCGCCAGCAGCCGGGCGAACGGCGTCATCACCCGCCCGGCCAGTCCGCCAATCGGCAGCATGGCGCCGTTGAGGCCGACAAAGCCGCGCGGCGCGATGGCGCCATCGAGGCACATCCGCGCCAGCACCGCGGCGCCGGCGGAGTGGCCCGCAACCAGCGCCGGCGTGAGGTCGAGCTTGCCTAGCAGCGCGGCGAGATCCGACGCCATCGCATCGAGCGACAGTCGCTCCGGCACCGGGGATTCGGTGAAGCCATGGCCTGGCAGGTCGGGCGCCACCACGGTGAAATGCCGCGCCAGCATCGGCGCCAGCGCGCGCCACGAATGGGTGGCCGCGCCGGTGCCGTGCAGCAGCAGCAGGACCGGTCCGCAGCCCATCCGCTGCACATGCCAGCGCAGGCCGGCGGCCTCGACGAACGCGCTGGTCTCGCGGTTCGGCCAATCGAAGCCGTCGCGCGTCCAGCACAGCCTGCCGCGGTCATCCGTGTCAGCCGGCGATGCCGGCAACGGATGGTCCGGTTTGCGATCGAGGCTGTGATCGAATGGCTGAGCTTGGCTGAGGCGCATCTTGTCCTGCTCGTTTGATGACCTGCTCGCTTGAGACGTCCATCGCTACATCGACGGCATGCATTGTCAAACGAAAGTGATTACGTGCGGTTCCGAGGCCGGCGGCGCGAATCGAATCACCGACTAACGACGCGCGTGATCGTCGCGGACTATCAAGGCGGTAGAAGTACCAAGGCCGACGCCGGTTGTCCGGCTCGGCGACCATGATGTGTCAAGCAGGCTGGCGACAAACGCGGCGCGCGTGATCGATTCGATCATTCAACTTGACGCACGCAATGTCAGAGTTACGAGACATGTGGCGAATTTCGCCGCGCCGCGCGCATTTTGGTTTTCATCAGCTCATTACCGTTCATACTATCCAGTCAGACGATCCGATCAGGCCCGGAACGAAGCTGATTAGTTGCAGTTGCGAATCGCTGAACCAAGAATTCAGCGATCATGCGCGGTATCTGGAGCATTCCGATGAAGATGTCTCATCTGGCGAATTTTCTGCTGATCATCTTGGGCGGCGCGGCGCTCGAGGTCGCCCATGCGGTGCGCCGCGGCTTTCGCGGTCGCCGCGTGCCGCCGGGCTGATCGCCGGTCGCCTCACGCCGCGGCGGTCACCGAGATCGACTGGCGCAAGACCTGGCATTGCTTGTCGGAGGTCAGGAATGCGATGTCGGAGGCGTCGCGGCCATTGCCGATCCGCACGATGCCGGCCACCGGCGCCAGCCGGGTCGGGTCGATCAGCCACCAGCTGTTGTCGAGATAGACTTCGAACACCGCATGGAAATCCGGCGGATTGAGATCGAGCGCATAGGCGCTGACGGCGCGGGCCGGAATGCCCAGCGCCCTTGTCAGGGTGATGCCCAGATGGGTGAAGTCACGACACACCCCGGCGCGGTCAACGAAAGTGCGCTCGGCCGTGGTCTCGGCGTCGCTGACGCCGGCGACATAATCGATGTTGCGGCTGATCCAGTTCAGAATCGCCATCACTCGCGCAACGCCGTCACCGGCGCTGGCGAATTCGCGCTGCGCGAACCGCATGAATTTGTCGGACGGGCAGAACCGGCTGGGCAACAGAAACGGCAACACGTCGTGGGGCAATTCCGACCAGACATGTTGCTGCCCGCTGGCGGGGAGCAATTGGCGCAGCCGGTTCTCGACCACGGCGTCATAGCGAATCGCCACCTCGCCCGACAGGCAGGCGCGAATGCTGCGATCGCCGGCCGGCGAGATGTCGCGCAATAGCTCGGCCGGCGGATCGAACACCAGCTTCTCCGAGACGATGGTCTGATCGTCGGTGTGCGACGCCTCGAGGCTGGCGATGATCTGGGTCGATGGTGCAAAGCTGTAGACCAGTTCCGACTTGATCGCGATTTTCATGGTGCCCCCGGTTTCGACAGCGATGCGATGGCGCGAACCACCGTGGTCAGCAAAGCTCATCGCCAGCAGAGTTCATGGCAAGCAAAGGTGATTGAAAGCAAGAGTCACGCCGGGATGTCGCGGCGGTGGTCCCGGGGCGTTGCCGGCGGCCGGCCTAGCCGGTCGAGACTTCGCGCCGCGCCTCGAACAATTCGCGCGGCGGGCCGGACAGGCGCTTGTGCATGTGGACCATAAACGCCATGCCGAACAGCGGCGTCGCCAGATTGACGATCGGGATCGAGACGAAGGCGGCGATCACCAAGCCGCAGGTGAACACGATCGCGGCGTTGTCCTTGCGCATTGCCTTGGCCTCGGCGGCGGGTCGAAACCGCATCGCCGCCAGCTCGAAATATTCCCGACCGAGCAGCCAGGCGGTGGCGATGAAGAAGGCGATGAAGCCGGCGCCGGCAATGAACACGAAGGGCAGCGCGATCAGATAGACCAGGATGGTCAGCAGCGCGGTCTTGATGGTCTCGGTCATCGCCAGGCCGAACGGCAGCGCGACGCCGGGCGGCTCGTCCGGATAATATTCGCGCTCGACATGGTCGGCGGCGTCATCGACGAAAATGCCGGCGACCAGCGAGGTCACCGCCGGCATCAGGAATACCGCGCCCAGCACCACGCCCAGCGCAGCGGCGATCGAGACGATCCAGGCCAGAATATTCAGCGGGGTCTGAAAGCCAGGTCCCAGCGCGGCCTCGGCCCAGACCTCGCCCGAGGTGGCGAACCAACTCAGCGCCCGTTGCAGACCGATCGCCATCACGGTGATCAGCGCCAGCGCGAAGGCGATCGATCGCCACAGGATCGAGCGCATCGGCGGCGACAGGATCTGGGTCAGCGCCTTGATGGCGGCGTCGAGCATGGCGGCGTCCTCGTCGAATAATCAGTCGCACAGGTAGCGATGGTGGCGGGCTTCGGCAAGGGTTTCGGGCCGGGCGTCGCCGTCGTCCGGCGACCCTGGCGGGTGCCGCGCTGTCCGGTGCCAAACCGAAAAGTAGCTTTGCAACTTCGGCGTTGTAGGCCAAAGTCGCGCCAGATTTCTCACAAGCAGATCGATGGTGCGCGTGCCGACAAGTGATCGACAGTTTCGGGCGTTGGCGGAAAACCTTCCGACGCTGTGCTGGATAGCCGGACCCGACGGCTATATCCACTGGTACAACCGCCGCTGGTACGAATACACGGGAACCAGCGCCGCCGAAATGGAAGGCTGGGGTTGGCAATCGGTCCATCATCCGGAAAAGCTGCCCGACGTGCTCGAACGCTGGCGGGCCTCGATCGCCAGCGGCCAACCGTTCGAGATGTTGTTTCCGCTACGCGGGGGCGATGGGGTCTACCGGCCGTTTCTGACCCGGGTCAGTCCCTCCCGCGACGCCGACGGCGCGATTACCGCCTGGTTCGGCGTCAACACCGATCTCACCGACCAGATGAACGCCGAGCAGGCGCTGCGCGACAGCGAGGCCAAGTTCCGGACCCTCGCCCAGGCCATCCCCAATCACGTCTGGACCGCGCTGCCGGACGGCCAGCTCGACTGGTTCAACGACCAAGTCTATCAATATAGCGGCGCGGCGCCGGGCGAACTCGACGGTCAGAGCTGGGCTGCTATCGTTCATCCCGACGACGTTGCCGCGATCGCCAATGGCTGGGCGGCTTCGCTCGCCTCGGGCGCGTCCTATCAGGCCGAATTTCGGTTGCGCCGCGCCGACGGGCTGTATCGCTGGCATGTCTCCCGCGCGGTGCCGATCCGCGATGCCGACGGCCGGATCACCCGCTGGATCGGCACCAACACCGATATCGAGGACCAAAAAAGCACCGCCGAGGCGCTGGCGCATCTCAACGACACGTTGGAACATCGGGTCGAGAGCCGCACCGCCGAATTGCTGCAGGCGCAGGAGACGTTGCGGCAGAGCCAGCGCATGGAATCGCTCGGCAAGCTGACCGGCGGCGTCGCGCATGATTTCAACAATCTGCTGCAGGTGATCAGCGGCAACCTGCAACTGCTGCTGCGCGACATCGCCGGCAATGCCAAGGCCGAGCGGCGGGTTCATAATGCGATGGCCGGCGTCACCCGCGGCGCCAAGCTGGCGTCGCAGCTGTTGTCGTTCGGCCGGCGGCAACCGCTGGCGCCGCGCGTGGTCAATATCGGCCGCTTCATCCGCGAAACCGACGACATGCTGCGCCGGGCGCTGGGCGATGAAATCGAGATCGAAACCGTCGTCGCCGGCGGGTTGTGGAATACGCAGATCGATCCCGGCAATATCGAGAATGCGATCCTCAACCTCGCGATCAACGCCCGCGACGCCATGGACGGCGTCGGCAAACTGACGATCGAGGCCGGCAACGCCTCGCTGGATGACGACTACACCCGCCTCAATCCAGACGCGACGCCGGGCCAATACGTGTTGCTGGCGATCACCGATACCGGTTGCGGGATTGCGCCCGAAATCGTCGACGAGGTGTTCGAGCCGTTTTTCACCACCAAGGCGGATGGCAAGGGCTCCGGGCTCGGCCTGTCGATGGTGTACGGCTTCGTCAAGCAATCCGGCGGTCATATCAAGATCTACAGCGAGGTCGGCCAGGGCACGACAATCAAGCTGTATCTGCCGCGTACCACCGAGTCCGAGGACGTTGTGGTCCCGGCCGTCGCCGGACCGGTCGAAGGCGGCTCCGAATCGATCCTGGTGGTGGAGGATGATGCCGAGGTGCGGGAAACCTCGGTCGCCACCTTGCTCGATCTCGGCTATCGGGTGCTGCAGGCCAAGGACGCGCAAAGCGCACTCAGCGTGGTGGAAAGCGGCTCGGCGATCGATCTGCTGTTCACCGATGTGGTGATGCCAGGGCCGCTGCGCAGCCCCGAACTGGCGCGCAAGGCACGGGAACGGCTGCCCGGCCTCGTCGTGCTGTTCACCTCGGGCTACACCGAAAACGCCATCGTGCATGGCGGCCGGCTCGACCCCGGGGTCGACCTGCTGCCGAAGCCCTATTCGCGCGAGGCGCTGGCGCAAAAGATCCGCGCCGTTTTGGCGAAGCGCAACTGAGCGAGGCGGCTTACGCCGTATCCCGGACGCGGTGCGGCATTGTTCATGCCGCTCCGCGGCTCAGGGATGCCGCTTGATAAGCCAACCAGCGGGGCCCCGGCTCTGCGGCGCACCACGCCGCCAAGCGGCGCGTTGCGCCGCGTCCGGGGCACGGCACGACTGATGAATCGGCCTCGGCGACAGCCGCCTCAGCGCGGCAAGCGCCGCGCGGCTGGGTAGCTCATCACCTCCGGCACCTCGCCGGCGCGTAAGGCGCGCTGCATGGCTTCCCAATAATCGGCGCGCAGCAGATCCGCATGGGCATCGCGGAACACGCGGCGCAGCGTGAAATCGTCGATCCGCAATCCGGCCTCCATGTCGTCCGGCGCAAATACCGCGCCCTGCTCGAACTGCCAATGCGGAAGACCGGGCTCGCCCTCGGCGCAGCCGGCGGTGTTGTGGACCGTGACGTCGGTCAGCGGTTCGACCGCATGGTAATCGAACAGATAGACCTTGAGGGTGCGGCTGACGCCGTAATTGGAGCTGTCGAGATCGCGGTTGAAGATATTGGCGGCGGCGTTGTTGCGGATGCAATGGCCGAGATTGATCACCGCGGTCCGCGCCTCGGCCGGCGACGCCTTGGCCAGAAACAGCGGCAGCGGCACCAGTTTCATCTGCACGATCAGCTGGCGGAACACCAGCGCCGAGCGGTCGAGGCTGACATTGCCGATGCCGGCCTCGAGCAATTCGTCGAGCAAATCGGGCGCGAACATCGCGCGCTCCAGCTTGACGTTGGTGTAGATGATGTTGTCCAGCATCGCGCCGGCGCGGTCCATCTCATGCACCAGATGATATTTGCGCAGCACGCTGTCGGGGCCTTCGAAGCGGTCCCATTTGTAATCGTCGGTGGGATGGTCGCGGATGATCTTCAGCACATAGCCCGAGCCCGGCATCGTGAAGGCGATCGCCACGGTGCCGCGCAGGCCGGGCGCGGTATCGAATTTTTCCTTGCTGCGGCGGTGATGGCTCAGGATCTCGGTCATCACCGCGACCTTGCCGAGGTGATGAAAGCCGATCGTGGAATAATGCAGGCCGAGCGGCCGCTTCGGCATCAGCTCGCTGAGCAGCAGCGCCAGCTCGTGATAATGCGGATTGGTGACGTGGAAATTCGCCAGCGTCGGCGAGAATGCGTATTGCAGCTCGTCGCTCTCGCACAGCACCGCGTCGACCGACAGCCCGTCGTGATCGTGCCGCAGCGCGAGCATCAGCGGGATGCTGCGCAACGGCCGGTCGCCGCTGCTGCGTAGCACGATGCGGCCGACCAGGCAGGCCTCGCGATTGCGGAAGAAGCCGGAATTCGCCATCTCGATCCGCGCCGCCTCGCCATCGCGCGGCCCCAGCGGCTCCAGCGCGGCGGCAATCGCATTGGCCACCCGTGCGGCGTCGCCATCGAGATCGCGCCATGGCGTGTCGCGACCGGGCACCGTGAAGCCGGCCATCTCCAAGATGTCATGGATCACCCCGGGCTCGATCGGAATCCGGGCGGGAAAGGTCTTGATCACCGCGCGGGCGGTGCCGCGTGGCTTGGCGGTGATGCCGGCCTCGTAGGAGATCGGCCGCCATTCATTGCGCAGCAGCATGCGGCGCAGCGATTGCCAGAACGCGAACACGAAATCGGCCTCGTAGCGAGTCGCGATCGCGGCCAGCAATTCGGCCTCGGCCAGCGCCCACAGCCGCTCGTCATTGGCGGATTCCGGCAGGCCGGCATGGAGCAACGGCGTCAGCTGATCGAGGCAGGCGGTGTACAGCGTCAGCCGGTCGCGCGACAGCTGCACCGTCGCCGGCCAGTCGCGGGCCTCGAACGCGGCCTTGACCAGCTGCGGAATCCGCCGCGACACCGCGTAATAGCTGGTGAAGGCTTCCAGCACCACGCGGGCCAGCAGCGGCGCCTGCTGCTCCAACTCGCTGGCGCGGAACAGCTCATCCAGCAGCTCGAAATCCGGCTCCGCGATCTTCAGCGCGCCCGACAATTGCCGGGTGCCGATGGCTTGATTTGGGTTCTGTCGGTCCGGGCTGATCATGACACCGTCTTGGCTGGCGCAGGGTTGGCTACAGGCCCCGCGCTTTGGCTGCCCGATCATGCACCGTCTGAATATGACAGCGCGTGATCTGACGCAAAGTCGGGAGCGGATCGGCGCAACTGCGGAGTCTCGCGGCTTCCGATACCGCCCGGCCGCAGACATCGCCGGCCGTGGCCCTAGCGCAGGATGCCTTATCTTCGAATCGTCATCCCGCTCTAGCTTCTTGTTCGCGCATGATCTTTTCCGAAGACCGGGATCCACTTTTTTTCGGGATCAGCTGTAGCGCCCGTCGGTCGTGGCGCCGGTCGCTTTATTTGGTCTGATCGTCGAGCGTAGCGCCGGGGGCGTTGGTCTTGATCGATTCGATCGCGCTGAGCGCCGAGGCCTTCTGCGCATAGCCTTCCGACGCAAACATGGTCTCGCCATTGGACGCCTTGAAGCGGAACCGGAACTCGCCGGCCTTGTCTTTGTAGACTTCGAATTTGTAAGCCATCTTGTGTCCCCCGCGGCGCTCGACTCGGTCCCTCGCCGCAATGGTGTTTCGAGCGCATCTCTAAGTCAACCGACCGCGGCGCTTCGACCAAGGCGCGGATCGCCTTTCCCGATGTCATTCGCAGATCGCAAATGGAGCACCGGCAGGCGCCATAGTTGCAAAATTTACGTGATGGTCTCTGCCGGCGCTCCACCAGCGGTCGCTCAGGTGATTCCGAAGCCGCCGGCGCGATCCGCCCGCCGCGCCTCGTAATGCGCGGGGGGCAGGGCTGATCAGATCCACATCCCGGATTGCGCGGCGCTGCATTCAGGTTGCGCATGCTATTTGGTCTGATCGTCGAGCGGGGCAAGAAAAAGCAGGATGGTGTTCCGGGCGAATTGCGATCCTGCTTTAGCTTAGGGTCAGCGATAGTCTGGCCGAAAATCGTGGCCCAGTTGTTGAGCCTATACGCCGGCGATGTTGTCGATAGGGCTGACGTCACCGACGAACCGCAGCAGGTCGGCCATGGTGAAATCGCCCGGTGTCTTCGACGGCAGCGTCGGTTTCCAGTCCTTGCCCCTGAGCCAGAGATAGGACTGGTGGTCGCCATGGACCAAGCCGACGAATACCTCGGATACGATGGTGGCGCCGACCGGACCGAGCCTCTCACCGCGGCCGCGCTGCTCGGCTTCCTTAAGAATGTAGTACCACAGCGGCGTATGCTCATGCAGCCCATGCTTCTTGGCGACCGCGCCGTCCGGCCCCTTGGCGATCTCCGCCGGCGTGAGTGGATTCTTGATCATCATCGTCTTGGCGATATCTTGGCCGGACGGCAGGCCGACCAACACGCCACGCTTGAGATTGCGAAACGGCAGACTACCGCCGCCGCCCGGCAGGGTGTGCAGCGGGGGGACCACGAAGGGGTCGAGCTTGCGCGAGGCATTGCGTGGGACGTCAGCGGGATTGTTCGGCAGAACTTCATGAAAGCGGCGCCAGTCGATGATCCAGTTGCTCGGAAGCGCCGAGACCGGCGTAGGGCCGGTCGGCGGATTGGGCGCAAGATCGCCGACGATTCCGCCCGATAAGCCAGTGAACGTGAACAGCAGTTGGAGCGTCGCCGGGGTGATTGCGCCTTCGGTGAAGACTCGATTGTAGCTATACGTCTGTCGCACCATGCTGTGCCCGAGCCGATAGGCGGCGGCGGAAAACTCGACCGGGATATAGGGCGTGGTCTTGAAGCGGTAGAACCGGCGCCCCTGCTCGAGAATCTTGGCGACGATTCCCTTTTCGGTGATGCGCTCGACGAAATCGTGCAGCACCAGCCATTGATAGTGCCAGGTTGCGGTTTGGCGGGCTTCCAGGAAGATACTGTCCGCCGGTCGACCCGCCGCGATCAACTGATCGCAGATCTTGTTGTGGAATTTCAGCATCGCCAGCTGGGTCTGGGCGACGAGCAGGTTCTCGTCATTGCGATGATCGCCGATCAGGGCGAAGCCTTCGGGACTGCGCGGGAGATCGTTACGGAAAGCGCCGGTGACACCGCCGAGCGGCACATTGATGTTCTTGCCGATCAGCAGCTTGGGACCGGGATTCTTACCGTCGGCGTCGCCGGGATTGCGGGCGTAGAGATGGCGGCTGCCATCCGGGCCGAGCCCGTAGACGTTATCGAGATCGAGCGCCGGTGTGCGAAAATTCCGCACCGCTTTCGGGTCGTCCTCCTTGTCGCCAAACGAGGTCAGATCCAGCGTGATGTCGTGATCGACGAACTGGCCGAGATAGGTGAATCCGGCGGGAACCTTGGTGTTGTCGCCGGCGGCATCGTCCGGCGCTGCGTCCTTCATGGCGTCGGCGAGTTCCTGCAGCGGGCCGTCATCGACCGCCAGCGGCCGCAGGTCCGGGAACATCCGGCCGAACATACCGGGATCGTCATGACCGGATAGGCTATCGAGAAACGCACGGGTCGGATGCCGGCCGGCCTTGCCATGGCTAGGCTGGACGTTGACTTCGCTTGCCATTGTTGGACTCCCTGAATGATTTGCTTAAATCGAGGAAGCGCAGGCAGTGAGGTTGGTTTTTTCTGGAAGGGTACGCGTCGGTCTCAAACAGAGTACGGAATGAAAATCACTCACGCGAGCGCAACAAAAACTTCGCAGGCGATTGTGGAAAAACCAAGACGGAAGCAGCCGTGCCCGACGGTGTCGGCACAAACGGGGCGTCGTCGTTGCGGTCAGGCCAGGAATTCGCGATGCAATTCAGCGTCGGTGTAGAAGCAAACGCCACCGTCCAGATCCTTTACCAGCCATTCGCCGAGATAAACGATCTGCACCCCACTGCGCCTCTCGTGGCGCAGTTCCAGCTTCCCGTTGGGACCGCGCTGCAGTATGCAGCCCGCCTGCACCCATCTCGGCCATTGATGCAATGGCTGGCCAAGAAACTGCCAAGCGATCAACGTTGCGGGCGTCGGGCGGGGCCGTAAATGCAGAATGTTATCCACGTCGCCTCCAGATAGCGCGGTGCATTATCAGGCTAGAATGCGTAGGGTTAACGAAAGTTTACTAATCTGGCGGGTAAGACTACCTGTATATTTTACGCGCGGCGGGGAACTTGTTCTCAAAACGGCATTGCCGCGAAGCCGACCGCTGGTAGACGCGCTGGAGTCGACGGAGCGGACGAACAAACGCCGCCCCGAAAGGGCATCACGCGCGGACAGGTGGACTCGGTGTCAGGCCGTCCCCTCAGCTATCCACCTTCAGCGCCGCGATGAAGGCCTCCTGCGGGATTTCGACCTTGCCGAATTGCCGCATCTTCTTCTTGCCCTCCTTCTGCTTTTCCAGAAGTTTGCGCTTTCGCGTGATGTCGCCGCCGTAGCATTTGGCGGTGACGTCCTTGCGCAGCGCGCGGACAGTTTCGCGGGCGATGATCTTGCCGCCGATCGCCGCCTGGATCGGAATCACGAACATATGCGGCGGGATCAGCTCCTTCATCTTCTCAACCATGGCGCGGCCGCGGCCCTCGGCGCGGGTGCGGTGCACCAGCATCGACAGCGCGTCGACCGGCTCGGCATTGACCAGGATCTGCATCTTGACCAGATCGGCCGCCTTGTACTCGGTGAGGTGATAGTCGAACGAGGCGTAGCCCTTGGAGACGGATTTGAGCCGGTCATAGAAATCGAACACCACCTCGTTGAGCGGCAGTTCGTATTTCACCATCGCGCGGGCGCCGACATAAGTCAGCTCCTTCTGATTGCCGCGGCGGTCCTGGCACAGCTTCAGCACCGCGCCGAGATATTCGTCCGGCGCCAGGATGGTGGCCTCGATCCACGGCTCATGGATTTCGGCGATCTTGACCACGTCGGGCATGTCGATCGGATTGTGGATCTCCATCTCGGTGCCGTCGGTGAGATGCATCTGGTAGATCACGCTTGGCGCGGTCGCGATCAGGTTGAGGTCGAATTCGCGGGACAGCCGCTCCTGGATGATCTCCAGATGTAGCAATCCGAGGAAGCCGCAACGGAAGCCGAAGCCGAGTGCCGCCGAGGTCTCCATTTCGAACGAGAACGAGGCGTCGTTGAGCCGCAGCTTGCCCATCGCGGCGCGCAGCGTTTCGAAATCGTCGGCGTCGACCGGGAATAGACCGCAGAACACCACGGGGATCGCCGGCTTGAAGCCGGGCAGCATCTCGGTGATCGGCTTCCTATCATCGGTGATGGTGTCGCCGACGCGGGTGTCGGCGACTTCCTTGATGCCGGCGGTCATGAAGCCGATCTCGCCGGGGCCGAGTTCGTCGGTCTGAGTCATCTTCGGGGTGAAGACGCCGACCCGTTCCAGATCATAGGCGGCGTTGGTGCCCATCATCCGGATCCGCTGGCCCTTCTTCATCACGCCGTCGACGATTCGAACCAGCACCACGACGCCGAGATAGACGTCGTACCAGCTATCGACCAGCAGCGCCTTCAGCGAGGCCTCGCGGTCGCCCTTCGGCGCCGGGAGCCGATGCACGATGGCCTCCAGAACCAGGTCGATCCCGATCCCGGTTTTGGCCGAGATCATCACCGCGTCGGAGGCGTCGATGCCGATCACATCCTCGATCTGCTGCTTGACCTGGTCGGGTTCGGCGGCCGGCAGATCGATCTTGTTCAGCACCGGGACGATCTCATGGCCGGCGTCGAGCGCGTGATAGACATTGGCCAGGGTCTGGGCTTCGACGCCCTGCGAGGCGTCGACCACCAGCAGCGAGCCTTCGCAGGCCGCCAGCGAGCGGGAGACTTCGTAGGCGAAGTCAACATGGCCGGGGGTGTCAATCAGGTTCAGGATGTAGGTGTTGCCGTCCTTGGCCGGATAGGCCAGCCGCACGGTCTGCGCCTTGATGGTGATGCCGCGCTCGCGCTCGATATCCATCGAGTCCAGCACCTGCTCCTTCATCTCGCGCGCCTGCAGCCCCCCGGTGGTCTGGATCAGCCGGTCGGCCAGCGTCGATTTGCCGTGGTCAATATGGGCCACGATCGCGAAGTTGCGGATGTTGGTAATCGGAATGGCGGTCATCCGCGCGGGATAGCATTGGCGCTGAGGGGCGGCAAGGCAATCGGGCCCACAAGCCGCCGTTAAGCGCGCCACAGCGGGCTGGCACGTCTTCCCGGCCGGTTCGGGGCCAGCGCGCGGCGAAGGTGTTCGTGGACCGGAAGACGGCATCCCGGCCTGAAGTCGATCAACTCATCGCAATTACGGGGGGCGGCGCTTGACGGCCCAATCCGAACCATATCCTGTCCACCGTCCATTCTGCGAAAGTCGCCTCCCGGATGAGTTCGATTGCCCTGTCCCGTCCTCGGCCTGGCTGGATCACGCGCTGGATCGATGCCCTGGTCGATCCGCTGCGGCAGGAGCGCACCGTTGTCCTGACGCTTGCGGTCTATGCGGCGATCTGGACCGCCTACCGGACCATCGCGACGCTGCCGCGCGACCTACATGCCGACGTCACCGAGCTCTATGGCTGGTCGCGGAATCTGGCGTTCGGCTACGACAAGCATCCGCCGTTCAGCGCCCTGGTGACAAGGCTGTGGTTCACGCTGTTCCCGGTGTCGGACCTCATGTTCCACGTGCTGGCATCCGCCAATATCGCGCTGACCCTGTATATCGCCTGGCGCACCATGCGGCGCTACATGTCGCCGGAGAAGGCCGTCTTCGGCCTGGCGCTGCTGACGCTGATCCCGTTCTTCAATTTCATCGCGCTGAAATACAACGCCAATTCGGTGTTGCTGCCGCTCTGGGCGGCGGCGATCCATTGCTTCCTGCGCGCCTTCGAGGCGCCGGGCCGGAAGTCGAGCCTGCTGTGGCCGGCCTTGGCGGGGCTGTTCACCGGCTTCGCCATGCTGGGCAAATACTGGTCGATCGTGCTGGTGGCCGCGCTCGGGCTCGCCGCCCTGACCGATCCGCGCCGCGCCGCATTCTTCCGCTCGCCGGCGCCCTGGCTGATGATCCTGGTCGGCGGCGCCGTGCTGGCGCCGAATCTGGTGTGGCTGGCGCAGCACCATTTTTCGTCCTTCGCCTATGCGACATCGGTGCATCCGGCGGGCGGCCTGACCAATAATATCGTCGCGACCTTGATCTATCTGCTGGGCTCCCTGGCTTACGCCGCGCTGCCGCTGGTCGTGGCCTATTGGCTGCTGTGTCCCTCACGTGACGCGCTGGCCGACATCGCGGCGCCGCCGGATCGGCAACGCCGGCTGATGCTCGTGGTCCTGCTGGCGATGATTTTGGTGCCGATGCCGCTCGCTTTGCTGAGCGGGATTCAGATCTCGTCGCTGTGGACGATGCCGTCCTGGACCCTGTTGCCGATCGTGCTGCTGGCATCGCCGCTGGTCAGCGTCGGCCGCGAGGCGGTGCGACGCGTCGCGGTCGGCGCCGGGCTGTTGTCGTTGATCATGCTGGCGCTGGCGCCGGCGGCGGCGCTCGCGATCCATCTCGGAACCGCGCCGGCTTCGTTCGAATATGCCTCCGTGCTGGCCGACCATATCGCCCGCGAATGGCGGCTGCGCAGCGACCTGCCGATTCCGCTGGTCGCCGGCGACACCGTGCTGGCGGCCAATACGGCCTATTATCTGCGAGCCCGCACGCGCTCCTTCGAGCACGACGATATCGCGGCGATCGCCGCCGCCGCGCACGCCCATGGCGCGGTGCTGGTCTGCCCAGCCACCGACGCCGGCTGCCTCGCCATCGCCAGCAGGATCGCGGCGGATCAGCCCGAGATCCGACGTGGCGAGGTCCGGGTGACGCGGTCTCTGTTCGGGATCGAAGGCAAGGCGCTGCGCGACGTGTTCATGATCGTGCAGCCGACCGTCGCGAAGTAATCGCTGTCGATTGCAGTTTTTCGGTCAGGCAGGACGTCTCGGCGCGATCCCGGCTTCGCGCGCGGCACGGCTGCCCGCGCCCCGGAACGACAGAAATCATGAGCGATAGAGCACGATTCCGAAAAGTGGATCGCGGTTTCGGAAAAGGTCAGGCTCAAACGACGCTTCGGGATCTATTCTTCTTCGCCGAACCGGGTGCCGAGCAGTTCGGTCAAGGCGTCGACCGCCTCCTGCGCCTGCGGTCCGACCGCCGACACCACCACCGAGGTCCCGATCCCGGCTGACAGCATCATCAGACCCATGATCGAGGTGCCGCCGACGGTCTCGCCGCCGCGGGTGACCCAGACCTCGGCGTTGAAGCGCTCGACCATCTGGACGAATTTTGCCGATGCCCGCGCGTGCAGGCCGCGCTTGTTGATGATCGGAATCTCGCGCGCCACCGGCTCGGTGGAAGATCCACCGTCCTGAGCCGCGCTGCCGTCCGCGGAAACCATCGGGTCGGGCTTGGCGGTCATTTTCCGGCGAGGACCCGGCTGGCGATGGTGACGTATTTGCGGCCGGCTTCCTGCGCCAGCGCAATGGCGTCGGGCAGCGGCCGCTCCTCGCGGACCTTGGCGAGTTTCACCAACATTGGAAGATTGATCCCCGCGAGCACTTCCACCTTGGGGCGGCTCATGCAGGAGATCGCCAGATTGGAGGGCGTGCCGCCGAACATGTCAGTCAGAATCGCGACGCCGTCGCCGCTATCGACGCGGTTGACGGCCTCAATGATGTCGCTACGGCACAGATCGGCGTCGTCTTCGGCGCCGATTGTGACAGCCTCAATTTGCTTTTGCGGGCCCATCACGTGTTCCAGCGCCGCCTTGAACTCGTCGGCCAGGCGCCCATGGGTCACAAGTACTAGACCAATCATCGGAAACTCCTCGCGGGCGCCTGTGGTGCACCGCGCGAACGGGTCACTTTGACCATCCAGAGCCCCTATGCAAGAGGGGTCTTCGCGTTTCTCCCTCAAATGCGACACATTTGGGAGACAGCGCGGGTCTATTCGGACTCGAGTGTGGGACTTATATGGTTACCAATTCCCTTCTCACAATCGCCGGATACTGGTGTTGCGGCCACAGCGTCGGTTGTCGTCAGAAAGCCCGCTACCAGAGGTAGCGCGGACCAGTCGGCGGCGACCGCAACCCGCGGCAATTGGACGCCCTCCAGGATTATCGACGAGGCTGCCGTCGCTGGCAGGCGATCGGCGTCCGCAGCCGCCAGATCGACCACCAGCCCGAGCACCGCCTCGGCGGCGTAATCGCAGCGGCGGATCCCCAACCCACGAATTTCGATCAGACCGGCCAGCGCTGGCACCGGGCGAACGATAACGGTGTCGCGCCGACGTTGCAGCGTCACCCGGTCATCCCCCACCAGCACCGCCGGCGGGATCTGTCCGGCGCGGCCGGCGAGGATCAATTCGAAGGCGAGCCGCGATTTGCCGGTCCCGGATGCGCCCCGGATCAACACCGCGCGATCGCCGATCAGCACGGCGGCGGCGTGCACGCTTGGGCCGGGCCCGGGCGCGTCGGCGCTCATGTCGCCGGCAGCCGGACGATGAAGCGGGCGCCGGCCACGGTGGCTTCGCCGTCGGCGTCGGCCGGCCCGGCCCGGTTCTCGGCCCAGATCCGGCCGCCATGGGCCTCGACGATCTGCTTGGAGATCGACAGGCCGAGACCTGAATTCTGTCCGAAACCCTGATGCGGCCGGTCGGTGTAGAAGCGCTCGAAGATCTTCTCGAGCGCGTCTTCGCCGATGCCCGGCCCATCATCGTCGATCACGATCTCGATCTCGGTCTTGCGGCGGCGGCAGACGATGCCGACCCGGCCGCCCTGCCTGGAGAAGGATTGGGCGTTCATCAGCAGATTGGAAATCACCTGACCGAGCCGCGAATCATGGCCCGGCACCGAGAAGGTGTCATGGTCGGCGCCGTCGAAACGGACGTCGACCGCGGCGTTGTTGCCGAGCCGCGTTTCGTTGGCGACCAGCGTCAAGGTGGTCAGCAGCCGCCGCAGATCGACCGGCGCCACGTCCTGGCGCTGCAATTCGGCGTCGAGCCGGCTGGCGTCGGAAATATCCGAGATCAGCCGGTCGAGCCGTTTGACGTCGTGTTCGATCACCGCCAGCAGACGGGAGCGGCTATTGGCGGTCTTGGCCAGCGGCAGGGTCTCGACCGCCGAACGCAGCGAGGTCAGCGGGTTCTTCAATTCATGGCTGACGTCGGCGGCGAAGCGCTCGATCGCCTCGATGCGGTTGTACAGCGCGTCGGTCATGTCGCGCAGCGCGCCGGACAGATGGCCGATCTCGTCGCGCCGTTTGGTGAAATCCGGAATTTCGACCCGGGTGCGGATGCGGCGGCGGACCCGCTCGGCGCTGTCGGCCAGCCGCCGCACCGGGCCCGCAATGGTCGAGGCCAAGAGCAGCGACAGCACCAGCATCACCGCGGCGGCGACGCCGAACACTTTGAGGATCGCCAGCCGCTCCGCCGTCACCATCTGATCGATGTCATCGCCCTGGGTGGAGAGCATCAGGGCGCCGTGGACGGCGCGAAACCGCTGCACCGGGACCGCGACCGAGACGATCACCTCGCCGCGGTCGTTGATTCGCACCATGGAGCTCTTCTGGCCCTTCAGCGATTGTGCGACTTCCTGATAGCCATTGCCGTTTTCCGGGCCCAATTCGCGATACAGCGGCAGGTCGCCGCGATTGAGCCAGGTCCGGATCGCGATCGTGGCCTTTTCGACAAAGCCGGGCTTTTCCTGGGCCGGCGGCGGCAATTCGAAGCGCAGCACGTCGCCGCGGCCATACAGGCTGCGGCTGTCCAGAATCAGCACGCCGTCGCGGTCGTAAATGCGGGCGCGGGTCTTGGTCGGCGAGATCAGCCGCCGCAGCACCGGCGCCACGCGTTCCGGATTGATCGGAAAATCCAGCACCGCATATTCGTCGGCCGGGCCGTAGCTCTCGCCGGGCTTGAGGTCGAGCAGCCGGTCCGGGTCGATGGTGATGGCGTTGGTCTCGACCGTGGCGGAGGCGGCGATCGCGCCGGCGATGATTTCGGCCTGCACCAGCAGGCTCTGGGCGCGGGCGTCGATCAGCCCGGCGCGGAATTGCGACAGATACAGAATGCTCGCCACCAGCGCGATCAGGCCGGCGAGGTTCAGCGACACGATCCGGCGGGTCAGGCTGGAGAAGCTCAGCGCAAAGAAAAACTGTCCGGCGCGACGCAGCCAGCGCATCGGGCGTGGCCGCGACCAGCCACGCTTCTTGACGGCGGCGTCCGCGCCATCGGGCGCATCCGCCCCGGTGTCGAGGTCAGGATCAAGCGGGGGGCGATCAAGCAATGGCCAAAACTGCCCGGTTGTTTGCGATAGGTCGCAGGCGCATTCTACCCTAAAGCGGCCGGCCCGTCAGTTCTTGAAGGGGCCGGCGCGCTCACAGAGCCGTTTCACGGGATTCAGGTTTCCTTGAACCGATAGCCGACGCCATACAGCGTCTCGATCATCTCGAAATCGTCGTCGACCACCTTGAACTTCTTGCGCAGCCGCTTGATGTGGCTGTCGATGGTGCGATCGTCGACATAGACCTGGTCGTCATAGGCGGCGTCCATCAGCGCGTTGCGGCTTTTCACCACGCCGGGGCGGGTCGCCAGCGCCTGCAGGATCAGGAATTCGGTCACCGTCAGGGTGACCGGCTCGTTCTTCCAGGTGCAGGTGTGGCGCTCCGGATCCATCCGCAGCAGGCCGCGATCCAGCGCCTTGGCGTCGGTTTCCTTCGGTGCGGCGGTCGGATCCTTCGGCGCGGCGCGACGCAGCACCGCCTTGACCCGTTCGACCAGCAAGCGCTGCGAAAACGGCTTGCGGATGAAATCGTCGGCGCCCATTTTGAGGCCGAACAATTCGTCGATCTCCTCGTCCTTGGAGGTCAGGAAGATCACCGGCAGGTCGGATTTCTGCCGCAGCCGCCGCAGTGTCTCCATGCCGTCCATCCGCGGCATCTTGATGTCGAGGATCGCAAGGTCCGGCGGGCTGGTGCGGAAGCCGTCCAGTGCCGACGCGCCATCCGTATAGGTCATGATCCGGTAGCCTTCGGCTTCCAGGGCGATCGAAACGGATGTGAGAATGTTGCGGTCGTCGTCGACCAGGGCGATGGTGGGCATGAGCCTGCTTTCGAAACGGGGTGGCGAGTCAGTCAAGTGAATCGATTCGGCAGTTCGCCGTTCGTCTGAGGTGGCCTTAAGAGCACAGTCAACGAGCAATGCAAGCTGGGCTGAAATGTGGCCGGTTCCCGATAACCGCGGTTGGACGCGGCTCAATCCCCATATAGACCTTGTTTTTGCTCGCAAAAGGCCTGTTTTGCAATGAAATGGCAGATCTGAACGATGCAGCCGACCCCCGATTTCAGCGCCGCCGCCCTCGCCCGCTCGCTATTGCGCCGCCGCCGTCAGGGCGCATTGGCGACTTTGATGACCGCTGACGGGGCGCCCTATTGCTCGCTGGCCAATCTGGCCAGCCATCCCGACGGCGCGCCGATTCTGTTGATCTCGCGCCTGGCCGTGCACACCAAAAACCTGCTGGCGGACCCCCGGGTCTCGCTGATGCTGGACGAGCGCGGCGCCGGCGACCCGCTGGAGGGCGCCCGGATCATGCTGGCGGGCAATGCGGTCGAGGCCGGGGCCGCCGACGCCCCGCTGCTGCGCCGGCGCTATCTCAACGCCCATCCGGCCGCCGAGCAATTCATCGACTTCACGGATTTCTCGCTGTTCCGGATCGAGCCCGCCGGCGCCCATCTGGTCGCCGGTTTCGGCCGCATCGTCGATCTGGCGCCGAACCAGTTTCTCACCGACCTATCCGGGGCCGAAAGCCTGGTGGAAGCCGAACAATCCGTGGTCGACCACATGAATGCCGATCATTTGGGCGCGATGAATCTTTACGCGACCAGGCTGCTGGGCGCCGAGCCCGCCGAGTGGCGCTGCACCGGCTGCGATCCCGACGGCCTCGATCTGGCGGCGGGAACCAACAATTTGCGGCTCGATTTTGGTCAGCGCATCGTCACGCCTGCCGCATTGCGGGCCATACTAAAAAGCATGGCTGATCGGGTGCGGCACGCGGCCCCGAGTTGAGCCAGCGCAATGTGACAGGGGGATAAACCAAATAATCGGGCGTTGACTTGGCAAAGTCGGCCTACGGCACTATTAGGTCGCCCCGCCGGGGCAGGCCGGCTATATTCACGGTTACCGCGACAGACGCGCGTGGCGGCAATCGCGCGATCGAGATAACGCGGATTCGAGGAGGACTTCTACGTGCAAGAGACGGGCGTGCATAATGGTGCCTTTGGCGCCGACAAATTCGGTTTAAAAAATCTCGGGGGCGTGAACTGGAATCTCGGTGCGCCGCAGCTCTATGAGCACGCGCTGCGTGCCAATGAGGCGGTGCTGTCCGGCGACGGCGCGCTATGCGCCGATACCGGCGTGTTCACCGGGCGCAGCCCGAAGGACAAGTACACGGTCCGCGACGAAAACACCGACAAGACGATGTGGTGGGGCGGCAATCAGTCGATCACCGCCGACCAATTCGAGACGCTGTATCAGGATTTCCTGAAGCACGCCGAAGGCAAGACGCTGTTCGCTCAAGACCTCTATGGCGGCGCCGATCCGAGCTTCCAGATCAAGACGAGAGTGTTCACCGAGCTGGCCTGGCATTCGCTGTTCATCCGCACGCTGCTGCGCCGCCCCGAGGCTGCGGCGCTGGCGAGCTTCGTGCCCGAACTCACCATCATCGATCTGGCCAGCTTCAAGGCCGATCCGGCGCGCCACGGCTGCAAGTCCGAAAACGTCGTGGCGATCGACTTCACCCGCAAGATCGTGCTGATCGGCGGCACCCAATATGCCGGCGAAATGAAGAAGAGCGTGTTCACCACGCTGAACTACTACCTGCCGGAAAAGGGCGTGCTGCCGATGCATTGCTCGGCCAATGTCGGCCCCGACGGCGACACCGCGATCTTCTTCGGCCTGTCCGGCACCGGCAAGACCACGCTGTCGGCCGATCCGAACCGCACTTTGATCGGCGACGACGAGCACGGCTGGGGCAAGGACGGCGTGTTCAATTTCGAAGGCGGCTGCTACGCCAAATGCATCAAGCTGTCGGCCGAGGCCGAGCCTGAGATCTTCGCCGCCTCCACCCGCTTCGGCGCGGTGCTGGAAAACGTCGTGCTCGATCCGGTGACCCGCAAGCCGGATTTCGATGACGGCTCCAAGACCGAGAACACCCGCTCGGCCTATCCGCTGGAATCGATCCCCAACGCCTCGCTGACCGGCCGCGCCGGCCAGCCCAAGAATGTGGTGATGCTGGCGGCCGATGCCTTCGGAGTTATGCCGCCGATCGCCAAACTGACCCCGGCGCAGGCGATGTATCACTTCCTGTCCGGCTACACCGCCAAGGTCGCCGGCACCGAGCGCGGCGTCACCGAGCCGACCCCGGAATTCTCCACCTGCTTCGGCTCGCCGTTCCTGCCGCGCGATCCGTCGGTCTATGGCAACATGCTGCGCGAGCTGATCGCCAAGCACAATGTCGATTGCTGGCTGGTCAATACCGGCTGGACCGGCGGCATCTACGGCACCGGCCATCGCATGCCGATCAAGGTGACGCGCGCGCTGCTGACCGCGGCGCTCGACGGCTCGCTGCGTAACGTCGAATTCCGCACCGACAAATATTTCGGCTTCGCGGTGCCGACCGCGCTGCCGGGCGTGCCGAGCGATATCCTCGATCCGGTCAAGACCTGGGCCGACAAGGCCGCGTTCGACACCACCGCGCGCAAACTGGTCGGCATGTTCCAGAAGAATTTTGCCAAGTTCGAAGCCCAGGTCGACGCCGAGGTCCTGGCCGCGGCGCCTGACGTCAAGATCGCGGCGGAGTAACACCGCACTCGTCGCTGTCATCGGACAGACCAACGACTAATCAAAAGGGCGGCTCATCATCGAGCCGCCCTTTTTCGTGAGCCGGATCGACCGCCCGTTGCCGGGCAGTCAGGGCCCGCGCTTACTTCAGGGACGCCATCTTGCCGGTTGCGACGTTGAGCACCGAGCCGTCCTCGAGGCTGATCCGATAGATCTCGCGCAGCACGTTGCCGGCAAAGCCGATCTCGACGATCGACACGGACTTCAGGGTGGCGTCGATGCCATCGGGGAGAATCTGGTTGAACTCGTTGGCCGCCTGATCCATCTGCGCCCGCAATTCCGGGGTCAGATTGGTCATGCTGTAGACCAGCGTGGTGTGCGGATTGTGCGAGCGCAACTCCTTGCCGTCCTTGACGGTGTTGACGCCGCTGACGCCGACGGTACGCACCAGATCCTTCGCCGCGTCGCTCATCGCCGCATAGACCGGTCCGGTGCAGCGCGGCAGCGGGCCGTCGCGCAGCGGCGCCAGCGCCGCGGTCGCCGTGGTGCTGAACGCCAGCATCTGCTCGAAGTCGTTGCCTTCCTTGACCACGCCGAGATCGAACCACCACGGACGGTCGACGCCCTTGGCGGCGACGGTGGTGGAGAATTTCTTCAGCGTCACGTTCAGCGCCGACGGCAGTTTCGGCAGCGCCGCCAGCATCTTCTCGGGCGTCGCCGGATCGGCATTGTGGATGTGCATCACGGTGATATGCGGAATGTTGGGCATCTGCGCTTCGGTATCGAGCTTCGCGTTCAGCAGCTTTTCTTTCAGCGGGCCCCGGATGGTCGCGTCCAACACGTCGTTGACGTTTTTGGGCAGCGTGTAGACCAGACCGAAGGTCCTGGCATGGTCGCGGAATTCGGATGACGACAGCGCGCTATTGTCGACGGCGCCATCGGCCGCCGCCGCAACGGTGACGGAAGCGAGTGCGATCAGTGCGGAAGCAAACGTAGTCAGCATGGTGTTGCGCATAAAGGGACCTTTCACTGCGGAGTCGAAGCCTGCCGAGAGATGCAACGCGCGACCGCGATCCGTTGCGGGTGCTGCATCACTCAGGCGATGATGAACCATCACCGAAATACCCGTGCACCATGACAGTCGTGCTTCATCGCAGCAGTCTCGCCTGAGACGCACTGTCGCAGAGGATGAGTGGATGTTTCAGCTGATCGTGTCGCTGCAGAGTATCGCAGGCAGCGCAGTCAGCTGGTCGACCGCGGATGTTGTCATTCCGGGGCGCGAGCAGCGATAGCTGCGAGCGAACCCGGAATCTCGCTGACGCGCTGTGCCGGCCGCAAGATTCCGGGTTCGCTCGCCTGACGAGTTCGCGACCCGGAACGACCGCAAATTTGATGTTGTCCGCTGGCCGACGGATTGCGCGAGCGGGGATGCGATGAGGCTAAAGGAAATACATCACGCCGCGATAGCAGACATAGAGCCCGACCATCACCACCACCGCGGCGAAGATGCCGCGCAGCGCCCGGTCGCGCTTGCCGACGATCCTGCCGGTGGCGATTCCGACCAGCCCGCCCAGCAGGCCGCCGGCGATGAATACGCCGGCCAGACGCCAGTCGATCAGTCCGGACACCGCGTAGCTCGCCGCCGTCGAGGCGCCGAACGTCACCACCGCGACCAGTGAGGTGCCGATCGCAAAAGTGAGAGGCATGCCGGTCGCCAGGATAAGTCCAGGCACGATCAGGAAGCCGCCGCCGATGCCGAAAAAGCCGGACAGGATCCCGACGCCGAAGCCGGTCCCGATCAGCTTCGGCAGCATCGCGCGCGCCGTCGCGCGGCTCAGCCGGATCGAGGCGTCGCCGCCGCCGCCGCGCTTCTTCGACATCAGCACGCCGATCACGATCATCAGCATGCCGAACAGGATCAGCAGTTTCTGGCCGTCGATCTGCTTGGCGATGGTGGCGCCGGCCAATGCGCCGCCGATCCCGGCGGCCGAGAACACGATGGCGCAGGGCCAGCGCACATTGCCCCGCGCCCAATGCGACAGCATGTTGGCGAAGGCGCTGATCGCCACCGCGATGGCGCTGGTGCCGATCGCCACATGCGGCGACTTGACGCCGACCACATAGACCAGCAGCGGCACCGCGAGCACCGATCCGCCGCCGCCGATCAGCGCCAGGATAAAGCCGACCATGCCGCCGGACAGCACGGTCACGACGTCGGGGGAGGCGATGGGCATGAAGCTGACTTTCGTTCAGGCCTGAACCGGCGCGGTCCGGCAATACAGGCGGTGCAGCTCCGCCATCAATTGTTCGATTCGGGTATCGGCAATTCGATACCACAGGGTCTGGCCCTCGCGGCGAAACGTCAGGATCTGCTCGTCGCGCATCCGGGCGAGGTGTTGCGACAGCGCCGACTGGCTGAGGCCGACCGCCTCGGCCAAGGTCCCGACGGTCATCTCGCCGGCCTCCACCAGCTTGCAAAGAATCGTCAGGCGGCGCTCATTGCCCAGCGCGCGCAACAGATTCGCGACCTGCCGCGCATTGGCCGCGACGTCCTGCAGGTCGATGGGGGGCAGATCGATGGTGGCGGTCGACATCGCAGCCTCTTATATTAGATATTGCTAATTTACAATATGACAATAAATGTCAATAGCAGTTGTGCCTAGGAGAACGCCAGTGCCTGATTCATCCCCGACGATCCGCGCCTTCTTCGACGAGCCGACCAACACGGTCAGCTATCTGGTCTCCGACCCAGCGACCCGTGTCGCGGCGGTGATCGATCCGGTGCTCGATTATGATCACCGTGACGGATCCGTGGACGTCGCATCGGTCGATGCGATTCTGGCGGCGGCCCGCGCCGAGGGGCTGACCATCGCCTGGGTGCTGGAAACCCACGCCCATGCCGACCATCTGTCCGGCGCTCCCTATATCAAAGCCAAGACCGGCGCCAAGGTCGGAATCGGCGAGCACATCAAGGACGTGCAGCGGATCTTCCGGCCGATGTTCAACGCCGACGATCTGCGCACCGACGGCAGCGACTTCGACCATCTGTTTGCCGACGGCGAGACCTTCCGGATCGGCGAGCTGAGCGTCGAGGTGCTGCATACGCCCGGGCATACGCCGGCCGATATCGCCTACAAGATCGGCGACGCGGTGTTCGTCGGCGACACGTTGTTCATGCCTGACTATGGCACCGCGCGGGCGGATTTCCCTGGCGGCGACGCGCATCAGCTCTATCGTTCGATCCAGAAATTGCTTGCGCTGCCGCCGCAGACCCGGCTGTTCATGTGCCATGACTACAAGGCCCCCGGCCGCGACTCCTATGCCTGGGAAACCACGGTGCGCCAGCAGCGCGACGGCAACGTCCATCTGCGCAACGGCGTCACCGAGGCGGAGTTCGTGGCGATGCGCACGGCACGCGACGCGACGCTGAAGGCGCCGACGCTGCTGCTGCCCTCGATCCAGGTCAATATCCGCGCCGGCCACTTCCCCAAGGCGCAGCACAATGGCGTGCATTATCTGCTGCTGCCGGTCCACGCCAAGCCCGGCGCCGAGACCGGCATCAGCTGACGCAGTCCCTTCCGGGCCGCCAGCAAGCCGCAATTAACGCTCTCTTAACCGGAGATGCCGTGTACTGCCCCGGAATTGCGCGGCGCGATTGCTGACCGCGCGACGGAGTATTTCCATGGCTGACATGCTGAGCATTCTGGCGGCGAACTATCGCACCGTCGGGCTGAACACCACGAGCGGCACGCCGTACAAAGCCGTCGATCCCGACGCCTATAAGGGCACCTGGACCGGCACCTATGCCAATGGCAAGAAATTCGCCGTCACGGTGAACGATGTCTCCGGGTTCCGGGCGCAGGTGAAATATGAAAGCGCCGGCACGGTGAAATATCAGCAGGTGCTGATCAAGGATAATACGTTCCGGATTGGCGACACCAAATTCAAGCTGAGCAATTCGGGCACCTCCGCGGAGATCAAGAACGTCGTCACCGACCCGGTCACTCAGTCCACCTATCTCGACACAGCGACCGCCAAACGGGCGACCTGAACCACCTGGTTCCGAGTGGCGGACGTGCAGACCAGGACCCGCTGAACAAACCCTCCCCAACGAAAAACCCCGCCGTCGCCGGCGGGGTTTCGCGTTGTTGGGTCTTGAACCCCGGCGTTGCCGCCGGCGCATCGGTCAGTGGGCGACTTGCAGCGTGGCTTCTTCCTGCAGGGCGATGGTGGTCTTCACCGCGCTTTGAACTTTTTCAAAGGCACGGACCTCGATCTGCCGCACCCGCTCGCGCGAGACGCCAAATTCCGAGGCGAGGTCTTCCAGCGTCATCGGCTCGTCGGCGAGCCGGCGGGCCTCGAAAATGCGGCGTTCGCGCGGATTGAGCACGCCGATCGCGCCATTCAGCGCGGCGCGGCGATGATCGAGCTCCTCGTGCTCGGCCAGAACCGCTTCCTGGGTCGGCGCATGGTCGACCAACCAATCCTGCCATTCGCCGGGCTCGCCGTCGTCGCGGATCGGCGCATTCAGCGAGGCGTCGCCGCCAAGCCGCCGGTTCATGTCGACGACGTCCTGCTCGGTGACGCCGAGCCGCTTGGCGATCAGCTTGACCTGGTCGGGGTGCATATCACCCTCGTCCAGCGCCGAGATCTTGCTCTTGGCCTTGCGCAGATTGAAGAACAGCTTCTTCTGGTTCGCAGTGGTGCCCATTTTGACCAGCGACCACGAGCGCAGGATGTATTCCTGGATCGAGGCCTTGATCCACCACATCGCATAGGTGGCGAGGCGGAAGCCCTTTTCGGGCTCGAACCGCTTGACCGCCTGCATCAGGCCGACATTGCCTTCCGAGACCACCTCGGAGATCGGCAGGCCGTAACCGCGATAACCCATGGCAATCTTGGCCACGAGTCGCAGATGGCTGGTGACAAGGTGATGCGCCGCGTCGCGATCGTCGTGCTCGCGCCAGCGCTTCGCAAACATATATTCCTGCTGGGGCTCCAGCATCGGAAATTTGCGGATTTCCGAGAGATAACGAGAAAGCCCAGATTCTCCGTTGAGAACCGGTAGAGTTGCTGCACGGGCCATTGAGCGCCCTCCAGTGGTTCAGGTCCCCGACATCGGGCGACCAGGCAGACGGCCGCTTTGCTAAAGCCGACCGGGCTGCGATGTTCCGCGTTGGGACATCCAACGCATCTGCAATATAAACGATTTATTTTGCCCGCGGGAAGCACACGGGCCGTCACGTCGCTGTGACGGCGATATAACCAATTGACGTAGCTAATGTTTCGCGAAGACGCTGCGTCATTCCGTCGCCGTCAACGCACCCCGCAAACGGGCCAGATCGCGGGGCAGATCGGAGCTCCACTCCATGATCTCCCCGGTTCGCGGGTGCTCCAATACCAATAGAAAGGCGTGCAGCGCCTGCCGGCCGAGGCCGGTCAGCGCCGCCTGCCCAGGCTGGCCGAGATGGCTGGCCTTGGTCTTGAAATGCGGACCATAGACGTCGTCGCCCATCAATGGATGGCCGATATGGGCCAGATGCACCCGGATCTGGTGGGTCCGGCCGGTCTCCAGCGTACAGGCCAGCAGGCTCGCCACCGGCTTGCCATCGCGGCCGTTGAAGCTTTGCTGGACTTCCCAATGGGTGATGGCCTCGCGGCCGCCTTCGCGCACCGCCATCTTCTCGCGGGCGAAGGGATGGCGGTCGATCGGGGCGTCGACGGTGCCGCGCTGCCGGTTCGGCGCGCCCCAGACGAAGGCCATATAGCCGCGGCGCAGCGCCCCGGTGCGGCCGTGATCGGCGAATTGCTCGCTGAGCGATTGATGGGCGCGGTCGTTCTTGGCCGCCACCATCAACCCGGTGGTGTCCTTGTCGAGCCGATGCACGATCCCCGGCCGTTTCACCCCGCCAATGCCCGACAGGCTGGCGCCGCAATGGGCGATCAGCGCATTGACCAGCGTGCCGGTCTCATGGCCGGCGGCCGGATGCACCACCAGCCCGCGCGGCTTGTTGATGACGATGATGTCGTCGTCCTCATGGATGATATCGAGCGCGATCGCCTCGCCGGCGGGCTCCGCCGCGATCGCTTCGGGCACGTCGATTGTGATCGTATCGCCCGGGGCGACATGATAAGCGGGGTCGCGGACGCAGGTGCCGCCGATCGCGACCCGATCGGCGAGAATCAGCGCCTTCAGCCGCGAACGCGACAATTCGGGACGGCACACCGCCAGCACGCGGTCGAGCCGGGTCGAGCCCTCCTCGCCGGAAACGGTGACCTCAAGCAGCTGCCCGTTGTGTTCGGCCGAATCTTCCAAATGTGAGCCTTGTTCCAAAACGCCTAGTTCCAAAGAGTGTTGCATGACCGAGACCGATGCGCCCGAACCGACCCCCGAGCAAGCCGCGCTGTTCGCGCGGGTGCGCAGGATGATGCTGATCGCGGGCCTGACCACGGCGCTCGCGGTCGCGGCCGTGCTGGTCGCCATCGGTTACCGGCTTTACCGCGCCGGGGGAAGCGCCCCGGCCACCCATAGCACGGTCACGCTGCCAAAGGGCGCCCGGATCGTCTCCACCGCGGTCGCCGGCGACCGCCTGGTGCTGACGCTGGATGTCGGCGGCGCGGTCGAGATCCGCACCTTCGACGCCAAGACCCTCAAGCCCACCGGCCGGCTGACCTTCGCCACCGAGCCATAGCGCCACCGATTCCGAGCGGCCAAGATCGCCGCCCCGATCCGCCCCGCACGGCTTGCAGCGGCGGCGTTTCAAGGCTATTAGCCTGTCGTCCCGCTCCCTTCGTCTAGCGGTTAGGACGTCGCCCTCTCACGGCGAAAACAGGAGTTCGATTCTCCTAGGGAGCGCCATTTATCGATCGCGCGGCATGGCACACGCATTCCGATCCCGGGATCGGATGGCGCCGATCCGAGACCCCCGACACCCAACGATGTTCGCGTTCCGGATCCTGCGGCGCTCGATCAGGCCGGATGGCGTGAATGGCCGGTGCGGCCGGGCAGCGACAGGATTGCTCCAAAGCGGCGTCCTTGAGCATGGAAAATCGGTCGGGATTTCTCTTTTAGAATTCCATTTCGTTGTCGGCGCCGAGTCCGAAGTCTGATTTCACCGAAACCCGGTCACCTGCCATTGATACGCAATCCGATTGCGCGGTCGTGCTGCTAGTTTTCTGCCAACGCGGACATTCAGGCAGAGCGGGCGGCAGAAATGCAAATGATCGGTTTGATTGGTGGGATGAGCTGGGAAAGCACGGCGGTTTACTATCGCCTGCTCAACGAACAGATCCGGACCAGGCTGGGCGGGCTGCACTCCGCCGACATCCTGCTGCGCTCGATCGACTTCGACGCCATCGTCAGCCTGCAGAAGCAGGGCCGCTGGGACGAGGCCAGCGATGTGCTCGCCGAGATCGCCCGCGGCCTCGAGGTCGGCGGCGCCAGCTGCCTGCTGATCTGCACCAACACCATGCACAAGCTGGCCAAGGAGGTTCAGCAGGCGGTGTCGATCCCGCTGCTGCATATCGCCGACGTCACCGCGACGGCGGTGAAGGCCGAGGGCCTGTCGCGGCCTTTGCTGCTGGCGACCCGCTACACCATGGAACAGGATTTCTATGTCGAGCGGCTGCGCGACGGATTCGGGCTGGACCCCGTGATTCCCGGCGAGGCCGACCGCACCGCGCTCCACGACATCATCTTCGATGAACTGTGCCAGGGCGTCGTCAAGGACGCCTCGCGACAAACCTATCTGGACGTCATCGCTCGCGGCAAAGCCCAGGGCGCCGACAGCGTCATCCTCGGCTGCACCGAGATCTGCCTGCTGATCGGGCCCGAACACACCGACCTGAAAGTGTTCGATTCGACCGCGCTGCACGCCGACGCGGCGATCGACTTCGTGATGGCGCTGGAAACGCCGCAGGCGGCCTGACCACGCCACGACGCGACCAAAGGCATCGAGACGCAATCGATCGGAAGAGCAACGCAGATGAGTGACGGATCCAACGCCCGAAGCCCAATCGTCCCGATCCTCGATCACGTGGTGATCAATGTGATGGGAGGCCTCGACGACGCGCAGGCGCAATTCGCCAGGCTCGGCTTCGACCTGACCGAGCGCGGCCATCACACGCTTGGGTCGAGCAATCATCTGGCGATCTTCGACACCAATTATCTCGAGCTGCTCGGCTATCTGCCCGGCCGCGAGACCATGCGGGCCGATCTGTGGGCGCATCCGCCGGGCCTGACCGGGCTGGTGTTCAAATCGGTCGATGCCGATCGCGTCTATCAGACGATGCGGCAGCGCGGCGTGCCGGTCGAGACGCCCGCGAGTTTCGCCCGGCCGGTGATGCTGGCCGATGGCGCCCACGACGCCCGCTTCCGGGTGATCCGCGTCAGCGGCGACGAGGTGCAGAACGGCCGTACCTTCTTCTGCCACCACGATACGCCCGACATGGTGTGGCGTCCGGAATGGCAGTCGCATCCCAACGGCGTCACCGGGATCACCGAATTCGTCATCGCCTCGCAGCAGCCGGCGCGTACCGCGGCGCTGTATGAGCGGATGTTCGGCCCCGGCCTGCTGAGCGCCGTTCCGGGCGGCGTGTCGTTCCGCGCCGGCGCCGCCACGGTGTTCGTGCTCGATCCGGCTACTGTGGCCGCGACCTACGCGGGCGCGGCGCTGACCAGCCCGGACGGCTCCGACCGGATGGTCGCGCTGACATTCAGGGTCGGATCGCTGGCCGCCACCAAGGAGCTGCTCCGCGCCGCGGCGATTCTCTTCGCCCCCTTCAAGACGGACGGAATTGTCGTCCCGCATTCCAAGGCCGCCAATGTGGCGGTGGGATTTGCCGAATGAGCGCGGCGATCAGCAATGATTTCACCAAGAGCTTCGCGCTCGACTATGCGGGCGCCCGCGCCAAATTTATCGCCGTCGCAAGCGAGCTCGGTGCCGCGCTGTCCTCCTACAAGCATCCCGGCGCAACCGGCCCGAATGGCGCGGAGCTGTTCATCGATGTGGCCAGGCTGGGTGATGCCGGCGCCCCGTCGCAGCTGGTGATCCTCAGCGGCACCCACGGGCTCGAAGGCCTCAGTGGCTCGGCGGCGCAGATCGGCTGGATGCAGAGTTCGTTCGCCCGCGCCTTGCCGCGCGGCGTCTCGGCGCTGCTGGTCCATGCGCTCAACCCTTTCGGCTTCGCCAACGGCACCCGCACCACCGAGAACAACGTCGATCTCAACCGCAATTTCATCGATCACGGCGCGCCTTACCCGGCCAATCCGGGCTACGCCGCGCTGTATCCGGAGCTGATGCCGCGCGACTGGAACCCGGCGGCGCTGGCGCCCTACGACGCCGCGGTCGCGGTGTTCCAAAAAGAGCACGGCCCCGACGCGCTGTTCGACGCCCAGGCGCGCGGCCAGTACCAGTTTCCGGAAGGCACCAATTACGGCGGCGACCAGCGCGAATGGTCGAACCTCACGCTTGAGACCATCGTGGCCGATCACCTCGGCGCGGCGCAGCGCCTCGGCTTCATCGACTGGCACACCGGCATCGGCGACTGGGCCGATTCGTTCTTCCTCTGCTTCAACGACGAGGCGGGGCCGCTGCATGCCGAGGCGGTGCGGTGGTGGGGCAAGGAGCGCATCGTCGGCCAGAAGCCGCACAGCCTGGCCCGGCCGAATTATCAGGGCCTGGTGTTTCACGGCATGACGCAATTCCTTGGCGCTCGGCCGATGGTCGGCGCGGTGATCGAATTCGGCACCCGCGGCATGAAAGTTCGCCGCGCGCTGCGGCTCGATCAATGGCTGAAATTCAAGGCCGAGCCCGACAGCGAGCGCGTCCGCCTGCTGCGCGCCGATCTCCAAGACTGCTTCGTGCCGGTGTCCTCGCATTGGCGCGAGGAGACCACCGAACAGGCGATCTCGATTACCCAACAGGCGGTTGACGGGCTGGCGAGCTGGTCCCCGACGGCCACAACAATCTGACAACGGAGCGAAACAGCAAATGCGTGCGGTGGTTCTTTACGAGCATGGCGACAACGAGCAACTGAAATTCGTCGCGGATTATCCGACGCCGAAAGCCGGCGAGGGCGACGTTGTCGTCAATGTCAAGGCGTCGTCGATCAATTATCACGACGTCTTCACCCGTCGCGGCATGCCGGGCATCAAGGTGCCGCTGCCGGTGATCATCGGGCTCGACGTCGTCGGCGAGATCGCCGAGCTCGGCGCCGGCGTCGAGGGCTGGAAGGTCGGCGACCGCGTCCTGATCGATCCGGTCAACCGCGTCGAAGGCGGGTTGATGGGCGAGACCCAGGACGGCGGGCTCGCCGAATTCTGCCGCGCCAAGGCGCATCAGCTGGTGAAGATTCCGGATGGCGTCGGCTTCGAACAGGCCGCGGCGCTGCCGGTGGCCTACGGCACCGCGATCCGGATGATGAACACCATCGGCAAGATCAAGCCCGGCGAGAAGGTGCTGATCCTCGGCGCCTCGGGCGGCGTCGGCGTCTGCTGCGTGCAGCTGGCGAAATTGGCCGGCGCCTATGTGATCGCCTGCGCCGGCAGCGAGGAGAAGGGCCGCCGCCTGACCGAACTCGGCGCCGACGAGATCATCCTCTACACCCAGGCCGACTTCATGAAGACGGTGTTCGAACGCCACGGCAAGCCGCATCGGCGGCGCTTCGTCGAAGGCGGCGGCGTCGACGTCGTGGTCAATTTCACCGGCGGCGACACCTGGGTCAAATCGCTGCGCTGCCTCAAGCTCGGCGGCCGGCTGCTGACCTGCGGCGCCACCGCGGGCTATGCGCCGGTCGAGGATCTGCGCTTCATCTGGACTTTCGAACTGCAATTGCTCGGCTCCAATGGCTGGGAGCGCGAGGACATCACCAAATTGTTCGACCTCGTCGAGGCCGGCAAGCTCAAGGTGCTGATCGACAAATCCTACCCGCTGACCGAGGCCAAGGACGCGGTGCGCATCATCGAGGATCGCGCGGTGTTCGGCAAAGTCGTGGTGACGCCTTGAGCAAGCCCGAGGTCAAAGCGCTCTCGGCCGAGCAGATCCAGCAGATGTTGGACGTGTCGCCGTTCAACCTGTTCCTCGGATTGACGGTGGTGTCCGCCGATCCGGTCACGCAGGAAGTGACGATGCGCTCGGCGATGCGGCCGGAATTCGAGCGCCGGCCGGGCTCCAAGCAGTGGCACGGCGGCGTCATCGCCTCGGTGATCGACACCGTCGGTGATTTCGCGGTCGGCATGATGGTCGGCCGCGGCCTGCCGACGGTGAATTTCCGCGTCGATTATCTGCGCCCGGCGGTCGACACCGCGTTGGTCGCGGTGTCGCGGGTGCGCCGTGCCGGCAAAAGCGTCGGCATCGCCGACGTCGATGTCTTCAATGAAAAGGGTGTGCTGCTCGCGATCGGCCGCGGCACTTACTCGACGCTGGAGTCCTGATCGCCGCCACAACACCAGACGCATGTGTTCCGACCCATTGGCAGAGAGAGAATGACGATGAGCAGGTTGACCAGACGCGATTTCCTGATGACGACCGCCGCGGCCGGACTGGCCGCGAGCTTCGCCGGCTCTGCCGGCGCGGCCACGGCGGCTCCGAAAAAGGGCGGCACGCTGCTCGCCAGTTGGGGAGGCTTCGAGCCGCAGGCACTGTTCGTGCCGGCCGGCGGCGGCTCCAGCCCGTATTTCACCGCGACCAAGGTACATGAGCGCTTGTTCCGGCTCACCTCCGAGCTCAAATTCGAGCCGGAACTCGCCCTCGAGATCAAACCAGCAGCGGATTTCCGCAGCTACACCATCAAGCTGCGCGACAATGTGAAATGGCACGACGGCAAGCCGTTCACCGCCGACGACGTCGTCTACAACGCGATGGAATATTGGAAGCCGATTTCCGGCGGCGTCTCGCTCAACGCGTTGCAAGGCGCCGAGGCGGTCGATCCGCTCACCGTGGTGCTGAAATTCAGCGCGCCGGTGCCGGAATTCTTTCTGAAGTCGGTGCTCGCCGGCAAGGCCGGCCTGGTGATCGCCAAGCATATCTATGCCGGCAGCAACATCATCACCAATCCGATCAACAACACACCGGTCGGCACCGGCCCCTACAAGGTCAAGGAATGGGTGCGCGGCAGCCATGTCGAATTCCTGCGCAATGACAATTACTGGGCGCCCGGGCTGCCTTATGTCGACCGGCTGGTGATTCGCTGGTGGCGCGACCCGGCGTCGCGGTCGGCGGCGTTCGAGGCCGGCCAGCTCGACATCGCCACCTTCAATCCGATTCCCCCGCCAGAAATCACCCGCCTCACCGCGGGCGGCAAGTTCATCGCCGAGACCAAGGGCTATTCGAACTCGGCCTGGGTGACGACGGTTGAATTCAATCAGCGCCGAGAGATCTTCAAGAAGCGCGAAGTCCGCCAAGCCCTGATGCAGGCGATCGACCGCGACTTCATCGCCGACACCGTGTTCTTCGGCCGCGCCCATCCCTCGGTCGGCGCCATCGCGTCGTCCAACACCATCTTCTTCACCAAGGATGTTCAGGCCTATCCGTTCGACGTCAAGAAGGCGGGCGCGATGCTCGACGCCGCCGGCTATCCGATCAAATCCGGTTCGCGCTTCAAGCTCAGCCTGGTGTCGGCGGGCTGGTTCGAGGAGAACATCAAGATCGGCCAATACGTCAAGCAGGCGTTCGAGGATCTGTCGATCGACGTCGAGCTGACCGTGCCGGATCGCGCCACGTCGTTGAAGCGGATCTATACCGATTACGACTACGACGTCGCGATCTCGAATAATTCCGGCGGCATCGAGCTGATCCCGACCACGACGCAATACTACACCACCGACGGCATCGTGAAGGGCGCCGCCTTCCGCAACGCCACCGGCTACTCGAATCCCAAAATGGACGACATCGTCGCCAAGATGACGGTGGAAACCGACGAGGCCAAGCGTATCGAGCTGGCGCATGCGTTCGACAGCCTGGCCGCGACCGACATCCCGATCCTGCCGATGGTCGATCTCGAACCGGTGACGATCGCCCGGAGCGATGTTCGCAACCATTCGACGGCGGCGGACTTCATGGGCGACAGCTGGTCCGGCGTCTGGCTCGACCGCTAACAAAGGAGAGCCTGCGTGCGTCGTATCGTCCTCCGCCGGCTCGCACAGATCATCCCGCTGATCCTCGGGGTGATCGTGCTCAATTTCGCGCTGATCCATCTGGCGCCCGGGAGCCTGTTCGACGTCATGACGTCGGAGCAGCAGGTGACCGATCCGGCGATGCTGGATCAGCTGCGCCACACCTATGGGGTGGATCAGCCGGTCACGGTGCAGCTGTTCAAATATATCTGGTCGGTGATGCATCTCGATCTCGGCTACTCGTACCGGCAGAACGCGCCGGTGCTGGACGTCATCATGCAGCAATTGCCGGCGACCGTGATCCTGATGCTGGCGGCGATGGCGATCGCGCTGCTTGTCGGCCTCACCGCCGGCGTGGTGGCGTCCGTCAAGGTCAATACCATCTGGGACAATCTGATCTCGCTCGGCGCGGTGTTCTTCTTCGCGGCGCCGAGTTTCTGGATCGGCATCATGATGACGGTGCTGTTCTCGGTGAAGCTTGGCTGGTTTCCGGTCGGCGGGATGCGCAAGATCGGAACCGATTACGGGGCGCTGCGCGACGCGCTGGACGTGATGTATCATCTGGTGCTGCCGGCGACGGCGCTGGGGCTGTTCTACGCGGCGACCTATGCGCGGGTGATGCGCGCCTCGATGCTCGAGGTGTTCCGGCTGGATTTCGTCCGTACCGCGCGCGCCAAGGGCTTGTCGGGCGGTCGCGTGATCCTGGCCCATGTGATGCGCAACGCCTTGCTGCCGATCGTCACTCTGCTCGGGCTGCAGCTCGGCACCATGCTGGGCGGCAGCGTGGTGATCGAGGCGGTGTTCAGCTGGCCCGGGATCGGCAGCCTGTTGTTCGACAGCGTGATGAGCCGCAACTATCCGATGGTGCTCGGCGTGCTGGTGCTCGGCTCGCTGCTGGTGGCGGTGTCCAACGCCACCGTCGATCTGGTTTACCTGCGGCTCGATCCGCGTATCCGGGCAAGATAGCATGCTGACCCTCACCATCGAATTCGCCCGACGCTTCGCCCGCAACCGCGCCGCGCTGGTCGGCTTCGTGCTGGTCCTTGTGGTGATCGGCATCGCGCTGGCGGCGCCGTGGATGTTTCCGCGCGATCCGCTGCGCATCGTCGGCCGGCCGGAATTGTGGCCGTTCACCTCGTCGCGCTATCCGCTCGGTACCGATTCGCTGGGCCGCGACATCGCCGCGATGATCGCCTATGGGGCGCGCACCACGCTGCTGATCGGGATCTGCGCCAGCCTGACCGCCACCATCATCGGCATCAGCGTCGGAGCCAGCGCGGCCTATTTCGGCGGCTGGGTCGACGAATTGTTGATGCGCTTCACCGAATTGTTCCAGACGATTCCGAACCTGATCTTCGTGCTGACCATCGTGTCGATCCTGGGACAGAAGCTCGAATACGTCACCATCGCGGTCGGGATCGTGACCTGGACGCCGATCGCGCGGCTGACGCGCGCCGAATTCATGTCGCTGCGCGACCGCGAATTCGTCCAGGCCTGCCGCTCGATGGGGATGGGGAATTTCCGCATCATGTTCGGCGAGATCCTGCCCAACGCGCTGCCGCCGGTGATCGTGCTGTCCTCGCTGGTGATCGCCGGCGCGGTGCTGTTCGAATCCGCGGTGTCGTTTCTCGGCCTCGGCGATCCCAACGTGTCGAGCTGGGGCCGACTGATCGGCGACGGCCGCACGCTGATCCGCAGCTCCTGGTACATCTGCGCGGTGCCGGGACTGGCGATCATGCTGACGGTGCTGGCGCTTAATCTGGTGGGCGACGGTCTCAACGACGCGCTCAACCCCAAGCTGAGGGATCGCTGAGATGGCGGCGGAGATCGTTCCACCCGGCACGCCGATCCTGTCGGTCGAGAATCTGGAGGTCTCGCTGTTCACCCGGCGCGGCGTGTTGCCAGCGCTGGACGGGCTGTCGCTGAAGGTGATTTCCGGCGAGACGCTGGCGATCGTCGGGGAATCCGGCTGCGGCAAATCGCTGGCGGCGCTGGCGGTGATGCGGCTGCTGCCCGTACCGCCCGCCAAGATCGTCGGCGGCGTGGTCCGCTTCATGGGCCGCGATCTCGCGGCGCTGTCCGATCGCGAGATGCAGAAGGTCCGCGGCAAGGACATCTCGATGATCTTTCAGGATCCGATGACCTCGCTCAATCCGGTGATGACCGTCGGCGATCAGCTGATCGAAGTGATCCGCTGCCATAACGACGTCTCCTCCAAGGAGGCGCGCGAGCGTGCCGTCGCGCTGCTGCGGCGGGTGCGGATTCCCGATGCCGAGCGCAGGCTCAACGACTATCCACACCAGATGTCCGGCGGCATGAGCCAGCGGGTGATGATCGCGATGGCGATCGCCTGCGGGCCGAACCTGTTGATAGCCGACGAGCCGACCACCGCGCTCGACGTTACCATCCAGGCGCAGATCCTCGAATTGATGAAGGAGCTGCAGGCCGATGCTGATATGGGATTGGTGATTATCACCCACGATCTCGGCGTCGTCGCCGAGACCGCAGATCGGGTCGTGGTGATGTATGCCGGCCGCAAGGTCGAAGAGGCGCCGGTCGAGGCGTTGTTCGAACGGCCGCTGCATCCCTACACACGCGGCCTGCTCGGCGCCACGCCGTCGGCGACCGGCCATCGCGGCGACCGGCTGGTCGAAATCACCGGCAGTGTTCCGGCGCTGTCCGATCTGCCGGTCGGTTGCGCATTCCAGAACCGCTGTCCCGACGTCTTCGATCGCTGTCGGGCCGAACGGCCGGTGTTGAAAGAGTTGCTGCCGCATCGCTCCGTCGCCTGTTTCGCCGCCGAAAAGGAGTTGTCGCGCGATGTCGCTTCTATCGGTGCTTAGTCTTTGCGTGCAGTACCAAAGCGCCCGGGGCGTGGTGCGCGCGGTCGATGACGTCAGCCTCGAACTCGCCGCCGGCGAGACGCTGGGGCTGGTCGGCGAATCCGGCTGCGGAAAATCCACCCTCGGCAAGGCGATCATGCGCCTGGTGCCGACCTGCGATGGCCTCGTCGTGCTCGACGGCCAGGACATTACCAATATGGCGCCCAAGCCGCTGAAAAAGGCGCGGCAGTCGATGCAGATGATTTTCCAGGACCCCTATGGGTCGCTCAATCCGCGCCACAGCGTCGGCACCATCGTGGGCCAGCCGCTCAGCATCGCCGGCTGGACCCGCCGCGACATCAAGGATCGGGTCAGCGAATTGCTCGAGCAGGTCGGGCTGCCGGCCGAGGCGATGGGGCGCTATCCGCACGAATTCTCCGGCGGCCAACGCCAGCGCCTCGGCATCGCCCGCGCGCTGGCGCTGAGCCCGAAGGTCATCATCTGCGACGAGCCGGTGTCGGCGCTCGACGTCTCGGTGCGGGCGCAGGTGATCAATCTGCTCGACGATCTGCAGCAGGCCACCGGGGTCTCGTATCTGTTCATCTCGCACGATCTGTCGGTGGTGGAGCACATCTCCGACCGGCTGATCGTGATGTATCTCGGCCGCATCGTCGAAAGCGGCCGCGGCGAGGAGATCTGGCACCAGCCGGCGCATCCCTACACCAGGGCGCTGCTGGCCGCCGCGCCGGTGGCCGATCCGCGGCTGGCGCGAAGCCGGGCCAGGAGCGTGTTGCAGGGTGAATTGCCGAGCCCGCTCAATCCGCCGCCGGGTTGCGCCTTCAACACCCGCTGCCCGATCGCCCAGGAGCGCTGCCGGGTCGAGCGTCCGGTGCTGCGCAGCGTGGCCGGCGGGCGGCAGGTGGCCTGCCATTACGATCTGCTCGAGCAGCACAGCGTGGTGCCCTTTGCCGGGCGCGCAACCGGTTGATACCCACATCAGGAGATTGGTGCATGCGTTGGAACAATCTCGGCGACCTGATCGACCGCAGCGGCGATCTCGAGCGCGAGGCCATCATCGATCTGGTGCAGCCCGGGCAGCCGCGGCGCTACACCCATCGGCAGATCGACCGTCTCGCCAATGGCGTCGCCAAATATCTGACCGCTCGCGGCTATGCGCGCGGCACCCATATCGCCATCGCCGCACTGAATCGCGCCGAATATATCGTGGCCTATTTCGGCATCATGCGGGCCGGTTTCATCGCCGTGCCGGTCAATATCAAGCTGCCGCCCGACACCATCGACTATGTGATGGACGACGCCAGGATCGCGTTGGCCTTTGTCGACGCCGCGAACCGCAAATTGGTGCGCCAGGGCATCGAGGTGATCGATTTCGACGATGCCGGGCCGGGCGGGTTCGCCGCCATGATCGAACCCGGCGACTTCGCCACCGTGGAAGTGACGGCCGACGAGATCGGCCAGATGCTCTATACCTCGGGCTCGACCGGCCGGCCCAAGGGCGTGCCGCTGACCCATCATGGCCAGCTCTGGGCGCTGTCGACCCGCACCAGCGGCGCGCTCAACGCTACCGACCGCTACATCATCGCGCAGCCGCTGTTTCACATGAATGGGCTGTTCGCGATCAAGACCATCTTCGCCACCAATGCCTCGGTGGTGCTGCTGCCGGCATTCGAGACCCGCAGCTATATCGAGGCGATCGCGACCTACAAGGTCACCGCGGCGACCGCGGTGCCGACGATGTGGGCGCGCGTCATCAAGGAGACCGCGCTGCTCGCCACCCACGACATCACCACGATCCGCCGGCTGATGCTGGGATCGGCGCCGATGACGAGGGGGCTGTGGGATCGCATCAAGCTGGCGCTGCCCGATGTCACCATCTCGATGGGTTACGGCACCACCGAGGCCGGCCCCGCGGTGTTCGGTCCGCATCCCAAGGGGATACCGACGCCGCCGATGGCGCTGGGCTATCCGATCGATCTCGACAATCTCCGGCTGGTCAACGGCAGCGCCGACGAGGGCGTGCTGTTGATGCGCAATCCGGCGCTGATGCCGAACTATCACAATCTGCCGGCGCAGACTGCCAAAGCGCTGGTCGATGGCTGGTATTACAGCGGCGACGTGATGCGCCGCGACGAAAACGGGTTCTATTATTTCGTCGGACGCGCCGACGATATGTTCGTCTGTTCCGGCGAGAACATCTATCCGGGCGAGGTCGAAAAGCTGCTGGAGCGGCATCCGCAGGTCCAGCACGCGGTGGTGGTGCCGCTGCCCGACGAGGAACGCAGCCAGGTTCCGGTGGCGTTCATCGTCGCCCGCGATCAGGCCCATCCGAGCTTCGACGAGATCCGCCAATTCGCCATCGCCAACGGCCCGGCCTATCAGCATCCACGACGGATCGAATTCGTCGACGAATTGCCATGGGCCGGCACCAACAAGATCGACCGCAAATTGCTGATCGAGCGCGCCCGCAGCCTGGAAGCCAGCCGCGGCTGGTCGTCATGAGCGGCGCGCTGGACGGCAAGATCGCGCTGGTCACCGGCGCCAGCCGCGGCATCGGCCAGGCCATCGCGCTGCGCCTGGCCCGCGACGGCGCCATCGTGGCGGTGCATTACCACGCGGCGGAGGATGCGGCGCAGCGCACCGTCGCGGCCATTGCGGATGCCGGCGGCAGCGGCTTTGCGGTGCAGGCCGATCTGTCGGATCGCGGCGGCGCAGGCTTGCTGGCGCAGCGGTTCTCGGCTGAGCTCAGCAGCCGCTATCAAAATGCCACGTTCGATATTCTGGTCAACAATGCCGGGGTGGGCAAGCACGCGACGCTGGAACAACTGACAGAGGACGATTTCGATCGCATGCTGCAGACCAATCTGAAATCGCCGTTCTTTCTGATCAAGGCATTGCTGCCGGCGTTGCGCGACGGTGGCCGCATCGTCAACATCTCCTCGATGGGAACCCGCGCGGCCTATCCGCGGATGGCCGGCTATGCGCCGTCGAAGGCCGCGCTCGAAGCCCTGACCCGGCTGCTGGCGGTCGATCTCGGCCGGCGGCAGATTACGGTCAATTCGGTGCAGCCCGGCGCCACCGCGACCGACATGAACGCCAATGCCCGCGATCCGGTGGCCAGCCGCGCCGTCGCCGAGACCATCGCGCTCGGCCGCGTCGGCCAGCCCGAGGACATCGCCAAAGTGGTGGCGTTCCTCGCCTCCGACGATGGCGGCTGGGTCACCGGACAACAGATCGACGCCAGCGGCGGCCAGCGGCTATGATGCCGCGCCTCCCGCCAAAGGACATAAAATGAGCTTCGTTGATCCGTCCGCCTTCACCACGAGGCCGGAAATCGTCGGCACCTTCGGGGTGGTGACCTCGACCCACTGGATCGCCACCGCGGTCGGCATGTCGATCCTGGAAAAGGGCGGCAATGCCTTCGACGCCGGCTGCGCGGTGGCCTTCGTGCTGCAGGTGGTGGAGCCGCATCTCAATGGCCCCGGCGGCGACGTGCCGGTGATCCTGCACGACGCCCGCCGCGACCGCACCGAGGTGATCTGCGGCCAGGGCACCGCGCCGGCCGGGCTCACCATCGCGCATTGCCGCGCGCTCGGGCTCGATCTCGTCCCCGGCACCGGGCTGCTGGCGCCGTGCATCCCGGGCACTTTCGACAGCTGGATGCTGCTGCTGCGCGATTACGGCACGCTGCCGCTTGCCGAGGTGCTGGGGCCGGCGATTGCCTATGCGCGCCATGGCCACCCGCTGGTCGAGCGCGCCAGCGCCACGATCGCCACCGTTGCGACGCTGTTCAAGGACCATTGGCCGACATCGGCGGCGGTGTTTTTGCCCAATGGCGAGGTGCCGGCGCCCGGCTCGCTGTTTTGTAATCCGGCACTGGCCGACACCTATCAGCGCATCCTGTCGGAAGCGCAGGCTGCGGGCGGCGACCGCGAAGCGCAAATCGAAGCCGCGCGCAAAACCTGGTCGCAGGGTTTTGTTGCCGAGGCGATCGACCGATTCTGCCGCAACGAGGTGATGGACGTCACCGGCCGGCCGCATCGCGGCGTGCTGACCGGGCAGGACATGGCGGGCTGGCAGGCCAGCGTGGAGCCGCCGGTCGGCTATGATTACGGCCGCTACCGCATGCTCAAGGCCGGGCCGTGGACCCAGGGTCCGGTGGCGCTGCAGCAGCTGGCGATCCTGAAGGGCTACGATCTCGACAAGCTCAGCCCGGTCGATCCGGACTTCATCCATCTCGTGGTCGAAGCCTCGAAACTGGCTTTCGCCGATCGCGAGGCGTTCTATGGCGATCCCGATTTTGCCGAAGTGCCGCTCGGGACGCTGCTGTCGGACGCTTATAACGCGATTCGCCGCGCCCAGATCGGCGAGACGGCGTCGATGGAATTGCGCCCCGGCGTGATCGAAGGATTTTCCGGCAAGGTCGACGCACGGGTGTCGACCGGCGCCCGCGTCGCGGTCGGCGCCTCCGGCGCCGGCGAGCCGACCGTCGGGCGGATGGGTCAAGTGCGCGGCGACACCGTGCATTTCGACATCATCGACAAGGACGGCAACATGATCGCCGCCACGCCGTCCGGCGGCTGGCTGCAGAGCTCGCCGATCATTCCCAAACTCGGCTTTGCGCTCGGCACCCGGGCGCAGATGTTCTGGCTCGACGAGACCCATCCGGCGGCGCTGGCGCCCGGCCGGCGGCCGCGATCGACGCTGTCGCCCGCGATGGCGCTGCGCGACGGCAAGCCCTATCTGGCCTGGGGCTCGCCCGGCGGCGACCAGCAAGACCAGTGGATTCCGCAATTCTTCCTGCGCCACGTCCATGCCGGAATGAATCTGCAGGAGGCGATCGACGCGCCGGCCTGGCACAGCGAGCATTTTCCGGCCTCGTTCTGGCCGCGGCAGTCGCGCCCCGGCGTGCTGGTGGTCGAAAGCCGGCTGCCCAAGGCCACCATCGCCGAATTGCGCCGGCGCGGCCATCTGGTCGAAATCGGTGAGGATTGGTCCGAGGGCCGGCTGGTCGCCGCGTCGCTCGACGCGCCCTATCGCCGCGCCGCCGCCAATCCGCGCGGCATGCAGGCCTATGCGGCCGGGCGATAGCGCGCGATCGGTCCTGCGGCAATGCCAGCCAAACCGAAACGGCCGTGGGCCGATTCACCCCTGTGTCGTCCTGAAATACGGCAGGGTGCCGCCTGTTTATCGGGCAATCTGGCGGATGTTTATTCTCGTAAAGAGGTATTTCCAACAATAGCCTTCCACAAACAGCGCAAGAGGCGACATGATTGTCCTATCTGCCCTGGGATATTGGAGGCCACCATGCTTGATGAGCTTGACCGCAAGATTCTCGCCACGCTCCAGATCGATTCCAGCCTGTCGATGCAAGAGGTCGCCGATCGGGTCGGTCTCAGCTCGACGCCGTGCTGGCGGCGGATTCAGAAGCTGGAGAAATCCGGCTACATCAAAAAGCGCGTCGCGCTGCTCGACGCCGACAAGCTGAATCTCGGCGTCAGCGTCTTCATCGCGGTGCGGACCAATCAGCACAATGCCGAATGGGTCCAGCGCTTCCGCAGCATCGTCAACAGTTTCCCCGAAGTGGTGGACTTTTATCGGCTGAGCGGCGAAGTCGATTATCTGATCCGCGCCGTGGTCCCGGATATCGCCGCCTATGACGACGTCTATCAGCGGCTGATTGCCAAGATCGACCTGCAGGACGTCTCGTCGATGTTCACCATGGAGCAGATTAAATCGACCACCGAATTGCCGCTCGGCGGGCCTGCGATGCGGCCGATGCCGGAGCGCTCTCCCGCGCGCCACGCCGTCGCGGTGTAGGCGGTGTAGCGCATCTTTCGGGCGGCTTTTCCAAGGGCGCGGTCATTCCGGGGCGCGAGGCCGATAAGCGCGTTTACGCGCGTCTTCAACGCGCTATGGGCCGAGTGAACCCGGAATCTTGCGGCACGGGCAGCCGCTCATGGACTCTCGGCAAGATTCCGGGTTCGCGCGCAGCTATCGCTGCTCGCGCCCCGGAATGACTGCATCCTTGGCACCAAGTGAATCAGTTCACCCCGAAAAATATCGCGCGCGCGACTCAGCGCGAGATGACCTGGCGACCCGCGCCGGTGCGGTCCTGCCAGTGGTGGCGCACCAGTTCGGGGTCGATATGTTCTTCGACCGGCCAGCCGACGCACAGATAGGCGATGAATTTCCAGCCCTGCGGCACGTCAAGATCGGCGGTGACTTCGACCGGATCGAGGATCGAGACCCAGCCGACGCCGAGGCCGGCGGCGCGGGCGGTGAGCCAGAAGGTCTCGATCATCACCGCGACCGAATAGTCCAGCGCTTCGGGCATCGACTGGCAGCCGACGCCCGAGCCTTGCGCGGTGCCGTGATCGCAGAACAGCGCGAATTGCCGGGGCGCGATGTCGATGCCTTCCAGCTTCAGTCGCGCGTAAAGCTCGGCGCGCGCGCCGCGATAATTCGCCGCCGCGGAATCGTTGCTGCGAACGAAATTGCCGCGGATTTTTTGCCGCATCGCCGCGCTATCGACGCTGACCCAGCGCCATGGCTGGCTATTGCCAACCGAGGGCGCCAGTTGCGCCAGATCGAGCAGGCGTTCGATCAGCTCGGGCGCGACCGGGTCCGGGCGAAATCGCCGCACGTCACGGCGCCATGCGATCAGTTCGGCCAATTGCGCCTGAAACTTTGCGTCGAAGCGCGGCGGCGCCGCATTCGCAATGGCGGCATTGGGGAGAGTTTTGGTCATCGTTACGTCCGCTCAGATCTTTCCGGCCAGCACGTCGGACAGATCGGCGACGTCGGTCAACAGCCGCGCCGCGGCGCGCAGCAGCGGCACCGCGAGAATCGCGCCGGTGCCTTCGCCGAGCCGTAGTCCGAGTTCGAGCAAGGGTTTGGCGTCGAGCGCGGCCAGCGCCAGGTCATGGCCGCGCTCGGCCGAGCGATGCGCGAACACGCAATAGCCGCGCGCCGCCGGGCACAGCCGGACCGCGAGCAGCGCCGCCGCGGTGGCGATGAAGCCGTCGATGATCACCGGGCGGCGCATTGAGGCGGCGCCGAGGATCGCGCCGGCCATCATGGCGATTTCCAGCCCGCCGAATTCGGCCAGCACATCGAGCGGCGCGGTGACGTCGCTGCGCGCGGCCGCCAATTCGATCGCGGCGCGCTTTTTCGCCATGCCGGCGGAATCCTGACCGGCGCCGACGCCGATGCATTGTTCGAGCGGCGCCGGCGCCAGCCGGTGCAGCAGCAGCGACGACGAGGCGGTGTTGCCGATCCCCATTTCGCCGAGCGCGATGATGTCGGCGCCGTCGCGAATTTCGGCGACCGCGAGTTCGCAGCCCTTGGTCAGAGCGGCGGCAGCCTGTTGCGGCGTCATCGCCGGCTCACGCGCCGCATTGCCGGTGCCCATCCGGATCTTGGCGTCGATCAGGTCCGGATGCGCCGGCAGCGTGGCGGCGACGCCGGCGTCGATCACCCGGACATCGACATGGCTGGCGGTTGCGAAGGCGTTGGCGCAGGCACGGCCGGCCAGATAGGTCATCACCATGCCGACCGTCACCGCGGCGGGAAATTGCGAGACGCCCTCGGCGGTCAGGCCGTGATCGCCGGCGAACACCATCAGCACGGCATTATCGCCGCGCGGTTCGCCGGGATGCCGAATCATGCCGAGCTGGACCGCCAGATCCTCGATCTGCCCGAGCGAGCCGAGCGGCTTGGCCTTGCCGTCGATTCGCGCGCGAATCGCGGCTTCCGCCGCAGGATCAAGCGGCGTGATCGCCGGCGGCTGCCATATCAGGGTATCGGTCGGCATTGTGGGTCCTCATTGGGAAGTCGGCACCAGACGTCAGGATAGCTTGCTCGGTCAACACCACCTTCGCGTGGTTGACCGGCGCGGGCACCGCGGTTAGCGTTTGGGCGATGGTCCTTCCACGTGGAAGGTGAAAAGGGAAGCCGGTGCGAATTCGTTCAATCCCGGTGCTGCCCCCGCAACTGTAAGCGACGAGCCCTCGCCGAGGCCACTGGGATATCCTGGGAAGGCGGCGAATGGCGACGACTCGCGAGCCAGGAGACCTGCCATCACGGATTGTGCTTTGGAGGCGTCGTCGGGGCGGGGTGCACCGGACGGGAGCGAGCGTGACGGCGCAAGCCGTTGCCGCGCGAACCCAACAAAGCTCGCGGCCGCAAGGCCTTGACGTGAGCTTGACATGGACCGCGACCGCCTCGATCCGGCCTCCGCCGATCACCCAGCCGACGCTCTGACGCCGATCGAACCCCGCCGCGACGCCCCCGCGGGCCCGGTCGTGGTCAGCGTCTGCACCACCTGCAAATCCGCCGACGGCAGCGCGACCGTCGGGCCGCAGATGTTCGACGCCATCAAGGCCGGGCTCGGCGCCGGCGATCCCGGCGTCGTGGTGCGGCCGGTTCAGTGTCTGAGCGTCTGCAAGCGCCCGGCCACCGTCGCGGTGTCGAGCCCGGATGGCTACACCTTCCTGTTTGGCGACCTCGAAACCGACAGCGGCAGCGCAGCGCTGCTGGATTTCGTGCGCTCCTACCAAAAATCCGGCTACGGGCTGGTGCCGTGGCGCGAGCGCGCTGCGGTGTTGCGCAAGGGCATGGTGGCGCGGTTGCCGCCGGCGCGCTGGTCGCCGGACGACGGACGCGCCCCGTCATGACCGCGCTGTCCTCAACGCTGGTGCTGGGCGGCGCGCGCTCCGGCAAATCGGGCTTTGCGGAGCGGCTGGTCGAATCCAGCGGGCGATCGCAGATCTACCTCGCCACCGCCACCGCTGGCGACGCCGAGATGACGGCGCGCATCGCCCATCACCGCGCCCGCCGCGGCGCCGGCTGGACCACCGTCGAGGAACCGCTGGCGCTGGTCGAGGCGCTGACCCGCGAAGCCATCCACGGCCGCGCCGTGCTGGTGGATTGTCTGACGCTGTGGCTGTCGAATCTGATGCTGGCCGAGCGCGACCCCGAGATCGAGGCGCGCCGGCTGACCCGGTTTCTCGGCGTGGCGCAATATCCGATCGTGTTGGTCTCCAACGAGATCGGTCTCGGCCTGGTGCCGGAGACGCCGCTCGGCCGCGCCTTTCGCGACGCGCAGGGCCGGCTCAACCAGATCGTCGCCGCCACCGTTCCCAATGTCGTTTTCATCGCCGCCGGGCTGCCGCTGTGGCTCAAGCGCTCAGGAGAACTCAACCCATGACCGTCCGTGTCCCCGTCACCGTGCTGACCGGCTTTCTCGGCGCCGGCAAGACCACGCTGCTGCGCGCGCTGCTGATGGAGGCCGAGGGCCGCCGCATCGCCGTGATCGTCAATGAATTCGGTGACGCCGGCTTCGACGGCGGTCTGGTCGAGGATTGCGCCGCCAATGCCTGCGCGCCCGGCGATATCGTCGAGCTGACCAATGGCTGCATCTGCTGCACCGTGGCCGACGATTTCATTCCCACTATGGACAAATTGCTGACGCGCGAGATTCCGCTCGACGCCATCGTGATCGAGACCTCCGGGCTGGCCTTGCCGCAGCCGCTGCTGAAAGCCTTCGCCTGGCCGGCGGTGCGAACGCGCGCCACCGTCGACGGCGTCGTCACCGTGGTCGACGCGCTGGCGCTGGCGGAAGGCCGCGTCATTCTCGACGAAGGCGCGGTGGCGGCCCAGCGCGCCGCCGACCCGTCGCTCGATCATGACGATCCGGTCGAGGAAGTGTTCGAGGATCAGCTCGCCTGCGCCGATCTGGTGGTGCTGTCGAAGGCCGATCTGGTGGCGCCGGAGATGCTGGCCGATATCGAGACGCGGCTGGCCGCGATGCTGCGGCCGGGGGTTCGCATCGTGCGCTCGCATGGCGCCGTGGCGCCGCAGGTGCTGATCGGGCTGAATGCGGCGGCCGAAGACGATCTCGCCGCCCGCACCGGGCACCATGGCGAGGAGGAGGAGCACGACCATGACGATTTCGTGTCGATCGTGGTGACGCCGTCGGCCGCGAGCAGCGTCGACGCGATGCGCGGCCGCGTCACCGACGCGCTCGGTCTCGACGGCGTGTTGCGGGTCAAGGGCCACGCGCGAATCGCCGATCGGCCGGCACCGATCGTGGTGCAGGCGGTCGGCGCCCGCGTCGAACTGTCCTTCGCGCGGCCGGATGCGACGCGAACAGAGCATCTGGTGGTGATTGGCCTGAAGGGATTCGACGCCGCCGCGGCGCGCCGCGCGCTGGCAGGGTAGTCCTTCTCCCTCCCCCTTGTGGGGAGGGTGGCCCGGCGGAGCGAAGCGAAGCCGGGTCGGGTGTGGGGCCACGGGCGCCGTGCCCGCGGCACCCCCACCCCGGCCTCCGCATTCGGCGATGCTGCGCATCGCCTTCGCTTGGCCGACCCTCCCCACAAGGGGGAGGGAAGCCAATTCGACTTCGACCACGACCAAGGCTACTTCTCCCGGATGCATCTGAAACTCGACCAGGGCGGCACTATCGACGACGGCGCGATCGCGCGTGATCTCGGGCAGGAGACCGCCGACATCGTGGTGCTGTCGGCCGCCGATAGCGACTTGGCGGCTTTCGCGGCGGCGCATGCGACGCTGCCGAAGGATTATCCCAGCCTGCGCCTGACCAATCTGCTGGCGCTCGGCCATCCGGCCTCGGTCGATGCTTATGTCGAGCGCACGCTGCGCGGCGCCAAGATCGTGCTGCTGCGGATGCTCGGCGGCGAGAGCTACTGGCCGCACGGCGTCGAGAGTCTACGCGCCGATGCGCTGCGGCGCGGCACGCTGTTCGCCTGCGTGCCGGGCGAGATGGCGTTCGATCCGGCGCTGGCGGCGCGCGGCACGGTCGACCTCGACGACAGCCATGCGCTGTGGCGCTATTGCTCCGAGGGTGGCGTCGACAATGCCCAGCTGGCGCTGCGCTACGCCGCCTATCTGATCATGCGCGACGACGCGCCGCCGCCGGCGCGACCGATGCCGGCCGCCGGGTTCTGGCCGGCCGAACCCGCGCCTACCGCGCGGCGCAACGCCTTGGTGATCTTCTACCGCGCGCTGGTCGCGGGCTCCGATACCGCGGCGATCGACGCGCTGCGCTCTGCGCTCGACGAACGCGGCCTCAACCCGGTCTGCCTCTATGTCACCAGCCTGAAGGATGCGCGCTCGGCGGCGTTTCTGCGCGCAGCGCTGGCGGCCTATCCGCCCGATGTCATCATCAACGCCACCGCTTTCGCCACCGCCACGGCGAGCGACGATGCCGGGGTGCTGGCGGCCTCGGGTTGCCCGGTGCTGCAGGTGGCGCAGGCCGCAATGTCACAAGAGGCCTGGCAGGCCTCCAGCCGCGGCCTCAACCCGCGCGACCTGGCGATGCATGTGGTGCTGCCGGAGGTCGACGGCCGACTCTTTGCCGGCGTGGTTGCCTTCAAGCAGCGCAACGATAGTGACGCGGATTTCACCCCGACGCTGTATCACCCGCTCGCCGATCGCGTCGACGCCGTCGCCGAACTGGCCTGGGCCTGGGTTCGGCTGCGGCGGCTGCCGCCGCACAAGCGCCGCGTCGCCATCGTGTTGGCGAACTACCCCAACCGCGACGGACGCCTCGGCAACGGCGTCGGGCTTGATACGCCGCAGAGTCTGGTTGACGTGCTGATGGCGATGCGCGACGCCGGCTACGCCAGCGGCGAGGCGCCGGGCGACGCCGCCACCCTGGTGCGGATCCTGCAGGACGGCCCGACCAATGCGCTCGCCGATCGGGCGGCGCGCATCGGCGGCGTGGCCTGGCCGGTGGCGGACTACAAGATCGCCTTTGCGACGCTGCCGGAGAATGTCCGGCGCGCGGTGGAGGCGCGCTGGGGCAATCCGGCGGATGATCCGCATGTGGTCGATGGCAGCTTCCGGCTCGGCCTGCATCGCTTCGACCATGTGCTGGTCGGGGTGCAGCCGGCGCGCGGCTACAATATCGATCCGCAATCGAGCTTCCATGATCCCGATTTGGTGCCGCCGCATCATTATCTGGCGTTCTATCTGTGGATCCGGCGCGCCTTCGACGCCCACGCGGTGGTCCATCTCGGAAAGCACGGCAATCTGGAGTGGCTGCCGGGCAAGAGCGCCGGCCTGTCGCAGGATTGCTTCCCGACCGCGGTGCTGGGGCCATTGCCGCAGCTCTATCCGTTCATCGTCAACGATCCCGGCGAGGGCGTTCAGGCCAAGCGCCGCACCGCTGCCGTCATCATCGATCATCTGACCCCGCCGATGACCCGCGCCGAACTGCATGGCGATCTGGCGCGGCTGGAAAACCTGGTCGACGAATATGCGCTGGCCACCGATCTCGATCCGACCCGCGCCGATGCGATCGCCCAGGATATTCTGTCGGTGGCGAGGGCGCAGCGGCTCGACGCCGATATTCACATCACCCGCGACACCCCGACTTACGAGGCGCTGCGCGCGCTCGACGCGCATCTGTGCGACCTCAAGGAAATGCAGATCCGCGACGGCCTGCACATTTTCGGCAGCTCGCCGCCGGTGGCGCGATGCAACGACCTCTTGGTGTCGATCGCCCGGCTGCCGCGCTCGGAGCTGGCGCCGCGCGACGCCTCGCTGCATCGGGCGCTGGCGCGCGATCTGGGGCTTGGCGATTTCGATCCGCTGACCCGCGACCTGGTCGATGATTATGTCGGGCCGTGTCCCGTGCTGCTGGCGGGGCTGATCGACGCCGCCTGGCGCAGTGTTGGCGACACCGTGGAGCGGATCGAGGCGCTGGCGCTGCGATTGGTGGCGGGCGATGTCGCTTGCGATCCGGCATGGAGCCAGACCAGGGCAGTGCTCGACTGGATCAACGCCACCTTGCGCCCTGCGGTTGAGGCTTGCGGCGCCGCCGAGATGCGCGCGTTGCTGCAGGGACTCGACGGCCAGTTCGTGCGTCCCGGCCCGTCCGGCGCGCCGACCCGCGGCCGGCCCGACGTGCTGCCGACCGGGCGGAATTTTTTCGCTGTCGATGTCCGCGCGGTGCCGACGCCGTCGGCGTGGCGGATCGGCAAGCTCGCCGCCGAACGGCTGGTCGAAGCCTATTGGCAGGAGGCCGGCGATTGGCCGCGGGCGATCGCGCTGTCGGCCTGGGGCACCGCCAATATGCGCACCGGCGGCGACGACGTGGCGCAGGCGCTGGCGCTGATCGGCGCGCGGCCGGTATGGGAGCAGACCACCGGGCGGGTCACCGGCTTTGCGATCACCTCGCTGTCGGAGCTGAGGCGGCCGCGGATCGACGTCACCTTCCGGGTCTCCGGGCTGTTTCGCGATGCGTTTCCGACCCAGATGGACATCATCGGCAGCGCGGTGCGCGCCATCGCCGAACTCGACGAGCCCCACGACGCCAATCCGATCGCCGCCAATGTCCGGGCGCGGGCGCGCGAGCTGGAGGCCGGTGGCATCGATCCAGCCACCGCGCGGCGGCAGGCGGCGTGGCGGGTGTTCGGCTCAAAACCCGGCGCCTATGGGGCGGGGTTGCAGGCGCTGATCGACGAAGGCGGCTGGGATCGTCGCGGCGATCTCGCCGAATCCTATCTGGCCTGGGGCGGCTACGCCTATGGGGCCGGCGATGACGGCGAAGCCGCGCGCGACGCCTTCGCGGCGCGGCTGACCGTCACCGATCTGGTGGCGCAGACCCAGGACAATCGCGAACACGATATTCTCGACTCCGACGATTACTACCAGTTCATCGGCGGCCTCGCCGCCACGGTGCAAAGCCTGCGCGGCACCGCGCCGCGGATTGCCCATATCGACACCTCGCGGCCGGAAGCGCCATTGCCGCGGCCGCTTGCCCACGAAATCTCCCGCGTGGTGCGCGGCCGCGCCGCCAATCCGAAATGGATTCAAGGCGCGATGCGGCACGGCTACAAGGGCGCCTTCGAGATCGCCGCGACGGTGGACTATCTGTTCGGCTTTGCGGCCTCGACCGACGCCGTCGGCAGCCATCATTTCGATCAGCTGTTCGCCGCCTATCTGGAGGACGAACAGGTCCGCGACTTCATGCGCGACGCCAATCCGGCGGCTTTGGCCGAGACCGCCGCGCGCTTTGCCGAAGCGATCCGGCGCGGGCTGTGGACACCGCGCGCCAATTGCGCCGCCGATCTGATCGCCGACCTGCTGCCCAACCCGAAGGACCCCGCATGACCGCGACCGACAGCGACGACAATGCCCGCCACGCCGAGAAGGCCAGGAAGCACAAGGCGGCGCGCGACAAGATCATGGCCGGCAAGACCGGCGAGAAGGGCCTGCTGATCGTCCACACCGGCACCGGCAAGGGCAAGACCTCGGCGGCGCTCGGCATGGTGTTCCGCCATATCGGTCACGAGATGCCGGTCGGCGTGGTGCAGTTCACCAAATCGCCGAAATGGGACACCGGCGAGGCCAGGCTGCTGGCGAAATTCCCCGAATTGGTGACGCTGCACATCATGGGCGAGGGTTTTACCTGGGAGACCCAAGACCGCGAACGCGACATCGCAGCCGCCACCAAAGGCTGGGAACGCGCCAAGGAGCTGATCCGCGACGACCGCCACCGCATGGTGCTGCTCGACGAGCTCAACATCGTGCTGCGCTACGACTATCTGCCGCTCGACGAGGTGCTGACCTTCCTGCGCGACGAGAAGCCGGCCGACAAGCACGTCGTCATTACCGGCCGCAACGCCAAGCCGGAGCTGATCGAGATGGCCGATCTGGTCACCGAGATGACCCTGGTGAAGCACCCGTTCCGCGCCGGCGTGAAGGGCCAGAAGGGCGTGGAGTTCTAGGGAATGATGGCCAACCACGGTTCGAACGGGCACGGCTCCTTTTCCCTCCCCCTTGCGGGGAGGGTGGCCGGCCGTCAGGCCGGTCGGGTGGGGGGCGCCACAGGCGCTGTGCTCGCCGCACCCCCACCCGACCCGGCTTCGCCGGGCCACCCTCCCCACAAGGGGGAGGGATGCAACTCCGCTAGTGCAGTACACATCATATGACCGTCACTCCCGCCTTGATGATCCAGGCCACCGGCTCCAATGCCGGCAAGTCGACGCTGGTGGCCGGGCTGGCGCGGGTGCTGGTGCGGCGCGGGCTGAAGGTGGCGCCGTTCAAGCCGCAGAACATGTCGAACAACGCAGCGGTCGCGGTCGATGGCGGCGAGATCGGCCGGGCGCAGGCGGTGCAGGCCCGCGCGGCGCGGCTGCCGCCGAGCGTGCATATGAATCCGGTGCTGCTGAAGCCGCAGACCGACACCGGGGCGCAGATCATCGTCCAGGGCGAGCGCTGGGGCGAACTCGGCGCCGGCAATTATCTTTACAAGAAGCCGGCGCTGCTGCCCTTCGTGCTGGACAGTTTCGCGCGGCTGGCCCGCGATGCCGACATCGTGCTGGTCGAGGGCGCGGGTAGTCCGGCCGAGACCAATCTGCGCGCCGGCGACATCGCCAATATGGGCTTTGCGGCTGCCGCCAATGTGCCCGTCGTGCTGGCCGGCGACATCGACCGCGGCGGCGTCATCGCCAGCCTCGCCGGCACCCATCTGGTGCTGGAGGATGATGAGCGGGCGCGGATCCACGGCTTCATCATCAACAAGTTTCGCGGCGATGCCCGATTGTTCGATCAGGGCCTCCGCGAGATCACCCGCCACACCGGCTGGCCGTCGCTCGGCGTGGTGCCGTGGCTGCCGCAGGCGGCGTGGCTGCCGGCGGAAGACGCGGTCGATCTCGATCGCGCGCGGTCTTCGTCGGCGACGCGGATCATCGCGGTGCCGATGCTGGCGCGGATCGCCAATTTCGACGATCTCGATCCGCTCGGGATGGAGCCCGGAGTCAAGCTTGTCTTCGTGCCGCCGGGCCAGCCGATCCCCGGCAATGCCGATGTGGTGATCATCCCGGGCAGCAAATCGACGCTCGGCGATCTGGCGTTTCTGCGCGCGCAAGGCTGGGACATCGATATTGCGGCGCATGTCCGCCGCGGCGGCCATCTGTTGGGATTGTGCGGCGGCTATCAGATGCTGGGAAAGACCATCGCCGATCCCGACGGACTCGACGGCCCCGCCGGCCGTGTCGACGGGCTCGGCCTGCTCGATATCGCCACGCTGATGCAGGGCGACAAATCCACCACGCTGGTCAGCGGCATTCACTGCACCAGCGGTGCGCCGGTCCAGGGCTATGAGATTCATCTCGGCCGCAGCGACGGCGCCGATTGCGCCCGCCCGGTGCTGACGATCGACGGCCGCCCCGACGGCGCGATCTCGCGCGACGGGAAGGTGCAGGGCACCTATGTGCATGGCCTGTTCACCGGCGACGCCTTCCGCAAGGCCTGGCTGGCGCAGCTAGGCATCGCGTCAACGCTCGCTTATGACTCACAGATCGAAACCGCGCTCGACGCGCTGGCCGATCATCTCGAGGCGCATCTCGACATTGAGCAGATCCTCAAGATCGCCCGCTTGCGTCACAGCACCAGCGCCAGCGCCGCATAGGCCGCCGCCTGCACCACGCAGGCGCCCAGCATCACGTTGAGGGCGCGGCCGATATCGTCTGGCGTCGCATCGATCCGCGCCTCGGCATTGAGCAACGGGTCGTCGACCAGACCCTCGGCATAGATTCGCGGCCCGGCCAGCGCGATGCCGAGCGCGCCGGCCATCGCGCTTTCCGGCCAGCCGGCATTGGGCGAGCGATGTTTCGCCGCGTCGCGGCGCATCGTCGCGAGTGAGGTCGCGATCGACCCATGGGCCAGTGGCGCGATCAGCGCGATCAGCAGCCCGGCCAGCCGCGCCGGCACGAGATTGACCAGATCGTCGAGCCGCGCTGCGGCCCAGCCGAATGATTCGTAGCGCGGCGTGCGATGGCCGATCATCGAATCCGCGGTGTTGATCGCCTTGTAGACGATCAGTCCCGGCAGTCCGAACAGCGCCAGCCACAGCACCGGCGCCACCACGCCATCGGAGAAATTCTCGGCGCAGGATTCGATCGCGGCGCGCGACACCCCGGCCGCATCTAGCCGCTTCGGATCGCGGCCGACGATCATCGCCACCGCCGCGCGGGCGGCATCGAGCCCGCCGGCGACAAAGGCGTCGCGGACCTTGGCGACGTGCTGATACAGGCTGCGCTGCGCGATCAGCGTCGCGGCCACCAGGCCGAGCGCCAGATCGCCACCTGGCGCCCGCTGCAAACTCACCTGGAGCAAAATTCCGACCAGCGCCGCGGTGACGACCAGGATCAGCACCGCGCCGACGCCGGCGAGCTTGCGCCGGCGCTGCGACCAATGCGCGCGATTAAGCGCGCGGTCGAGCCAGCCGATCAAGCCGCCGATCAGCACCACCGGATGCGCCAGCCGCCGCCACAGCCAGTCCGGATCGCCGATCACCGCGTCGAACGCCAGCGCGGCGACCAGGATCAGCAGCGTGTGGTCCCAGATCAGCAATTCAGCGCTCCACCCGTTCGAGTTCGGCGCCAAGTCGCTGCGCCGCCTCCACCAGCATCGGGCCGCCGCAATTGATCAACCGTTCGGGGATCACGATGCGCTTGGCGGCCGGATAGAACCGCTCCAGCGCCGGATGCAGCAGAAAGGCGCGGCCCTCATCCTCGGCGAAATCGCCGCCATCGGTGACCATCAGGAAATCCGGTCGCAGGCTGACGATGGTTTCCAGCGACCTGAACCCGGCCCGCATCGATCCGGACTCGCCGATCGCATTGCGCAGGCCCGCGGCGGTCAGCAACGAACTGGCCAGACTCTGCGCCCCGGCGATCCAGCCGCGTCGCGACACCGGCAGCACCCGATAGGCCTTGCGTGACGCCACCTGGCGCAGCCGCGCGATCGCCGCCTCCAGCCGCGCCAGTTCGGTGTCGGCACGATCCGGATGGCCGGCCAGTTCACCCATCAGCCGGATCTGCTTTTTGACATCGTCGATCGAGCGCGCGGCGTCGAACTCGACCACGCGCAGGCCCTGCTGTTTCAGCAATTCGCGGGTCGCCCGCTTGGTGTAGCGGCCGGCGACGACGATGTCGGGCTTGAGCATCAGCACGTCCTCGGCTTCGCCGGACAGAAGCGGAAATCGCGCCGCCTCGGCGGCGTGCCAGGAGCGGACCGGGTCGCGGGCATAGGGGCTGAGCCCGAGAATCTGCGCCGGATCCGCCAGCGTCATCAGCAACTGGTCGGTGCAGACATTGATCGAAGCGATCCGCGGCAGCGCGTCGGCACGGACGGTATTTGGCGCGACGAGGGCGATCAGCATAATGACGATGGCCAGGCCACGTTGCAGGCTCTCGCACTTTGCGACGGATGATGGCATGAAGCGGCGATGAAACATGGCGGCGATCTGACACAGGCCATGGCGCGCCATGGCGGCGCGCCGTCGCTCTGGCTCGACCTCTCCACCGGAATCAATCCGTGGGTCTGGCCGATCCCGGACATCGTAGCCGATGCCTGGCAAAGGCTGCCGTCCCATGCCGACCACGCCGCGCTGATCGATGCCGCGCGGGCGGCCTATGTGGTGCCCGCCGACGTCGACATCGTCGCCGCGTCCGGTACCCAGGCGCTGATCCAGTGGCTGCCGCATCTGGCGGCGCCCGGCGCGGTCGCGGTGGTCGGGCCGACCTATCACGAGCACGAAGCGGCGTGGCGCGACGCCGGCCGCGAGGTGCGGACGATCGGGTCGCTCGATCAAATTCCCGATGGCGTGCGTCATGTGGTGATCGTCAACCCGAACAATCCCGACGGCCGCGTCGCCGATCTGGCGAACCTGGCCCGCGCCGCCGAGACGCTGCGGGGACGCGGTGGCTGGCTGGTGATCGACGAGGCTTTCGCCGATGTCGATCCGGCGATCAGCGCGGCCACGCTCTGTCCCGACTTGCCGATCGTGATCCTGCGCTCGTTCGGCAAGTTCTATGGTCTGGCCGGGGTGCGGCTCGGCTTCGCGATTGCGGCGCCGCAGATGGTATCGCGGATCGCCGCTGCGATCGGGCCGTGGGCCTGCTCCGGGCCGGCGCTGCAAATCGGCGCCGCCGCCTTGCTGGATGTCGATTGGGCCGAGGCGATGCGGGATGCGCTGTCGCGTCAGGCCGGCCGCCTCGACGCCGTCCTGATCAAGCGCGGATGCGAACTGGTCGGCGGCACCTCGCTGTATCGGCTGGTGCGGTGCCGCGACGCGCGCGGTTTGCACGAGGCGCTGGCGCGACGCCAGATCTGGTGCCGGCGCTTCGACTGGGCCGAGGATCTGCTGCGCTTCGGCTTGCCGCCGGACGATGTCGGGCTGGATCGGCTGGCCGCGGCGCTGGCCTAGCATCGCCTAGACTCCGGCCCAGGGCAGGATCACGGCGCTGTCCTGATGCGCGGCCCGGTAGGCGCTGACGCGAAACACCTCGGCCATGATGGCGTCCGACAGCGCCGCGGCCGGCGCGCCATGCGCCGCCATTTTCCCGTCCGACAGCACCAGCACCGAATCGGCAAAGCGTGCGGCGAGGCCGAGATCATGGGTAACGACGACCACCAGCGTGCCGGCATCGGCGGCGGCCCGCAGCGTCCGCATCACGTCGAGCTGGTAGCGCGGATCGAGCGACGCGGTCGGCTCGTCGGCCAGCAGCACCGGCGCCTCGACCGCCAGCACCCGCGCCAGCGCCACCCGGCTGCGCTCGCCGCCGGACAGTTCGTTGACGGAGCGGTCGGCAAATTGCGCGACGTCGGTGGCGTCCATCGCGCGGGTCACCGCGGCATGATCTTGCGGCGACAACCGCCCCGGATCGCTGGCGCCGTGCGGATAGCGGCCGAGCGCCACCACGTCGCGCACCGGCAGCGGCCAATGCACCAGATGGCCCTGCGGCAGATAGCCGAAGTGCCTGGCGCGTTCGCGCAGCGACAATTGCGCCAACGAGGTGCCGTCGATCGACACGTTGCCGGCGGAGGGGATCAATCCGGCCAGTGCGCGCAGCAGCGTGGTCTTGCCGGCGCCGTTCGGTCCGACCAGCGCCACCAGATGGCGGCGCGGCAATGCGATCGCGACGTCGCGCAATACCTCGCGGCCGGACAGGCGGACGCCGAGTTGTTCGGTGCGGATGAAAGCGGACGCGCTCATGCGACGCCTCCGCCCAGCGCGCGGCGTTCGCGCACGATCAGATAGAGGAAGAATGGCACGCCGATGATCGAGGTCAGCACCCCGACCTTGATGTCGGTGGTCGACGGGATCAACCGCACCGCGATGTCGGCGGCGAGCAGCAGCGCCGCGCCGGTGAGCGCGCTCGGCACCAAGAGCCGCGCCGGATCATGGCCGATCAGCGGCCGCATCAGATGCGGCGCCACCAGCCCGATAAAGCCGATGGTGCCGGAAACCGCGACGCCGCCGCCGACCCCGAGCGCGACGCCGGCGATGACCAAGAGCCGCAAGCGGCCGACATCGACGCCGAGGCTTTGCGCGGTCTCCTCGCCGAGGCTGAGCGCGCGGAACGCCGAGCGCTGGCTCATTAGCAGAATCGCGCCGGCGGCGATGAAGGGCAGCGCCAGCATCACATGGCGGAAGCTGCGGTCCTCCAGCGAGCCCATCAGCCAGAACGCGATTTCAAGGGTGGCGAATGGATTGGCTGATAGATTCATCACCAGCGCGGTCGCCGCACCGGCAAGGCTGGAGATCGCCAGCCCCGCGAGAATCAGCAGCAGCAGCCCGGCATTGCGGCCGGCGACGCCGAGCAGCACGAACACCGAAACGAACGCCATCGCGATGCCGGCGACCGGCAGCGCGTAGGAGCGCACATCGGCCCAGCCCAGCGCGATCATCAGCACCGCGCCGAACGCCGCCGATTGCGGCGCGCCGAATAATGACGGCGACGCCAGCGGATTGCGCAGCAGCCCCTGCAAGGCGGCGCCGGACAGGCCCAGAATGCCGCCGATCGCCAGCGCCAGAATGGCGCGCGGCAGCCGGATTTCCTGGACGATGACCTGCTGCACCTCGCCGCCGCCGCCGAACAGCGCGTCGAGCACGGTGAGCGGCGACAGTTTCACCGGACCGATGCCGAGCGAGCCGATCGCCAGCAAACCGACCAGGATGGCGAGCGCGGCGGTGACGACCGTCCGCCGCGTCGCGGGGCGTGTGGCTGTTACCATGTGGCGTTGAATCCCGCATAGGCGGCCGGGCCGGTGGTGCCGAGATTCACCACCTCCTGATAATGCGCATTGAGGATATTCTCGCCGCGCGCGAACAGCTTCCAATTGGCGTCGAGCTTGTATTCGGTGAACAGGTCGACCCTCGTATAGGGATCGAGCGGGTTGCGTTCATCGGCCGAGCTGAAGCGCTTCGACACCATCGTCACCCGCGGTTCGATCAGCCATTTGTCGGTCGGCGTGATCGCCAGCGATAGCCGCGTCACGTCGCGCGGCCGCCGGCTCAGCGTCAGATTGGTCGCCAGATCCACCGCGTGCAGATACGTATAGGCGGCCTTGAACCTGAGCAGGCCGGGCATCAGTTCGATATCGCCGCCGAGCTCGAGCCCATAGGTCTCGGCTTGGCTGACATTGATGTAGTGCCCGAGCGGGTTGGCGGCGTCGGTGGCGAAGTCGATCAGATTGTCGAATTTATTGCCGAACCAGGTTGCCGACAGGGTGACGCGGCCGTCGAACAGCGCCTGATCGACACCGGCGTCGTAGCCGAAACTGGTCTCCGGGCTCAGTCCCGTGCTGCCATAGATCGGGGCGTAGAGTTGATACAAAGTCGGCGCCTTGGCGCCGGTGCCGGCGCTGGCGTGCAATCTGGTGCCGGTTTCCTGGATCGCATAGGCCGCGGTGGTGCGCCAGGTTTCGAACCGCGCGACGTCGACCACATCGTCGATGCGCCCGCCCATCGACACCGTCAGGCGCTCGCCGATCGGCACTTGCCACAGCGCGAACAGCGCGTTGGTGTCCTGGCTGGCCGCGATCTGGCCGGTGCGCGCGACCGCGGTCGGCAGCAGCTTGGTCAGATAGGTGTCGGCGGTCTCGTGTTGCGCCTTGGCGCCGAACACCAGCGTTCCGGCCGGGCCGAGCTTCAGATTGCCCTGATATTCCGCCGCCATGCTGTCGGCCAGATAGTCGGTCACCGTCCGGGTGGTGTTCTTCGGCAGCATATTTGTCTTGTAGGTGGTGGCGTCGAATGAGCGATCGATATGGGTCTCGGAGACGCTGACAGTGTGGGTCAGGATGCCGCCGAAACTATCGACCGCGGCGCGACCCCAGACCTGTTGCAGCAGGCGCGTCGCCGTGGCCGGCGTATCCGGAAAGCTGCCGCTCGCCGCGTCATAGGCCGAGTTGGTCTTGGCGGCGAGCACGCCGCCTTCCAGCCGCACGCCCTCGCCGGCGTCGTAGCCGATCCGCGCGGTGCCGCCGAGCCGGTCATAGCCGTCGCGTTCGAGATTGGGATATTTCGCTTCGATCTCCGGGATCCGATAGCCGTAGCGCGAGAAGCCGTCGCTGCGCTGGCCGGTGCCGGACAATGCGTAGGACCACGGGCCGTTCGAGCCGGTCAGCGCGCCGCTGCCGCCGCCGGTGCCGTAGCTGCCGCCTTCGCCGCGCAGATTGACCTGCGCCGGGCCGGAGCCCTTCTTGGTGATGATGTTGACGACGCCGCCGATCGCGTCGGAGCCGTACAGCGCGCTCTGCGGGCCTTTCAGTACCTCGACATGGTCGATCATGCCGGGCGCGATCATCGACAGGTCGAAATCGCCGCTGGCCGCGGTCGGATCGTTGACGCGGATGCCGTCGATCATCACCAGGGTCTGGCCGCTGTCGGCGCCGCGCAGCCTGATATAGGTGGTCGAGCCGGGGCCGCCGCTTTCGCTGATGTCGAGACCTGGCACGCTGCGCAGCGCGTCGACCAGCGAGCCGCCATTGTGGGTGGCGATGGTCTGGCCGCTCACCACGCTGATCGAACTGCCGGTCCGGCTGATCGGCTCGGAGGTGCGGTCGGCGGTGACCACGAGGTCGGGCAATTGTTGCGCGGACTGCGCGCCGGCTTCGGCGCTGAAACACGTCAAGGAAAGACAAGCGGCCGTCACGGCAGCGCTCGGCTGGGAAATCATCGCGAACCCCTTCTGTCGACCCACCGTCGAACGAGCTGAATCTCGTCAACGGCCGGTCTCCTGGCTCGCGGTCGTTACCCGATCCGCCTTCCCGGACGCTTCGCCGGGCAAGTCTGCCGGCAAGTCCAGTGGCTTCGTACGATTCGCAGAAGTGCGAGACTTCGGAGAATCATGCGCGGTGGATCGCGAATGGCCGCATACAGTTGCGGGGGCAGCCACGGCATTGGGGATCGCTCCCCGCACCGCATTCCCGTTTCACCTCCTTGCGGAGGCACCGATGACCCGACACAGGAAGCACACCGCACCATCCCGCGCAACGGCCTTGCCCGGAGTTTCGATCCGCGGTCCGACCGACTTTCGGCTCAACCGGCCGGCGTGGTGCGGTCCGGCGTGGCGGCGCGCAGGCCGGAGAACACGATCCCCATGAAGATCGTGATCATTCCGGCGCTCACTGCATTCATTGAAAACAGCGCGGCGGAGGCCTGCGGCGAATAAAGATGTGGCGGCGCGGCGTAGTTGCCGTGCAGCAGCAGATAGGCCGCGACCGGCAGGCCGGCGAGCAACAACATCAGCAGGCGCTCGCTGGGCCGGAACAGCAGGCTCGCCAGCATCGCACAGGGCAGCAGGAACAGTTCGGTCCCGGCGGCTTCGCCAAGCAGCCAGGTGCAGAACACGGTGTTGAGCGTCGCCACCAGCGACAGCACGATCCGCCCAAGGAGCGGGTGACGGCGCGCGATCGCCGGCACCATCAGAAAGAACGGAAACGACAGCGCGCTCAGCAGCAGCCAGGGCATGCCGTCGGTGCCCGCCACCAGCGCGACGTAGATCGGATAGAATGGCCCATTGCCGGCCAGCACCAGCGCAATGAGATTGCCGACGCCCGCCAAGGAATCGTTGTTCGACGCATAAGCGAGCAGTCTGGCCTTGGCGGACATCGGATCCATCCTTGAACATTGCCGAGTCTGTCTAGATCGGCTGCGGCGGCAAATCGACGCCAAAAGCGCCCCGGAGGGATCACGCCGCAGCCGCTCGATGGCCGCGGGAATTCCCAATTTTGTGACTGTCGCCGCAAACCGGAACCGTTCCACCACCGGCGGTTTAATCATGCGAAATCGGGCGCGCAGCAGGAATTTGACATGGCAGATCATGAAACCCAGGTGCAGGACATCGAATCCGCCGCAGCGGCCGAGAACAACGGCGCCACCGTGGAATATGATGGACCGGCCGGCGGCTGGGGCTCGATGCGCGGCATCGCGGATATTTTCGGCAAGGAATGGGCGACGCCGAGCGCGGTCGAAACCCTGATGCGGCAGAACAAGCCCAAGGGCTTCATGTGCGTGTCGTGCTCCTGGGCCAAGCCGGCCGATTACCACACCTTCGAATTCTGCGAGAACGGCGCCAAGGCGACGCTGTGGGAATTGACCAGCAAGCGCTGCACGCCGGAATTTTTCGCCGCCCACAGCGTCACCGAATTGCGCGGCTGGAGCGATTACGATCTGGAACAGCAGGGCCGGCTGACCGACCCGATGCGCTATGATCCGGCGACCGATCACTACGTTCCCTGCAGCTGGGAGGAAGCGTTTCAGGGGATCGGCGCGCAGCTGCGCGCGCTCGATCCGAAATCGGTGATTTTCTATGCGTCGGGCCGCGCCAGCCTGGAGACATCCTATCTCTACGCGCTGTTCGCCCGGCTCTACGGCAATAACAACATCCCCGACAGTTCCAACATGTGCCACGAGACCACCGGCGTCGCCTTGAACAAAGTGATCGGCGTCGGCGTCGGAACCGTGGTGTTCGACGATCTCGCCAAATGCGACGCGTTCTTTTTCTTCGGCCAGAACACCGGCTCCAACAGTCCGCGTTTCCTGCATCCGCTGCAGGAGGCGGCCAAGCGCGGCGTGCCGATCATCACCTTCAATCCGGTCCGGGAAAAGGGGCTGGAGAGCTTCATCAATCCGCAAAACGTGACCGAGATGCTGACCGGCAAGGCGACGCCGATCAGCACCCAGTATCATCAGGTCAAGGTCGGCGGCGACATCGCGGTGCTGATCGGGCTGTGCAAGCACGTCTTCGCCTGTGACGACGCCGCCAAGCGCGACGGCCGGCGGGTGCTCGACGTCGATTTCATCGAGGCGCATACAAAAGGGCTGGACGAATTCGAGGCCAAGGTCCGCGCCACCTCCTGGAACGAGATCGAAGCGGCGTCGGGGCTGACGCGGGCGGCGATCGAGGGGGCCGGCCAGGTCTATGTCGAGGCCGATCGCGTCATCGGCATCTATGGCATGGGCCTGACCCAGCACGTCCACGGCTTCGAGAATGTCGCGACCTTCGTCAATCTGCTGCTGCTCAAGGGCAATATCGGCCGCGATGGCACCGGGATTTCGCCGGTGCGCGGCCATTCCAACGTCCAGGGCCAGCGCACCGTCGGCATCGCCGACAAGCCGAAGCTGGTGCCGCTCGACCGGCTCGCCGAGCAATTCGGCTTCGAGCCGCCGCGCGAAAAGGGCATGAACACCGTCGAGGCCTGCCACGGCATGATCGACGGCAAGGTCAAGGCCTTCATCGGCCTCGGCGGTAATTTCGTCCGCGCCATTCCCGAGCGGGCCGCGATGGAGCAGGCCTGGACCCGGATGGAGCTCACCGTGCAGATCGCCACCAAGCTCAATCGCAGCCATCTGGTCAACGGCAAGGCGGCCTATCTGTTGCCCTGCCTCGGCCGCACCGAGCAGGACATCCAGGCCACCGGTCCGCAGGCGGTGACGATGGAGGATACGTTCAGCTGCATCCAGGGCTCGGTCGGGCTGCGGACCCCGGCGAGCGACAATCTGAAATCGGAGCTGGCGATCGTGGCCGGCATCGCCAAGGCGACGCTGCCGCCCAATCCCAAGGTGATTTGGGATGACTGGGTCGGCGATTACGGGCTGGTTCGCGACGCGATCGAGCACACCTATCCGGACATGTTCCACGATTTCAACGCCCGGATGTTCACGCCCGGCGGCTTCTACAAGGGTAACGCCGCGCGCGAGCGGATCTGGAATACCGAAAGCGGCAAGGCCGAGTTCACCACCCCGACGATGCTGAGCTCGATCGGCTTCGACGACGCGCCTGGGCGCTATCGGCTGCTGACGATGCGCAGCAATGATCAGTTCAACACCACGATCTACGGCATGAGCGACCGGCTGCGCGGAATCGAGGGCCGGCGCGACGTGCTGTTGATCAATCCGGACGACATCGCGCGGGCGGGCCTCGTCGACGGCCAGATGGTGTGGCTGGTCGGCGATGCCGATGACGGGGTGCATCGCGAGGTCGGCCCGCTCAAGGTGACGCCGTTCCGGCTGCCGGACGGCTGCGTCGGCTCCTACTATCCGGAGATGAATCCGTTGATCGCGCTCGATCACCACGACATCGAATCGAAAACGCCCGCCAACAAATCGGTGCCGGTGAAAATTCGCGCCTGAGACGGAATCGCGCATGGGCTATGTGCGATAGCGGGCCGATCACTGCTGATCGGCTCGCAATCGCATCAAGGCATGACGCCTCATGGGCCGTTTGACGCATTGACGATACGCCCCCAAAGCATTGCATGGTGCGGCTGCCTCGGCCACAATATGGCGATGCAGCACGACCCCGCATCCCCGCGGGGATGATCCGAACCCATCACGCTTTGCCATTGGTATCGCGCCATCAACCGCACGATGAGAGGCTTCATGAGTAACGGTGCCACCGCTCCCCTCGCCCGCCACGCAATGGCTTATGTTCTGGCAGGAGGTCGCGGCAGCCGGCTGATGGAATTGACCGACCGGCGCGCCAAGCCGGCAGTCTATTTCGGCGGAAAATCCCGCATCATCGATTTCGCGCTGTCGAATGCGCTGAATTCCGGCATCCGCCGCATCGCGGTGGCGACCCAATACAAGGCCCACAGCCTGATCCGGCATTTGCAGCGCGGCTGGAATTTCTTTCGTCCGGAACGCAACGAAAGCTTCGACATTCTGCCGGCGAGTCAGCGCGTCTCCGAGGAGATGTGGTACCGAGGAACCGCTGACGCGGTGTATCAGAACATCGACATCATCGAGAGCTACGATCCAAAATTCATCGTGCTGCTGGCCGGCGACCATGTCTACAAGATGGACTACGAGAAGATGCTGCAGCAGCATGTCGACCAGGGCGCCGACGTCACCGTCGGCTGCCTCGAAGTGTCATGCGCGGAAGCCTCGGCGTTCGGCGTGATGCATATCAATCCGGACGGCGTGATTCACACCTTCCTGGAAAAGCCCGCCGATCCGCCGTCGATCCCCGGCAAGCCCGGCCTGTCGCTCGCCAGCATGGGCATCTATGTGTTCGATACCAAATTCCTGCTCGAGGAATTGAAACGCGATGCGGCCGACGCCAATTCGTCGCATGATTTTGGTAAGGACATCATTCCCTATCTGGTCAAGCACGGAAAAGCCGTGGCGCACAATTTCAACAAGTCCTGCGTTCGCTCCCACGCCGAGGCCACCAGCTATTGGCGCGACGCCGGCACGGTCGACGCCTATTGGGCGGCCAATATCGATCTCACCGACATCGTCCCGCAGCTCGATCTCTATGACAAGGACTGGCCGATCTGGACTTACGGGGAGATCGTCCCGCCGGCGAAATTCGTCCACGACAAGGACGGCCGGCGTGGCGCCGCGACCTCGTCGCTGGTCTCCGGCGGCTGCATCATCTCGGGGGCGAGCCTGCGTCACACGCTGCTGTTCACCGGCGTCCGGGTGCACTCCTATTCGACCGTCGAAGGCGCGGTGATCCTGCCCTATGCCGACATCGGGCGCTCCAGCCGGCTGAGAAACGTCGTGGTCGACGCCAATGTGCGGATTCCCGACGGTCTCGTGGTCGGCGAGGACCCCGAACTCGACGCGGCCCGATTCCGCCGCACCGAATTCGGCACCTGTTTGATCACCCAGCCGATGATCGACAGGCTCGCTCTATGAAAACCGTCACGGCGCTGTCGGTCGCCTCGGAAATCTATCCTTTGATCAAGACCGGCGGCCTCGCCGATGTGGTTGGCGCGCTGCCGGCGGCGCTGCAGCCGCAGGGCATCACGATGCGGACGCTGGTGCCGGGCTATCCGGCGGTGCTCGAGGGCATCGAGGACCCGCACCCGGTTTACGTCTTCGCCGATCTGTTCGGCGGCCCGGCGCGGCTATTGGCGGCGCGGCAGGACGAGCTCGAATTGCTGGTGCTCGATGCCCCGCATCTCTATGCCCGCCCCGGCAATCCCTATGTCGGGCCGGATGGCGAGGATTGGCCCGACAATGCGTTTCGCTTCGGCGCGCTGGCCAAGATGGCGGCGCTGGTCGGGCAGGGGCTGGTCGCCGGCTTTCTGCCGCAGATCGTCCATGCCCATGATTGGCAGGCCGGGCTGACGCCGGCCTATCTGCGCTATAGCGGCAAACCGGCGCCAGCCAGCGTCTTCACCATCCATAATCTGGCCTATCAGGGCCAGTTTCCGCGCGAGCTGCTGGGTCAGCTCGGGCTTCCCGACCGGGCCTTCAGCCTCGACGGCGTCGAATATTACGGCGCGATCGGCTATCTCAAGGCCGGCTTGCAGCTCGCCGACCGGATCACCACGGTTTCGCCGACCTATGCCCAGGAAATCCAGGGACCGGAAGCCGGGATGGGTCTCGACGGCCTGCTGCGGCTGCGCGCCAAGGATCTCAGCGGCATTCTCAACGGCATCGACGATCAGGTCTGGGACCCGGCGACCGATATCAGGATCCCGGCCAATTTCGACCTCCACACCATCGCCGCGCGCTCGCGCAACAAGCAATCGCTGCAGGGCCGGTTCGGCCTGCGTCCGCAGCCCGGCACGCAATTGATCGGCGTGATCAGCCGGTTGTCCTGGCAAAAGGGCCTCGACATGCTGATCGAGGTGCTGCCGACGCTGCTGGCCGACGGCACCCAGCTGGCGCTGCTGGGCTCCGGCGATCCCACGCTGGAAGCCGGCTTCCGCGCCGCGGCGCTGGCCCATCCGGGCCAGGTCGGCGTGGTGATCGGCTATGACGAGAGCCTGGCGCATCTGGTCCAGGCCGGCGCCGACGCGCTGCTGGTGCCGTCGCGATTCGAGCCCTGCGGCCTGACCCAGCTCTGCGCAATGCGCTATGGCGCGGTGCCGGTGGTGGCGCGGGTCGGCGGGCTGGCCGATACCGTGGTCGACGCCAATGAGATGGCGCTGTCCACGGGGGTCGCGACGGGAGTGCAATTCTCCCCGGTCACCGCCGATGCGCTCGCCGCCGCGCTGCTCAAGACCCGCGCGCTGTTTGCCGATCACGCGGCGTGGCGCAATCTGCAGATCAACGGCATGACCACCGACGTGTCATGGACCAACCCGGCGCAGCATTACGCCAAATTGTATCGCGATCTGCTGGCGGCGCGGTAGCTTCGCAGGGTGGATTTCTTCTGCCATTGCCATAGCCGCTTCTGCCCCACGCACGTCATTCCGGGGCGCGAGGCCGTCAGGCCGAGCGAACCCGGAATCCCGAGATGTTCTGGAGTGGCCGCGAGATTCCGGGTTCGCTCGCAGCTGACGCTGCGCGCGCCCCGGAATGACGCCGCGTTGTTATGTTGAGCGTCGCGAGACTGACAGCGGGCGAGGTTTCCTCATCCTGAGGAGCGCTCTTTGCGCGCGTCTCGAAAGATGAGGGAGGCCTCTCCTCATGGTTCGAGACGGCGCTGCGCGCCTCCTCACCATGAGGACGCCTCCCCCCTCAACAGCACGTCATTCCGGGGCGGGAGGCCGTCAGGCCGAACGAACCCGGAATCCCGAGATGTTCTGGAGTGGCCGCGAGATTCCGGGTTCGCTCGCAGCTGACGCTGCGCGCGCCCCGGAATGACGCCGCGTTGTTATGTTGAGCGTCGCGAGACTGACAGCGGGCGAGGTTTCCTCATCCTGAGGAGCGCTCTTTGCGCGCCTCCTCACCATGAGGACGCCTCAGACCCCCTCGAACAGCGCGGTCGACAGATAGCGCTCCGAGAAGGACGGCACGATCGCCACGATGGTTTTCCCGGCGTTTTCCGGCCGCTGGCCGATCTCGATCGCCGCGGCGATCGCGGCGCCCGACGAAATGCCGCCGGCGATGCCCTCGGCGCGCGCCATCGCCCGCGAGGTGGCGATCGCGGTGGCGCCGCTGATCTTGACGATCTCGTCGATCACCGAGCGGTCGAGAATGTCCGGCACGAAGCCGGCGCCGATGCCCTGGATCTTGTGCGGACCGGGCTGGCCGCCCGACAGCACCGGGCTTTCCTCGGGTTCGACCGCGACGACGCGCAGCGAGGGCTTGCGCGGCTTCAGCACCTGGCCGACCCCCGTAATGGTGCCGCCGGTGCCGACGCCGGCAACGAAGAAGTCGATATTGCCCTGGGTGTCGTTCCAGATCTCCTCGGCGGTGGTGCGGCGGTGCACTTCGGGATTGGCGAGATTCTTGAACTGCTGCGGCATCACTGCATTCGGCGTCGTGGCGACCAGCTCCTCGGCCGCGGCGATGGCGCCCTTCATGCCCTTGGCGGCTTCCGTCAGCACGATCTCGGCGCCGAGAAACGCCAGCATCTTGCGCCGTTCAATCGACATCGATTCCGGCATCACCAGCTTCAGCCGGTAGCCCTTGGCGGCGGCCACATAGGCCAGCGCGATCCCGGTATTGCCCGAGGTCGGCTCGATCAGCAGCGTGTCCGGATTGATGATCCCGGCCTGTTCCATCGCGGTGATCATCGCGGCGCCGATGCGGTCCTTCACGCTGCTGGCGGGATTGAAATACTCCAGCTTGGCCAGGATCGTCGCCTTGACGCCGTGCTGCTGCGGCAGCCGGTTCAGCCGCACCAAAGGCGTATCGCCGAATGCCTCGGCGACGCTGGCATAGACCCGGCCGCGGCCGGGGGGATGCGCCGGTGCATCGGCTGCGGCGGGCTGGATCGATGCGGTTGCGGCTTGTGACGCGGCTTGGGACATGGATGCCTCCGGGTTACGCGGGGTCGGAAATGCGCTTGTTGCCCCGGATCAGATATCCCGATCGCCGATGGCGTCAACGCGCCCCGAAAATATGGAACAATCGTCTCCGATCGGCGGCCTGGCGAGAATGCCCGTTTCGTCGCATTGCCCGGATTTAGACGGAAATACCGGCGGGGATCGCCCGACATTTCGTCTGCGCCCTTCACAACGCCGTCACGCTGACTGTAGTATGCCAAGGCATGCTGCTTCGCAGCGTTTGAATCGGGCTAGACGGGGGCCAGGAGCGTTACTTGAACGCACATGTCTCGCAGGGTGGTTGGCCGGTATTGGTGTTGAACGCGGACTTCCGGCCGCTCAGCTACTATCCGCTTTCACTTTGGTCGTGGCAGGACGCGATCAAGGCGGTGTTTCTTGACCGCGTCAATATCGTTGCGCACTACGATCACGCCGTGCACAGCCCGTCTTTCGAAATCCAGCTACCCAGCGTGGTGTCGCTGAAATCCTTCGTCAAGCCGTCGACACATCCGGCCTTCACCCGCTTCAACGTCTTCCTGCGCGACCGCTTTGTCTGCCAGTATTGCGGTGCACCGGAAGATCTGACCTTCGATCACATCATCCCGCGCTGCAAGGGCGGCCAGACTACCTGGGACAATGTGGTGGCGGCCTGTTCTCCCTGCAATCTGCGCAAGGGCAGCATGACGACGCAGCAGGCCCGGATGTTTCCGCGCCAGGCGCCGTTCGCCCCGACGGTGCATCATCTGCACCGCAACGGAAGGCTGTTCCCGCCGAACTATCTGCACGACAGCTGGCTGGACTATCTCTATTGGGACACCGAGCTCGATCCGTAGCGGCAGCGCGATGGATGATGTTGGGCTCCGCGCGGTCAGCGCTAGCGCAGGATGACTTATCTTCGAATCGTCATCCCGCTCTAGCTTGTTGTTTGAGCATGATCTTTTCCGAAAACCGGGATCCACTTTTCGGGGTCATGCTCTAATAGTTCGGTGCGGGAGGCGACAGGCAGTCGAAATGCCCGTCGCGCGCGACCGACTCGATATTGTGCCTGAAATACTGCCCCATCGACGGCGCCGCCATTAGGGCGGCGAATGTGCTGGCCGGAACGCCGCAATAATCGTGGTAGACGCCCCGAACGCTGACGATCAGCCGCGCCTGCGCCGGGTCGTAGCAGCTGCGCTGGATGACGCTGCTGCGGGTGATGTCCCGGCACCCGAACGGCGCCAGGTCGACGGGCCCGCTGGCTTCGACGTCGACGGTCTCGGACCGTATCTCGGCGGTCATCAGCGACGCGATCAAAAATGCGATGGTTCGAACCATGGCGGTCTCACAGGCTCACGCGGCATCGCGAATGCCTTCCTCGTCCCGGCGCGACGTCGCATAAATATCCCACACCGCGATGAACATCGCGGCGATCACCGGGCCGATGACGAAGCCGTTGAGGCCGAACACCTCGATCCCGCCCAGCGTCGAAATCAGCACGACATAGTCGGGCATCCTGGTGTCCTTGCCGACCAGCACCGGCCGCAACAGATTGTCGACCAAGCCGATCACCAGGGCGCCAAAGGCGATCAGGATCACGCCCTTCCACACCGCACCGGTCGCCAGCAGATAGAGCGCGACCGGAATCCACACCAGCCCGGCGCCGATCGCCGGCAGCAGCGACAAAAACGCCATCACCACCGCCCATAGCAGGGCGCCGTTGATATCCAGAACCCAGAAGATCAAGCCGCCCAGCGCGCCCTGCAGCAGCGCGATCAGCATGTTGCCCTTGACGGTGGCGCGGATCACCACGGTGAATTTTTCCAGCAGCTCGTCCTGCCGTTGCCGGCTCAGCGGCAGCGCGTTCCTGATCCGGCGCGCCAGAGCGTCGCCGTCGCGCAGCAGGAAGAACAGCAGATAGACCATGACGAACAGATTGACGACGAAGTCGAAGGTGCTCTGCCCGATATTGATCGCCTGTCCGGCGAGGAACTGGCTGCCTTTCAGCAGCCCCGCCGACAGCCGCTCCTGCAGGCCACCGAGATTGGCGATGCCGAACTGGCTCGACAGATCGCTGATCCAGATCGGCAAGGCAGCCTGGATCTGCTGGAACAGTTGCGCCAGGTCGAGCTCGCCGGACTGGATTTTCTTGTACATGCCGCCGGCCTCCTGCGCCAAGGCGGCGCCAACCATCGAGATCGGCAGGATCACGATCAGCACGATGATCGTCACAGTGGCGATGGCGGCGAGGTTGCTGCGGTTGCCGGTCCTCTTCAGCAGGCCCCGGTACAGCGGGGCAAACAGGATCGCGATGACCACGCCCCACAGCAATGCGCTGTAGAACGATCGAAGGATCAATCCGAACGCCAGCGACGCCGCAACGACCAGGAACAGGAAGAATTTGTCTTCGTGGATGCGCATGTGGACCGTTGGTTCCTGGTCTGCGGCATCGCCGCGACTGCTTCAGAATATCGTGGATGCCGGCGTGAACCAAACCATGATCCGGCGCAACCGCGGTTTGCACCTGCTCTGCTATAGCGTGCTCCGGAGCAGATGTCGGGGCAGGTGCGGGAAGGGTAATGGCGTTGACGATCGAGCCGGTGATCCTGAATCTCGTCATCGCGCTCGGGATCGGGCTGTTGATCGGCGTCGAGCGGGAGCGCCGCAAGGGCGACGGGCCGTCGCGGGCGCCCGCCGGGATCCGGACCTTCGCGATCGCGTCATTGTCGGGCGCCATCAGCGTGCTGGCCGGCGGCGATACGCTGCTGGCGGTCGTCACCGCCGGCGCGATCGCGCTGACCGCGGTCGCCTATTGGCGCGGGCGCGAAACCGACCCCGGCCTCACCACCGAAATGGCGCTGATCGCCACGGTGCTGCTGGGCGGTCTCGCCATCGAGCGCGCCGCGCTCGCCGGCGGTCTCGCCGTCACCGTGGCTCTGCTGCTTGCCGCGCGCGATCGGCTGCACCGCTTCGTGCGCCAGGTGCTGACCGAACAGGAAGTCGAGGATGGGCTGATCTTCGCCAGCGCGTCGCTGGTGGTGCTGCCGCTGGTGCCCGATCGCCCGATGGGGCCCTATGGGGCGCTCAATCCGCATACGATCTGGATCATCGTGCTGCTGATCATGGCGATCGGCGCGGCCGGCCATCTCGCGGTTCGGCTGCTCGGCGCGCGATTCGGATTACCGCTCGCGGGTCTGGCATCCGGATTCATCTCCAGCACCGCCACCATCGGGGCGATGGGCGCGCGCGCCGCGAAGGCCCCTGAGAGCCTCGCCGCCGCCGTCGGCGGCGCGGTGCTGTCGACGGTGGCGACGATCGTTCAGCTGGCGATCGTGCTGGCGGCCACCAGTCCGGCCACGCTGCGCCTGCTCGCGGTGCCGCTGCTCTGCGCCGGGCTGACCTCGGTGGTCTATGGGGTGGTGTTCACCGTGATCGCGTTGCGGCGGCAGGCCGAGCGCGAGCCGGAACGCGGCCGCGCCTTCAGCCTGCCGATGGCGCTGACCTTCGGGCTGACGCTGTCCGTCATCATGGTCGCCGCAGCCGCGCTGCAGGATTTGTTCGGCGACAACGGCATGATGGTGGCCGCCGCTGTTGCCGGCTTTGTCGATGCCCATTCGTCGGCGATCTCGGTGGCGTCGCTGGTCGGCAATGGCAAGATCGCCGTCCATGACGCGCTGCTGCCGATTCTGGCGGGCTTTTCCACCAACACGATCAGCAAGATCGTGCTGGCCGGCGGCGCCGGCGGGTGGGCCTTCGCGCTTCGCGTGGTGCCGGGATTGATCCTGGTGGCGTTGGCCGCCTGGGCGGGGGCTCTGCTGGCCCCGATCACGATGTGAGCCGTTAGCCGGCGGCGTGCGGATAGGGCTTGAGCTCGACATTGGCGGCCGACAGCCGGCGATACAGATCGCGGCGCCGCGCGATCGGCAGCCAGCCGTACAGAAAGATCTCCAGCGGGCGCCAGTTCGCCACCCAGCCCAGGATCAGGAAGCTCTCCTCGACCAGTCGCCGAAACGGCGAGTCGATCAGATGGCCGCCGGCCAGGTGGGCCAGCGCCAGACAGACGACCAGGATCGAGACGCCGATCGCGAGCGAGCGCCGGCCGACCCGAAACAGCTCGCGGAGTTCGCGCTGGGTGGTGGCGGCGCGTTCGGCGAAGTAACGGCCCAGCGCGACGCTGAAATCCCGCGCCGCGGCCTGCTGCGCGTCGGTGTCGGGGAAATGCACCGCGATCCGGATCGGCCGGTCGGTGCCCAGTTCACGCGCCCAATCGACGATGTAGTCCTCTGCCACTCTGTCGAGATCGCGTTCGCGAAACGGGAACGGATCGAGGGTGTGAAACAGCTGGGCGATGTCGTCGACCTGCAGCTCGATCAAATCGGGGGTGGGAGTCGCCATCGCCGGGCAGCCAAATCGCGGAGCATTTGAAGGCGGATCGACCGACCGCGCTTTTCTGATTGCATTGCGGCCGAACCCTGCTCCAGAGTCAATCGATCGTGGCGAAATGCGATCGCCGAAGCCGCGCGGAGGCGCCAATGTCGCGTCATCAGGACGGATCGTTCCGCAAGGACAACGCCGCTTACGAAGCTTGGCTGCGGATGCAGTGCGAGGTGGTCGGCAAGGACGTTCGGCACAAGCACGCGAAGATGAAGGAGAATGCCTTCATCTTCCTGCGGGCGACTTATTTCCGCTGGGCCAAGACCATTCCGACGCTGTGCCCGGAGTTGATGGACGCGCCCGCGGTGCTGTCGGTCGGCGATATGCATCTGGAGAATTTCGGCACCTGGCGCGACGCCGAGGGCCGGCTGGTCTGGGGCGTCAATGATTTCGACGAAGCCGCAATGATGCCCTATCCGCTGGATCTGCTGCGGCTTGCAACCAGCGTCCGGCTGGCTCCGCGCGGCAAGCTCAAGAAGGACGCGGCCGGGGCGGCGCTGCTGAAGGGCTATCGCGCCGGTCTGGCGCAGCCGCGTCCGGCGCTGCTCGACGAAAGCGACACCTGGATGTTGCGCTACGCCGTGGCGGCCGACAAGACCTCGGACAAGTTCTGGGCCAAGGTCGCCAAATACCCGACCGCCGATCCGCCGCGCAAACTCAAGCGCCATCTGGTCGAGAGCCTGCCCAAACACGCAACCAATGTGTGCTACTTCCGTCGCGTTGCCGGCACCGGCAGTCTCGGGCGGCCGCGCTATGTGGCGGTCGCCGATTGGCGCGGCGGGCGGGTGCTGCGCGAGGCCAAGGCGCTGGTGTCGTCGGCCTGGGTCTGGGCCCATGGCGAGGACAGTGCGAGTTCGCATTTTCTCGAACTGGCGACGGGAAGATACCGAGCCTCCGACCCGTTGCTCGAGGCGCGCCACCATTTCGTGATTCGCCGCCTCGCCCCGGATTCGCGCAAGATCGAGCTCGGCCGCAAAGTCGGTACGATCGTCCGCACCAATCTGCTGTGGGAGATGGGCTACGACCTCGGATCGATCCATGCCGCAGGCTCGCCGGGCGCCAAGGTTCTGCTCGCCGATTTGAAACGGCGCAAGCGGGGCTGGCTGAACGCGGCGGCGAAAACCGCGGCAGCAGCGGTCCGTCGCGATTATGCGCAATGGTGCGGCTGAGCGACCGGCGAGGGGGACGTAGTCCGATGAGCGACGCCGTGGTCGACGACATCGTGGCGTTGCTGCCGCCATTGTTGCAGTCGCTGGAAGCGCTCGGCTTCGTTGCCCGCTATCTTCATCCGCCGCAATTCGGCGCCGTGATGCAGCGGATCGGCGCGCCCGATCGGCTGTTGGGGGAAGTGGTGCCGAGGCTGGCAAACTGGCCGGACTCCTTTGCGCATCTGCGCGGACCGCTGCAATCCGCCAGTGCGGCGGCGCTCGCCGGCTTTGCCGGGTTGCGCGCGGTCGAAGCCGGCGACGGCGATCTGATCGCGGTTGGCCGCGCCCTGCGCCAGCTACCGAAGGCCGCGGAGGCGCTTTATCCGCTGGCGGCTCAATTGCCGCCGGTCTCGGTCTTCTTCACAGATCCATCGCTGCGGGACGATGCAGATCTGTCGGCGCGGCTGGCGCAGCCGGCAAGCCCGGACACCGGGATCTCGCACCACGCCAATGAGCCGGGCAGCCGCGGCGGGTTTTCACTCTATGTGCCGGAATACTACACGCCGGATCGAACATGGCCGCTGGTGATGGCGCTGCATGGCGGCAGCGGCAATGGCCGCGGCTTCTTGTGGAGCTGGCTGCGCGATGCCCGCAGCCGCGGCGCGATCGTGGTGGCGCCGACCGCCATCGGGGGCAGCTGGGCGTTGATGGGCGAGGACGCCGATACGCCGAATCTGTTGCGGATCCTCGATCAGCTGCGTGCGCGCTGGCGCATCGATCCGGCGCGGATGCTGCTCACCGGCATGAGCGATGGCGGCACCTTCTGCTATGTCAGCGGCCTGGAAACGACGTCGCCCTTCACCCATCTGGCGCCGGTCGCCGCCACCTTTCATCCGATGCTGGCGCAGATGGTGGATGCCGAACGGCTGCGCGGCCTGCCGATCCAGATCGTCCACGGCCGGCTCGACTGGATGTTTCCGGTCGAGGTCGCCCGGCAGGCGCGGCAGGCGCTATCGGCAGCCGGCGCCGACGTGATCTTGCGCGAGATCGAAGATCTCAGCCATTGCTATCCGCGCGAGGTCAACGCGACGCTGCTGGATTGGCTCAGTGCCTGATGGTCGCTTTGGCCAATTCTTGCACCTGGCCGCGGTCGGCGAACAGCGCAACCACGAGCAGCAACAGGCCCAGATGAAACAAGGCGGCGCCGCCGGCGACATGCGCCATCTGCCAGATCAGCACCGGCGCGGCGCCCATCAGCACGGTCGATCCCGCATAGCTCAATGCGATCACCGCGGAGGCCGGATGACCGAGCCGCCAGATCACCGCCGCCAGCGCGCCCAGCGCCAGCACCGCCTTCACCACCGCCATGAAGCGCAGCAGCAGCGTCAATTCATCGCCTGACTGCTGCACGGCCTGCGCGGTCGCGGCCGGGTTGCCCGATAGATATGCGGCAGCGGCCGCGATCGCGACCGCCACAAGCGTGGCGCTGCGCGCCGGCACAGCCAGCCGCCAGGCTGGCGCGGTTCGGGTCAGAGCGGGAAGCGGAAAATCGGTCATGATCTCGGCCTGTGATCCTGTGGTGATCCTTTGATCCTGTGGTGATCCTTGCGCCTCAATGGTTGAAGTCTAGCGCATCGCCACGCCGGCTCAAGGCGACAGGCCGCCTCAGCGATTTGCCGGATGGAACCAAAGCGCGACGGTCCGCGTTGGTCGCGGTCAATTGGAGAACTGCAATGCGTTTGTTTGTTGGAATGATCTTGGGCGCGTTGCTGCTCACATTGGGCGTCTATATCCGCGATTCGCTGTCGACCTCGACGGTCGCCAATGGCGAGGTCGCGCTTGCCGACCGCACCATCGTCAATTGGGACGTCGCCTCCACCCAGTGGGATGGCCTGAAGGCCCGCGTGCAACGCGACTGGACCAAGCTGTCGGAAAAATAAGCGCGCCGTCGCGCTATTTCTTCGCCGCCGCCTTGCGGGCGTCGCTGATCGCCAGCTTGAATTGCTCCTTGGTCAACGGTCCCGGCACCCGGAACTTGCCGATGATGAAGCTCGGCGTTCCCTGAAAACCGAATGCGGTGGCCTGATCGTCGGCGCGCTTCAGGATCGCTTCGATCTGGGCCTTGTGCGTGTCGAGATCGCGCGTGGCGCGGTCGACGTCGATGCCGGCCTTGGCGAGACGCTCGCGGACGCCGGTTTCGGTCAGCTTTTCATTGAGTCCGATCAGCGCGTCATGCGCGGCGAAGAATTTGTCCTGATATTTGGTCGCCAATGCGAGCTGCGCCGCATAGACCGAGACCGGCCCCAGGATCGGCCAATCCTTCAGCACCAGCCTGATCTTGCCGTCCTCGGCCACGACCTGTTTCAGTTCGGGGGCGAGCTTGCGGCAATAGGGGCAGTTGTAGTCGTAGAATTCGACGATGGTGATGTCGCCCTTGGGGTTGCCGGCGACCGGAATCTCGGAGTCGCGCAGCACCTTGGCCTCGGTGAGGACGTTGCCGTCATCGGCTCCGGTCTGTCCGCGCGCCCGCACCGGCGCGATCTCCAGCCCGAGCAGTACCGCGCTGGCGCCGAGCAGCCCCAAAGCCTGGCGACGGCTGCGCAGATTGCTTGGCGCGGGCGCCAGGGCAGCCGGATCGGTTCGGTCGGTCATTGCAATCTCCACGGAACCCGAACGCCACGGCTGTTCAGAGTGAAACCAGTTGGCGCTCACATATAGTCTGCCGCCGGTGTTGGATAGGCGCAAAGATGCTCGCCGCGACGGAACTTGCGGGTCAGCGCACCAAGCTTGCGGGTCAGCGCACCAGCAGCGTCACCGCCAGCGGAACCAGCAGCGAGGTCACCAGCGCATTCAGACTCATCGCGATGCCGGCGAAGGCGCCGGCGACGGCGTCGACCTGAAACGCCCGCGCGGTGCCGATGCCGTGCGACGCCAGCCCGGCGGCGAAGCCGCGGGCGCGAAAATCCCTGATTCCCATGGCGTTCATCAGCGGCGTCACCATCACGGCGCCGAGGATACCGGTCAGAACCACAGCCACCGCCGTCAGCGACGGGTCGCCATTGAGTGACTGGCTGATTCCCATCGCGACGCCGGCGGTGACCGATTTCGGCGCCAGCGACAGCACCACGCCGCGCGGCAGACCGGCCAGCTGGGCGAGCCAGACCACCGAGACGATCGCGGTGATGCAGCCGACCACGAGCGCGAGCGTCATCGGCAGGATCGCCGCGATCACCTGTTTGCGGTGTTCATAGAGCGGCACCGCCAGCGCCACGGTCGCCGGCCCGAGCAGAAAATGCACGAATTGCGCGCCAGAGAAGTAGGTGGTGTAGGATGTGCCGGTCAGCTCCAGGAAGGCGCCGATGATCCACATCGCATGCAGCACCGGATTGGCGAGCGGATTGCGCCCGGTCGCGAGCGAAATCGCGTCAGTGAAGGCGTAGACCAGCAGCGTCATGGTCAGCCACAGCAGCGGCGTCTGCGACAGATACACCCATAGCGAGAACGGATTGTTGCTCATCGCGGCGTTCTCCACCGCGCCATCAGCCGCACCGCCAGCATGAATGTCGCCACCGTCACCATCAAGGTCACCAGCACCGAGCCGATCAACACCGCGACGATCGCCACCCCGTGGGCGGCGAGCAGATCGTATTGCTGGATCACCCCGACGCCGGCCGGTACGAACAGCAGCGACATATGTGCCAGCAAACCCCTGGCGGTGGTCTCGAGGCCACCGTCGCGCAACGGTCCGCGCGCCAGCAGTTCGGACCAATCCCGCGCCAGCAACAGTAGTAGCAGCAGCAGCAGGCCAATCACCGCCGAGGGTAGCGGCAACGCGAAGCCGCGCGCGATCGCCTCGCCGGCCAATTGGCACAGCAGGATCAACCCCAGACTCGCGATCATCGGACACCTCGGCTTATCGAGAGGTCCGATTCAGCGTTTCCGCCCGGCTTGTCAATGACCGGTGGCGCAGTTCAGCCCTTCAGCTTTTTGTTGCATTCGCTCCAATAACCGCCGCCTTTCTGAATCCAGCGCAATCCGCCGGTGGTGTTGGCTTCCTTGTTGAGCTTCCATTGCGCGGCGCAGGTATGAAGGCGGGCGCGGGACGGCGTCTCCTTGGCGAATTTCGGGTCGATGGCGGACGGAAAGGTGGCCGGACCGGCCGATGGCGGTGGTGCCTGCTTGGCGGCGGATTTGCTCCGCTTCGGCTTGGCTTCCGCGGCCTTCGTGTCCGTGGCCTCGGGTGCTGCGGCCGCCGTCGCCTCGGCGCCGCATTGCTCCTTGCGGAAATCATTCCAGGCCTGACCGTTCAGCGTGCCGGCGGATTTGGCGGCCTGATATTTCGCGCTGCATTCCTGCGCCGTCAGCGCGTTGGCCGGCAGCGCCGTTGCGAGCGCGATAAAACCCGCGGCGATCGTCGTCGCAGCCATGATCGTCAGATGTTTGGTGGTCGTCATTGCGGCTCTCCCCTGAAAACCCCGTGGACAACTCCATCCTAGCGTGCAGCCAAACCGAGGCAATGCGATCGGCGGCGGCTTGGGTCAAAAAATCGGCGGTATTCACGGGCGGTTCAGCATCCGCCCCGGAGGATGGTGGCCCCTCCAACGACAGGTCGTGTCCGATGAACATGCTATCCCGTTGCGCAGTTGCCACCGCCGTCACCTCGCTGCTGCTGACCGGCGCGGCATTCGCCCAGACCGCAGCGCCGGCGCCGAAAACCGCGCCCTCGACGATGGCGCCGACGGCCAAGAAGACCGCGGCCCCGCGCACCGCGGCGTCGCTCGATTGTTCGAAGCAGGCCGACGCCAAGGGGCTGCACGGCAAGGAACGCAAGAAATTCCGCAAGGCCTGCATCAAGACCGCAAAGCCGATCTGAACGAGCCGACCGCGCCAGTGCCGGCCCCACGGCACTGGCGCGGTTGAACGCATGGCCCCGCGCGTCTTGCGCATTTGTCGCAGCTGGCCGGATTTGCCATAACGGCGCGTGTCCGAACAAACCCCGCCTCCCAGCGTCCAAGCCAAAACCCTGAACGTGCTCGAGACCGTGCTGATCGGCATCGGCGGCGGGGCGTTGTTCTATTGGGCGCAATTGCCGGGCGGGCTGATCACCGGCGCGATGGTGGCGGTCGCCGCCGCCGGGCTGTCCGGCCGCAAGATGGGCCTGCCGCAGCCCTTGGCCCATGTGATCCTGATGACGCTCGGTCTGTCGCTGGGCTCGATGGTGTCGCCGGCGATGATCCACAATCTCAGCGCCTATCCGGTGACGATCGCGATGCTGGCCGCAGCGACGTTCTGTTCGACCTTCGGCAGCAGCTATTACTTGCAGTGGGTCCATGGCTGGGACCGCACCTCGGCGCTGCTGGCCGGCAGTCCCGGCGCGCTGTCGCAGATCATCATGCTGGCGACCGAGCGCAAGGCCGACGTGCCCGGCATCGCGGTGGTGCAAATCATGCGGGTGATCATTCTGACCGGCGCGGTGCCGATGCTGCTGGCCGCCTCCGGCATGATGGGGCACGGCCCGCTGCCGTCGCGCGGCCCGATCGCCACGCCGCTGGCGCTGGCCGAGCTCGCCGCGGTCGCGGTGGCAGCGGCGCTGTTGCTGCGCTGGTTGAAATTCCCGGCTGCCTGGATGTTCGGGGCGATGCTTGGCTCGTCGGTGCTGCACGGTGCCGGCCTGGTCGAGGGCACTCTGCCGCAATGGGCCTATATCGCGGCGCTGACCGGGATCGGCACCCTGATCGGCTCGCGATTCGGCGCGATCCGGCTGCGCACCATTCTCAGCCATCTCGGCGCGGCGCTCGGGTCATTCGCGGTGGCGATTGCGATCTCGTCGGTGTTCGTCACGGCGATCGCTCTGACCATGCATGTCAAATTCAGCGACGTCGTGGTGGCCTTCGCCCCCGGCGCGATGGACGCCATGCTGGCGCTGGCGCTGACCCTGCACGTCGATCCGGTATTCGTCGGCGCGCATCATCTGTCGCGCTTCATCTTCGTCTCGATCGCCACGCCGGGGATCGTACATCTGTTCGGCCGCGCCGCCGACGATCTCGATGATTAAAGTGAAGTCCTCATCCTGAGAGTCTGACTGAGAGGCCAATAAATCGAGATTTGATTCCGTCATTGCGAGCCGACGGCGCATCGCGCCGTCCGACAGCGAAGCAATCCAGGGCGCCAAGCAAAGACTGGATTGCTTCGTCGCAAGAGCTCCTCGCAATGACGACGTTGAAGGCCGTTTTGTTGATCGCTTTTCAGTCAGGCTCTGAGGCGCTCACCGCGCCGTCTTGGCGATGCCCCAGCTGGCGATCGCTGCCAGCCCCAGCGAGATCAGCACGTTATAGCCCGCCAGCGACAGGCCGAGAAAGCGCCACTGCGCCTCATCGCAGCGGATCACCTTGACGCTGTCGAGCTGGTCGAGCAGGCCGCCTGCCAGGCCGGATTTGCCAAGATCGAGCAGCGGTCCGCTGCAATCGCTCGGACCCGCCCAGAATTTCCACTCCACGCCGGAATGATAGGCCCCCAGCCCGGCATTGCCGAGCATGGCGAGCGCCAGGATCGCAAGGCCGGCGATCAGCAAGGTGCGCGGGGCTTGCCGGGAGGCGGCCAGCGCGATCAGAAAGCCCAGCGGGAACGCCAGATAATAGGCATAGCGCTGTTCGAGGCAGAGCGGGCAGGGATAGATCTTCAGCACCAGCTGGAAATACCAGGCGCCGGCCAGCGCCGCCGCCGCAACCAGGCCAATGGTCAGCGCCGCCATCCGCGCCGGACGTGACGAAGCGGCCTCGATGCCTGATTTGAGGGGGATGTCGACAGTCACGGTCGGTCTCCGGTTGGAACTGGGTCCTATCCCGCGGCCACATCGCTGTCGAGCCGCAAACCGATCACAGCGCGGTGTAGGCCTCGCGCGGGTTGACCGGCCGCCCCCGCCCGCTATATTCCGCCGGCTTCGCACCCCCTTGTTCGGCGGCGCGATGCCCCTGTGGCGGAATTGGTAGACGCGCTCGACTCAAAATCGAGTTCCGCAAGGAGTGCTGGTTCGATTCCGGCCAGGGGCACCAATTTCGCGTCGATCCCATGCATCGTTGAGAGCCCGCCCTGCATGGATAGGCGCGCGCCGTGGCGGTCATCGCTGGGCGATGTAATCGGCAAGTTCGTCCGGGGTCCCTTCGGGAAAAGCCGCCTTCAGAAATGCGAGGAAGGCTGACACGCGGGCGCTGAGGAGTCGGCGGGAGGGATAGAGCGCCCACAGGGTGATCTGCGGCCCATCGACGTCGGCCCAATGCACCAGCCGTCCGGCAGCGATGTCGTGCATCACCAGGGATATCGGAAGCCGCGCGGCGCCGACGCCCGCCCGCACCGCGTCGCGAATCATCAGAAGGGATGACAGCCGGAGGATCGGTTTGGCGGTCAGATCCGATGTCCCGGCCGGCGTCACCACGCGCCAGGTTTCGATCTGGGCGTCGCCGCCGCGAACGACTGCCGGGACCATGGCGTCGACGGGGCCGCGGAGAAGCGACGGGCTTGCGACGACGACCAGACGGTCGCGCAGAAAGACGCGGCCGACCAGGCTTTCATCAGGCGCGGGATTGACGCGGATCGCAAGGTCATAACCTTCCTCGATCATATCGACGCCGCGATCTTCGGCCGTGACCTCGAGGTTCACCTCGGGGAATTTCAACGCGAACTGGCCTGCAATTTTGCCCATCGCGGTCTGTGAAAACAGCAGCGGGGCGCTGATCCGCAGCCGCCCTCGCGGCCGGGTCCCGCCCGACGCGACGGTCGCCGTCGTCTCATCCAGTTCGAGCAGCAAGGCGCTGCTGCGCTCGTGGAGCGCGCGGCCCTCCTGCGTGAGTTTCAGGGCGCGGGCGCTGCGCTCGAACAGCCGCAGATTGAGGCTGGCCTCCAATTCTGCGACGCGGCGCGACAAGGTTGCCTTCGGGCGCAGCGTCGCTCGGGCGGCTTTGCCAAAGCCGCCATGACGCGCCACCAGATTGAAATCGACCAGAGCCAGCAGATCCATTGTTCCACCTGTGAGACAGAGCGTCCAGATATAACGACTATTTGCATGAATATGGATCGCTAATTTGCGGACATGCCAATCGGCATTCCCAAATCAGGAGTGACATTCATGACCATCCTCGTTATCGGCGCCACCGGCCGTGTCGGCCGCCATGTCGTTCAGCAACTCGTCAATCGCGGCGCCAGCGTGCGCGTGCTCAGCCGCGATCCGGCAAAAGCCGCTTTTCCGGCCGGGGTCGACGTCGCCCAGGGCGACCTGCTCGACCTCGCCGCGCTGCGGGCCGCGTTGAAGGGTGTCAGCGCCCTGTTCCTGCTCAATGCGGTGACCGGAGACGAATTCACCCAGGCGATCATCACCTTGAACGTCGCCCGAGAGGCCGGCGTCGACCGCGTCGTCTATCTGTCGGTGATCCACGCCGATCGCTTCGTCAACGTGCCGCATTTCGCGGTGAAAGCCGGCGCCGAGCGGATGCTGCAAGCGATGGATTTCGGCGCCACCATCCTGCGGCCGTCCTACTTCATCGACAACGACCTTACGATCAAGGACGTGATCTTCAACGCCGGCGTCTATCCGATGCCGATCGGCAACAAGGGCATCGCCATGGTGGACGCCCGCGATATTGCCGAGGTGGCCGCCATCGAGCTGATCCGCCGGGCGCAGGCCCCCGGCAAGCTGCCGATCGAGACCATCAATCTGGTCGGCCCGGACACGCTGACCGGTGCGGGCGTGGCCACGATCTGGTCCGAGGTGCTGGGCCGCCCGGTCGTCTATGGGGGCGACGACCCCAGCGGCTTCGAGCAGAACATGGCGAGTTTCATGCCGGGATGGATGGCCTATGAGATGCGCCTGATGGCCGAGCGCTTCGTCGTCGACGGCATGGTGCCGGACACGGGCGACGTCGAACGCCTGACCGCGATGCTGGGCCGTCCCTTGCATGCCTACCGCGACTTCGCCGCCGGCTTGGCCGCGACCGCCTGAAGACAACGCGTCAAAACGATAGCTCCGACCTGATTGATCAGAACCGGAGCTATCGGCGCGCGATGCCCGCGTCACCGCGAAGGCGGTCTTGCTTCACCGAAGGTCGCGTGCGGTTTTGCCGCTCACGCCATGCCCCCGGGTCCTGTAAGCTGAGGCATGGATGTCCTGAGGCAACGAACGTGAAGATGGTGGCGACCAAGGCGAGGGGGCGGCCGAGATCGGCGGAGACCGAGCAGGCGATCCTTGAGACCGCCTATCGCATGATGGCGTCGAGCGGTCTTGCCGCCACCAGCATCGACGCGGTCGCGCGCGAATCCGGCGTCTCCAAGATGACGATCTACAAATGGTGGCCGTCGCGGGAGGCGCTGCTGATCGATGCATTTTTGCGCCAGGCCGCCGCGATGCTGCCATTGCGGGAGGACGGCGACGCGCTGGCCTGTATCAGGCACCATGCGGCGGCCTATGTGGCCGCATTGAACGGCGATTTCGGCCGGGTGCAGCTGGCGGTGATCGCCGAATGCATCGCCGGGGCCGGCTCGGCCAAGGCCTTCGCCGAGCGCTATCTGGCGATCCGCCGGCAGGTCGGGGTCGGGATCATTCGATCGGGCCAGAGCGACGGCAGCATCGCGTCGGCCGATCCCGCGCCCGATCTGTACGACCGGATCTACGGCACGCTGTTCTATCAATATGTCTTCGGGCTGCGCGCGCTGACCAAATCCTATGCCGAGCAGCTTGTGACGTCGGTGCTGGCGAAGCCATAGAGCTCGCGTATCTTCATGGGCGGTGCCTGCAAAGGATGCAGTCATTCCGGGGCGCGAGCAGCGATAGCTGCGAGCGAACCCGGAATCTCGCCGCAGCGCGCGGCCTTGCCGCGAGCTCGATGCCGGGTCAACCAGATAGCGGCGCGCTATCCGCCGTTCAGCCGCGCCTGACGAAACCAGGCCCAGGTCTGCCGGGTGACGGCGCGGTAGCCGCGCCCCTTATGGGTAATGCGCTCGTCGACGATGGCATTGAGCTTCGGCAGAGCGTGGAACGGCACCGACGGATAGGCATGGTGTTCGACATGAAACGGCATGTTCCAGGTGAACCACTTCATCACATCGCCCGTATAGGTGGTGCGGGTGTTCTCGAAGGCGCTGCGGGTCCGCTCGCAGCCGGTGTGTTCCGCCAGCAGATAGGGCCGCAGAAATGCTTGGCCGATGAACAGCGGCAGCAGCCAGACCCACAACAGCATGGTGCTGGACAGCGCCAGTGATGCCACCAGCAGCACCAGATAGACCGCCAGATAGGCGCGCGCTTCGCGCACCACCATCGCTCGCTTGTTCTCCGGGATCCAGGGCGCCACGGCGTCGCCGGTGGCGCGCCGGACCAGCGCAACGATGCGCTTCACCAGCTGCACGATGCCGCTATAGGTGACGGCAAGCCGCGTATCGGATGTAGGGATGGTGGCGTTGAGTAGTTCGGGGTCGCGCTGCGGGTCCTGGGTGAAACGATGATGATCCCAGTGGAACAGCGCATAGGCTTCATAGGGATAGATGATCATCAGCGCCGACAGATGGCCGAGCGCGAGGTTCATGTATTTCGACCGGAACACGGTCTTGTGGGCGGCCTCATGCAGCGGCATGAACAGGAACGCGACCAGAAAGCCCTGCGCCAGCAACAGCGGAACGGCCCAGACCAGGCCATAACGAATCATCACCTGCCACAGCAAGGTGCCGACCAGCACGATCGCGCCGTAATGGGCGAGCGCGCGGATCAGCCCGGGCTCATTGGAGCGCGCCGACAGCTCTTTTAGTTGCGCCGGCGTCAAGGCCCGGCGATCGATGCTGCGGTCGGCGTCAAGTTCGATGCTCATCGCAATGCTCCCTCAATCGGCCGCCAGAAGTGCCGCCACCTTGGTCTTGATGAAGTCGCGGTCCGCGGCGATCGCAGCCGGGTTGCCGGCGCGGTGTCCGTAGTCCGACGGGATCGGCGCCAATTCGGCCGCGCGCGCGCCGGTCAGCAGCGGTAGTTCGTCTTCATTGTCGCGGACCTGGAAGTAACTGTCGGTCCGGCTCGGCATCAGCAGCATCCGCGCGGTGATAGCGGCGAGTGCCTTGGCCAGATCGCCGCCGAATTGCGCGCAGCGGCTGATATCGCCGCTCTGCCAGATCGCGATCTGGGCCAACAGGTCATTGGCGTCGCGCCGGGAAAACGCAACGTCCCAGGAGCGGGCGAGGTAATCCTCGAGCGAGGTGAAGCCCTGCCCGCGCCACAGCTCGTCGCGGTAGAAGCCGTGCGACATCGCCCAGCCGGCATAGACGCGGCCCATCGCGCGTAGTCCGGTCGCGGGCTGCGCCACGAAGCGGCCATCGACAAAGGCCGGGTCGGCGGTCAGCGCCGCCCTGACGCCTTCTAGAAACACATGATTGAACGGCGAGCAGCGGGCGCTGCCGCAGACGATCGCCGCGCGTGCGACCATGGCGGGATGGCGCGCCGCCCAGTGATAGGCCTGCATGCCGCCCATCGACCAGCCATAGACCAGCGCGATTCTGGAGACGCCGAAATGCTCGGTGATCAGCCGGTGCTGTACGTCGACGGCGTCGTAATAGCTGATCGCCGGAAAGGCGCCATCCTTAAAGGCCTGCGGCGCGTTCGAGGGCGACGACGACAGGCCGTTGCCGAACAGGTTCGGAATCACGATGAAGTAGCGCTCGGGGTCGAGCACGGGGCCGATCAGCCATTCGATGTCACTATGCTGAGCGCCGAACGATGTCGGATAGAGGATGACGTTGTCCTTGGCGGCATTGAGGCGGCCATAGGTCTTATAGGCCAGCTGCATCTCGGCGAAGACGCGGCCGGATTGCAGGGTGACGTCGCCGGCATCGAACAGCTCATAGTCCACGCTCATGCGGGCGGCTTCCGATCCGGTTGCGTTGCAAATAAGTGGACTGATCGTACATGAATTTGCGAAGGCGTCGCAACGCCAATCTTTGACGCTTGCGCCCAAATCCGCGGCAATGGCCGCCCCGTCGCAGCATCCGGGCTGTGTGAGCCCGGACGGCAATTCCGCGTCGGTCTTCAGCTGCTCTGTGCCACCGTGGACGGTTGCGATGGGGCGCCTTGCTGGTTGTCGGCCGCCGAAGCGGCCGGTTTCGGCAGCGCGATTCCCTTGTCGCGCGTGACATAGACGGTTTGCGACGGGAAGGCGAAGCCGGTTCCTTCGTCCTCGATCAGCTCCATCAGGCGCAGGATCAGATCCTCTTTGACCTCGAGAAAATCGTCGTAATTGATGGCGTGGACATAGGCGAAGATCTCGACCTGCAGCGAGATCGAACCCAGTCCAATCAGCCGAACCCGCGCCGGATCGTCGTCGACGCGCGGATGGTCGAGCAGCATTTTTCGCATCGCGGCCAGAACGTTGCGCATCTGATCCGGGGTGGTTTCGTAGCGCAGGTCGAGAATCGGATGAAACCAGAACTTGTCGCGTCGGCTGTAATTCTCGATCTGCAACGAAGCCAGCTGGCCGTTGGGCACCGTCACCAGCGTCCGCTCGAGCGTCCGGATTCGGGTCGAGCGCATGCCGATATCCTCGACCGTGCCGATGGTCTCGCCGAAGCGGCAGAAATCGCCGACGCGGATCGGCTGATCGGCCACCAGGGTCAGGCTGCCGACCAGATGTTCGATGGTCTTCTGCGCGCCCAAAGCGATGGCCAGGCCGCCGATGCCGAGAGCGGCGAGGCCGGCGGTGACGTTGAACCCCAGCGCGTCGAGGCCGGCGATCGCCGCGAAGGCGAAAATCGCGAATTTGACGCTTCGCCTGATGAAGGTCACCGCCGAGAGCATCGACAATCGGCCGCGCAGCGTCATGCGGTCGGTGGCGAATTCGCCAAAGGCGTCGACGACGCGCCAAACGATCCAGGAGATCGCGATCCAGCCTAGCAATTCGGTGGCGCTGGCCAGATGTTGCCGCGCGATAATCGAAACGCCGAGCAGAACCGTCGCGAGCCACAGCGCCCAAGTGGTCAGCAGCACCCGGATCGGTCGCGCCGACGCCAGCAGCACGCGCCGGATCCGCGAGTCGGTGAAACGGTTGTGGAAGTGGAACACCGCCAGCCAGATTCCGCCGGTCACCAGCCAGACCAGTGCGTAGGCCAGCATGGCGAGCACGACGATCGCCAGCCAATGACCGATCGGCGCCCCTGCGAACTGGTTGTCGCGCAGGACGTCCGGAAGTATCCGGTCGATGCGGCTGGAAATCACCGTGCGCGAGAGCTCCGGAAGCTCCGCCACGGTTTTGGCGGACACCAGCCAGATCTTTCCGTTGTCGCGTTCGACCCGCTCGGCCAACAGGTCGACATTGCCGTTAATGGTCCGGATCGCGCCAAATTTTTCCTGATTCGGCATCAGGCCGTCGTCCTGATCGCCCGCAGGCGCGGTACTCAGACCCAGTCGGGAGATGATGTATCCGCCCTGATCGAGGACGCGCTGCAACTGTCGTGCGGCACTCGGCCCCCAGGTGTCCTTTTCCTTGCTGAGGTCGAGATATTCGGCGGCGCGCTCGTAATTGTGTTCGGCGAGCGCGCCCAGGAATCCCGCAACCATTCCGGCCGGGGTTTCGCGGCCGAGCGGATCGGCCGCAGGCGCGGCCGGCGCAGCTGCGTTGGTATTGGCGCCATTGGGTACCGGAAGCTGCGCAAACGCCGCGGTCGCCACCAGCATCGCCCACACGATGATCATCGATCGAATTGTTGCCCGTGTCAGCAGATGCAAGATGGATCCTTTCGAAAAGAATTCAGGTCGGCGGATAGCTTGCCGGGTTTGCGCGGGGTAGCTGGCCGGTCGCGAGGGGTGCGGCAAGGCGTCGCCGGGTGAAGAGTAGCACGGAGGGACGGATCGGGTTCCGAACGAAGGCTGATATCGTAAACGTCCGCCAATGGTCCTGATCGATCGCATCCGGTTGCGCAGGGGCGCGCGGCCCATCGCCTACGGGACAATTTGGCCAGCACTGTGGTCGCCGCGGCCCGCGTCGGCCCGGGCTCTAGGAGCCATTCCGGTTCTGATAGAATCAGAACCGGAGCTCTAGATTCTTATTTTGACGCGTTTTCTTCACGCGAACCGGAACCCACTTTGCTCGAAAACGCTCTATTCCGGCTGGTTCATCGTCTCGATCACCCGCAGCCGGCTCTGATAGGCCGCAAACAGGCAATCCTCGTCGCGGCCGCAATCGTCGCGCTTGCGCAGCCAGGCGCGCTGCTCGTCCTTGAAGGCGCGGAGGTCGGCCGCGCTGCCACCGACCGCCGGTGAGGTGATATTGCCGAGCGCGATGGCGTAACCGGCATTCAGCGCCTTATCCAGCGAGGCAAGCCGATTATTGGCGCAGATCGTGTGTTCGGCGGCGGAATTGGCCGCTATGCAATCGAAACTTGGTGAAATCCGCTGCCGGGGGGCGACGACCGGGGCGCTGCCGGGAAGCCAATCTGCAACCACCAGCACCGCGCCATCCTCGCCGCTGAATTTGCTGGTCGAGATCAGCAGTGCGCCCCTGGCGAAGATGGCCGCGCGCGGTGCGAAGCTCCCGGTGCTCAGGGTGATGGTCCGCTGCAGAGCCAGGTTCCGGGCCGAAAACACCCAGATCGTGCCCTTGTCACCCAGCGCCACCACATGATCGTCATTGCTGATGATCTTCGTGACCAGCTGCGACACCGACGCCCGGTGCAGTTCGCCCCTTCTGTCCGGATCGAGCATGATCACCAGACCGTCATCGGTACTGCCGTCGACGCGCCCGCCAGCGAAGATATTGCGGGAATTGCCCGAGATCGCCCAGAGCGACGCGCCGTCGACCCTGACCGATGTGGCGTCCAGCGTGTCCTGATCGACTACCGTCAGCGCGGGACCGCGCGCATGGGCGACCCAGATCTGGTTGCTATGCGCGGTCAGCGCCTGACCCCATTCGCCGAGGATCCCGGTCTGGTTCTGGCGGCCGCCGCGGTCGACCCGGATAAGACGGCTGGAGTCGGAACTGCAGCTGGGCAGGGTCAGCACCCATAATGCGCGCCCGCCATCGATCATGGCTTGCGGGCATTCGGCCAGTTTGGTCAATGTGCCGCGGCGTCCATTGGCCGATTGCCGCCAGATCCGCTTGTCGGTGACTACCAAAGCGTAGACATCGCCGTCGCCCGACGCGGCGAGGTCGACCGGCAGTCGGCCGACCTTGACGTGTTCGACCACGCGGCCTTCGGCAAGGTCGATCCTGGCGAGGCTGCGCTGACCGCTCTCGGCGGCCCATAATGATTTGCCGTCAAAGGCGATGCCTTCCGCCCATTTGCCGATTTCGATCACGGTGGGGGTCAGGACCACCTGTTCGGCCGCCGCTTTGTCCGCGACCTTGGCACAATTGGCGTCGGCGCCACACGGTTTCTGCGCCGAGGCCGGTGTGGCGAGCGCGCTCAACATCCCGCAGATCACCAAAATGGCCGCGAAGCGCATTTGCGTTGTCTCCCTAGACAATTTGAACACGCAGTCGGATCATGCGCGAGCCCCATTAGGCGAGGGCGGCGCGTCATGGCAAGCGCGAACCGCAGGCGCCGGCACTGCGCAGTTTGTTCTGGCGCTGACGCCGCCGCGGTCCGACAGTCCTGCCGCCGCCTGTTCGCCGATGGTTGGATGGGCCTGCGCCGGTCAACCGACTACACCCAATGGATCAGCCTGTTCGCGCCCGCAGGGCGCGGTCGTCAACAGAAAGGACCGTGATGAGCTCCCGCGTTCTCGCTTCCCATCTTCGCAGCAAGATTATGACGGCCGCCGAAGCCGCGGCCCTGATCCCCTCCGGCGCCAATGTCGGCATGAGCGGCTTCACCGGCTCCGGTTACCCGAAGCGGCTGCCGCAGGCGCTGGCCGAGCGCATCAACGCCCATCACGCCCGCGGCGAGAAATTCAAGGTCGGGGTCTGGACCGGCGCCTCGACGGCGCCCGAACTCGACGGCGCTTTGGCCAAGGTCGATGGCATCGAAATGCGGCTGCCCTATCAATCCGACCCGACCTGCCGCGAACGTATCAACGCCGGCAAGATGGAATATATCGATATCCATCTGTCGCATGTTGCCCAGCACGTCTGGTTCGGCTTTCTCGGCAAGCTCGATATCGCGGTGGTCGAGGTCGCCGGCATTCGCGAGGACGGCAGCCTGATCCCGTCATCCTCGATCGGCAACAACAAGACCTGGCTCGATCGTGCCGACAAGGTGATCCTGGAGGTGAATTCCTGGCAGGACATGCGCTTCGAGGGCATGCACGACATCTATTACGGCACCGAGCTGCCGCCGCATCGCAAGCCGATTCCGATCGTCGCCACCGCGGACCGCATCGGCGAGAAATATTTCCGCTGCGACCCCGACAAGATCGTCGCCATCGTCGAGACCGATGTGCCGGATCGCAATTCGGCGTTCTCTCCGCCCGACGAGATCTCCAATGCGATCGCCGGCCATATTCTCGAATTTCTCCAGCACGAGGTGAAGGTCGGCCGGCTGCCGCCGAGCCTGTTGCCGTTGCAATCCGGCGTCGGCAATGTCGCCAATGCGGTGATGGCGGGGCTGGAGACCGGCCCGTTCGAGAATATGACCGCCTATACCGAGGTGCTGCAGGACGGCATGCTGCGGCTGATCCGCCAGGGCAAGCTGACCCACGCCTCGGCGACCGCGCTGTCGCTGAGCACGGAGGCGCATGCCGAATTCATCCGCGACATCGAATTCTATCGCGAGCGCATCGTGTTCCGGCCGCAGGAGATCTCCAACCATCCAGAGGTGGTGCGCCGGCTCGGGGTGATCGCGATGAACGGGCTGATCGAGGCCGACATTTACGGCAACGTCAATTCGACCCACATCATGGGCACCAGCATCATGAACGGCATCGGCGGCTCCGGCGATTTCGCCCGCAATGCCTATCTGTCGTTCTTCATGACGCCGTCGGTGGCCAAGGGCGGCGCGATCTCCTGCATTGTGCCGATGGCCTCGCATGTCGATCACACCGAACACGACGTCCAGGTGATCGTCACCGAACAGGGGCTGGCCGATCTGCGTGGATTATCGCCGAAGGCGCGGGCCCAGGTCATCATCGCCAATTGCGCGCATCCGACATTCAAGCCGGCGCTGCAGGAATATTTCGACCGCGCCAAGCAGGTCTCGCCGGGCCTGCATACGCCGCACATCATCGAGGAGGCGCTGACCTACCTGCCGAACTGGATCGCCCACAAGGCCGCGCGCGAGGCCTGGCGCGACGATTCGGTGGTGCAGGCCGACGCCTGGCGCTGAGGGCGCATTCGTCATTGCGAGGCGCGAAGCGACGAAGGAATCCGGCAGCCGCACGTGATGCCGCCCCTGGATTGCTTCGCTCCGCTCGCAATGACGGAGGGAGGTGCGGCACCGGCATGCCGGGGAGGTCCTACTCGTCATTGCGAGGAGCGAAGCGACGAAGCAATCCAGGGGCGGCCTGCACTGGCGCTGCGGATTGTTCGCTTCGCTCGCAACATCGGCTACGGCACCAGCACCGCGGCGCCGAGCAATTCGCCGCGGCGCAGCCTCGCGATCACCTCATTGGCCTCACTGAGCGGAAACGCCGTGGTCTGGGTACGAATGCCGGCTTCGGCGGCGACTTTCAGAAAATCCACGCCATCTTGCCGCGTCAGATTGGCGACCGAGATCAGTTGCCGCTCGCCCCACAGGATGTCGTAGGGGAAGGACGGGATGTCGCTCATGTGGATGCCGGCGCAGACCACGCGGCCGCCCTTGCGCACCGCGCGCAGCGCCATGGGCACCAGCTCGCCGGCCGCCGCATAGATGATCGCGGCGTCGAGCGGCGCGTCCGGCAGCTGGTCCGATGGGCCGGCCCAGACCGCGCCGAGGCTGCGGGCGAAATCCTGCGCGGCGTCGTCGCCGCTGCGGGTGAAGGCGTAGACCGCGCGGCCCTGCCAGCGCGCCACCTGCGCCACGATATGACCGGCCGCCCCGAAGCCATAGAGGCCGAGCCGCTCGGCATCGCCGGCCATCACCAGCGAGCGCCAGCCGATCAGCCCGGCGCACAGCAGCGGCGCCGCCGCGACGTCGTCGCCCAATTCGCCGAGCGGAAAGGCATAGCGGGCGTCGGCAATGGCGTGGCTGGCGAAGCCGCCGTCGCGCGTATAGCCGGTGAACAGTGGCGCGTCGCACAGGTTCTCCATGCCGGCGCGACAATAGCGGCAGCTCCCGCAAGTATGGCCGAGCCAGGGAATCCCGACGCGATCGCCGACCCGGTGGTCGGTGACGCCCTCGCCGATCAGGTCGACGCGGCCGACGATCTCGTGGCCGGGAATGATCGGGTAGGGGATGGCGGGCAATTCGCCGTCGAGCACATGCAGGTCGGTGCGGCACACGCCGCAGGCGCTGACCTTGACCCGGATCTGCCCCTCGCCGGGGCGCGGGTCATCGCGCTGGCGCAGCCGCAGCGGCGTGCCCGGCGCCTCGAGCACCATCGCCTGCATGGCGATCCTCCAAGCTAATGGCCGTGGTAGATCATAGCATGCCGGCGTGACCGCGACATCGGCAAGCCCGGCTACTCCGCCGGCTGCAACGCGCCGCGCTTCTGCTTCGGCGCGATCCAGAAGGCATCGGGCCGCTCGAACAGGAAGGTCGCGCCGGTGCGCAGCGCCAGCCGCCAGATCGCCAGCGCGCCGACAACGCCGACCATGGTGACGATCAGCGCGATCGTGCCGATGTCGAGGAAGTCGGCGAATTTCAGCAACAGCGTTCGGGTGATCGCCATCGGCAGGAAGAACGCCAGATAGATCACGATCGAATGCTCGCCGCAGAACCGCAGCCCGTTGAGCCAATGCGCGCGCGCCAGCAGCGTGCCGGTCACGATGATGGCGCAGGCTCCGGACAGGCCAAGCGCCAGCGAGATCAGCGGCCATTCGCTGACGCCGGCATAGACCAGCCCGGCATCGAGCGCCGCCCACAGCGCCAGGCCGGCGAGCGCCACAGCTGGTCGCGCCCGGGCACGATCCGACAGCGCGAACACCTGGGTCGCAAACAGATAGCCGGAATAGAAATACACAAAGCGCGCGGCGAATTCGTCCGGCACCATCCAGCCGGTCGAAACATGCAGCGATTCCAGCAAGGCCGCGACCGCCCAGATCGCCAGCGGCGGCCAGCGCCGCGTCGCCTTGGTGACCACGAAGAAGATCGGCAGCAGATAGATGAACCACAGCGTGCCGAACGGATCGATGAAGGACACCAGGTACAATTTTCCGACGCCGAGCCAGCCCATCTCGGCGGCGAAGCCCGGCGCCTTGAAGCCGAACTGGATCGTCACCCACAGCACATAGAAATAGGCGAAGTGCACCACCTTGCGGTCGAGATAAGTGCGCCAGTCGCGGTCGATCACCACTGCCAGGAACAGACCGGAGATCAGGAAGAAATCCGGCATCCTGAACGGCTTGGCGAAGGCGACCACCAGATGCATGTAGCCGGTCTGGCCGGCGGCGGCCTCGACGCCCAGCACCGAATGCATCATCACCACCATGACGATGCAGATGCCCTTGGCGTAATCCACCCAGTCGACCCGCGCCGGCGACCCGGTGCGAGCGGTTACTGTGCCGGTTGCGGTCATCTTTGTCCCTCTTTGGCGCGGCCCCGGCGCAGTATCCGGTGGAACAGTTGCGATCTTGTTTCAACGATCAAGGAATGTGCCACGCGCGGCGGCTCACATTGCCGCGATGAGCATTTGGTTAAGGCGCGTTAAGGATTTCCAGCCCCACCGCGCCTGATCCGAATCCTGTGACCCATCAATTGCCAAGAAGGATGGATACGCGGGTCAAGCCCGCGTATGACGCCGCATTGGTGGACAGGCTGGGACCAATTTTGCGCGCATTCGACACCCCCCTACCGATCGACGCCGTGCTCGACGAGCTGTCGCGCAGGCTGGCCGACCAGAACGCCGCGGTGCTGGTCGCGCCGCCCGGTGCCGGCAAGACCACAAGGGTGCCGCTGGCGCTGCTCGATGCGCCATGGCTGGGCACCAAGAAGATCATCATGCTGGAGCCGCGCCGGATCGCGGCCCGCGCCAGCGCCGAGCGGATGGCCAGGACGCTGGGCGAGCGCGCCGGCGACACCGTCGGCTACCGCGTCCGCTTCGGCTCGAAAATCTCGCGCGCAACCCGGATCGAGGTGGTGACCGAGGGCATCTTCACCCGGCAGATCATGGACGATCCGGAATTGACCGGGATCGCCGCGGTGCTGTTCGACGAATTCCACGAGCGCTCGCTCGACGCCGATCTCGGCCTGGCGCTGGCGCGCGACGCCCAGCAGGGGCTGCGCGAGGATCTGCGCATCCTGGTGATGTCGGCGACCATCGACGGCGCCCGGGTGGCGCGGCTGCTCGGCGACGCGCCGGTGATCGAAAGCCTCGGCCGGGCCTTTCCGGTCGAGACCCGCTATCTCGGCCGCAAGCCCGACGCGCCGCTGGAGCGGCAGATGGCGGAGGCGATTGCGTCGGCGTTGCGCGAAAATCCGGGCTCGGTGCTGGCGTTCCTGCCGGGCGCCGCCGAAATCCGCCGCACCCAGACGTTTCTCGCCGAGCGGATTCACGATGCGTCGATCGAGATCGTGCCGCTGTTCGGCGCGCTCGACGCCGCGGTGCAGGACCGGGCGATTCAGCCGGCGCCGAAGGGGATGCGCAAGGTGGTGCTGGCGACCTCGATCGCCGAGACCTCGCTGACCATCGAGGGCGTGCGCATCGTGGTCGATTGCGGCATGGCGCGGGGGCCGCGCTACGAGCCGGATATCGGGCTGACCCGGCTGGAGACGGTGCGGGCCTCGCGCGCCGCGGTCGATCAGCGCCGCGGCCGCGCCGGCCGTACCGAGCCGGGGGTCTGTTACCGGCTGTGGGACGAGCCGCAGACCGCCTCGTTGCCGGCCTATACCCAGCCGGAAATCCTCAGCGCCGATCTGTCGTCGCTGCTGCTTGATCTGGCGCAATGGGGCGTTGCCGACCCGGGCGCCCTGGCGTTTCTCGATCCGCCGCCGGCGCCGGCGCTGAAAGAGGCGCGCAGCCTGCTCGGCGAACTCGGCGCGCTCGACGCCGACGGCCGCATCACCGACGAAGGCAAGAGCCTGCGCGCGCTGGCGCTGCCGCCGCGATTGGCGCGGATGATCGTCGATTCGCACCGGCTCGGCGCCGGCGACGCCGCCGCGGCGATCGCCGCGATTCTCACCGAGCGCGGGCTCGGCGGCGACAGCGTCGATCTCGGCGCAAGGCTCGAGCAGTTCCGCCGCGACCGCACGCCACGCGCCACCAGCGCCCGCCAGATGGCGCAGCGCTGGGCTTCGCAGGTGGCCTCTTCTCCCTCCCCCTTGCGGGGAGGGTGGCCGGCCGAAGGCCGGTCGGGTGGGGGGGCAACAGCCAAGGCTTCGGTTCGTGGCACCCCCACCCCCGACCCCTCCCCGCAAGGGGGAGGGGAGTTGAGCAGCGGCGAAATGCTGGCGCTGGCGTTTCCGGATCGGGTCGCCAAGAACCGCGGCAATGGCAGTTTCGTGCTGGCCAATGGCCGCGGGGCCGCGATCGACCGGGCCTCGGCGTTGGCGCGCGCGCCCTATATCGCGGTGGCGGAGATGACCGGCACCGCGGCGCAGGGCCGCATCCTGCTGGCGGCGCCGATCGCGCTGACCGAGATCGAGGCCCGCTTCGCTGCGCAGATCGCCGCCCTCGACGAGATCTCTTTCGACCGCGCCGCGCTGGCGTTGCGTGGCCGGCGCAAGCGCACATTGGCCGCCATCACGCTGTCGGAAGCGCCCTTCGCGGTGAAGCCGTCGGCGGAGACGGCGCGCATCTTCGCCGATGGCGTGGTCGCGGCCGGGCTCGAGAAGTTGCCGTGGTCGAAGTCGCTCGCCCAATGGCGCGGCCGGGTGATGTTCCTGCGCGCCGCCGAGGGCGAGGCGGCATCGCATTCTTGGCCGGATCTGTCCGACGCCGGATTGGCGGAGAATCGCGAGGCCTGGCTGCTGCCTGCACTGTTCGACAAAACCGCGTTGAAGGAGGTCTCCCCCGGCGATCTGTCGGACGCGCTGATCGGGTTGCTGCCATGGGAGCTGCGCGCCCGGCTCGACAAGGAGGCCCCGACCCATTTCGAGGCGCCGACCGGCACCTCGCTGCCGATCGACTATGAAGCCGAGCAGGGCCCGACCATCGCGGTGCGCCTGCAGGAATTGTTCGGGCTCACCACGCATCCCTCGGTGGCCAAGGGGGCGGTGCCGCTGGTGCTGGAACTGCTGTCGCCGGCGCATCGCCCGGTGCAGGTGACGCGCGACCTGCCGGGTTTCTGGCGCGGCTCTTACGCCGCGGTGCGCTCCGACCTGCGCGGACGCTATCCGCGCCATCCCTGGCCGGAGGACCCGGCCAATGCGCCGCCGACCCGCCGGGTCAAGCCGCGCGGAACCTGAGGCCCAGGCACATCGCGGAGCCGCCGTTAAGGCTTCGCTCACCCTATTGGTCGAAACAGCAGGCATGGCGGCGGGCATTCATCGCCGCTTGCAGCACGGCGTGGTCTGATTGCCGTGCTCGAACCGACCAGTCGATGAGTATGCCTATGCGTGGGATCATGATTTTCGCCGCCATCATGGTGGTGCTCGGCACCGTGATGGCGCAGATCGCCGACCGGATGACGCCGGCGCAGGCCCGCTCAATGGTGACCGGGACCGGCGCCGTCGACGCGCCGCAGCAGGCCGGCGTCCGCAATGTCAGCATTGCGCGCGACGCCCGCGGCCATTTCCAGACCGACGGCCGCATCGAGGGCCAGCGCATCGCCTTCATGGTCGACACCGGCGCCTCGGTGATCGCGCTGAATGAGAGTTCGGCGGCGCGGTTCGGGTTGCGGCCGCGCCGCTCCGACTACACCGCCACCGTCTCCACCGCCAACGGGACCGTCAAGGCGGCGCGGACCAGGCTGGCGATGGTCGATGTCGGCGGGCTGATCGTGCGCGACGTCGAGGCCATGGTGCTGCCTGACGAGTCGCTGTCGGAGAACCTGCTCGGGCTGTCGTTCCTGTCGCGGCTGAAGCGGTTCGAATTTGCCAACGGCCAGATGGTGCTTGAGCAGTAACGCGGCGCTCTCAGCGGCGCTTGCGAAACATGTCGCGTGCGGCGATCAATCCGCCGCCGGCGATCAGCGCCGCCGCGAAAGCCAGCGTCGGGCTCGGCCTGGCATAGCCCGCCGCGATCAGAAATCCGGTCGACAGCAGGGGGGTCGCATAGGACGCGGCCCCCAGCACCCGGATGTCGCCGCGCTTCATCCCGATGTCCCAGGCATAGAACGCCGCGCCGAGCGGGCCGATGCCGAGTGCGGTGATCGCCAGCCACTGGCTGGTGCCCTGCGGCCATACCGTCGTCTCGAAGGCCAGATGCATCAACGCTGCGAGCAGGGCGGTCGCCATGCAGAAGCCGGCCACGGCGTCGGTCGGGACCGCGCGCAGCCGGCGCGACATCACCGAATAGCTGGCCCACACGAACGCCGCCGCGATCGCCGCCACGAGGCCCGGCACATAGGCCGGCTCGAAACCGGAGGTATTACCGGCGAACAGCAGCACGGTGCCGGCGAGCCCAAGCAGCGCGCCGACGATGTGATGCGGCAGCAGTCGCTCGCCCGGCAGCAGCGAGGAGAACAGCACGATCAGCAGCGGCCACAGATAGTTCAGCAATCCGGCTTCGGCCGGCGGCGCGAAGCGCAGCGCCAGGAAATACAGCGCGTGATAGCCGAACAAGCCGCCGACGCCGACCGCCCAGGCCAGCGGCGACTGCCGCAACGCGCCGAACGCGCCGGGCCGCGCGATCCAGCTCGCCGACGCCGCCAGCGCGCCAATCGCGAAGGTCATCGCCGTCAGCTGGAACGCCGGTACCGTGCCGGTCGCCACCGTCAGCACCGATAGCAGCGACCACATCAGGATTGCGGTCAGGCCGATCAGGGTCGCGGTGCGCGGCGTCATAATTTCAGTCTTGAATGGCAGTTTGGATGATGGGGCGATGCCGAATCGCGGACGGCTCACTCCGCGGCGGTCCAGCTTTAGCTGCGATCAAGCCCGACATCCACTCCCGAAACCCAAGCCCGAAATCCAAGCCCGAAACCGAAGCTGTGGATCCATGTCCGAATTCCATGCCTCTGGGGCGCACATGTCTCTGGGGCTCAGATGCCGCTGGGGCTCAGATGCCTCCGCGGCTCGCGCGCCGCGAAGTGCGATTTGCCCATCCTGGTCTGCACCCAAGGCCGGGGAGCAACCGGACTCACCAACCTTCAAAACGAAAGTCTATGAAGACCATCGGTATGTAACAGATGGACGATCGGATCATCCGATCAGATCATATACTGGCCGCCATTGATCGACAGCGTCGAGCCGGTGACGAAACCGGATTCATCGGCGGCGAGGAAGACCACGGCGCGGGCGATCTCGTCGGGCTCGCCGAGCCGGTTGGCCGGGATCAACGGCAGGATGGCCTTGTCGAGAACCTCCTTGGGTACGGCCTGCACCATCTCGGTATTGATATAGCCGGGGCAGATCACGTTGACGGTAATGCCGCCGCGCGCATTCTCCAGCGCCAGCGCCTTGGTGAAGCCGATGTCGCCGGCCTTGGCCGCCGAATAATTGACCTGGCCGAACTGGCCCTTCTGGCCGTTGACCGAGGAGATGTTGATGACGCGCCCGAATTTGCGCGCGCGCATGCCTTCAATGACCTGACGGGTCATGTTGAACAGCGAGCCGAGATTGGTGTTGATCACCGCGTTCCATTGCTCGAGCGTCATCTTGTGAAAGGCGCCGTCGCGGGTGATGCCGGCATTGTTGACCAGGATGTCGATCGGCCCCAGCTCGGCCTCGACCTTCTTGACGCCTTCGGCGCAGGCATCAAACGAACTCACATCCCATTTGTACACCGGGATACCCGTCTCGGATTTGAAGGCGTCCGCGGCGCTGTCATTGCCCGCATAGGACGCGGCGACCTGATAGCCCGCCGCCTTTAATGCTTTGCTGATCCCCGCGCCGATTCCCCGCGTTCCTCCGGTCACCAATGCAACACGCGCCATGCTTACTCCCTCCCCTTGCGCATGATTCACCTGAGCGTGAGCGGTGACGGGTCAGATCATGCGGCATTCCAAAATCGTGAACGCGATTATCGCAATACCGTCCTCCTCTTGCGATGAGGAGCGTGCCTGCTGATCGTGTTCGGCTTTTCTTATAGCTTCGAATTAATCTGGCCGCGTGACGAACATCAAGACAAAAACGCCCGGCTTTCGCCGGGCGTTTTGCTAATTCGTTGGTGCAGTGCAAACGACGCGATGATTGCGCGTCGTTACCTCGCTGCTTGCATCAATCGCGGGCAAGGCACATCGCGATGCCCATGCCGCCGCCGATGCACAAGGTGGCGAGTCCCTTCTTGGCGTCGCGCTTCTGCATTTCGTGCAGCAGCGTTACCAGCACGCGCGCGCCGGAGGCGCCGACCGGATGGCCGATCGCGATCGCGCCGCCATTGACGTTGACCTTGGAGATATCCCAACCGAGGTCCTTGTTAACCGCGCAAGCCTGGGCGGCGAAAGCCTCGTTGGCCTCGATCAGATCCAGATCGTTGATAGTCCAGCCGGCCTTCTTCAGCGCCGCGCGCGACGCCGGAATCGGCCCGGTGCCCATGATCTTCGGATCGACACCGGCCTGGCCCCAGGACACGATCCGCGCCAGCACGGTCTTGCCTTCCTTGGCGGCTTGCTTGGCGGTCATCAGTACCACCGCGGCGGCGCCGTCATTGATACCGGAGGCTGAGCCGGCGGTGACGGTGCCGTCCTTCTCGAAGGCCGGCTTGAGCTTTTGCATCGCCTCGATGGTGGCGCCATGGCGCGGATATTCGTCGGTATCGACGGTGATGTCACCTTTGCGAGTTTTGATGATGAAGGGGACGATCTCGTCCTTGAACTTTCCGGCCTTCTGCGCCGCCTCGGCCTTGTTCTGCGAAGCGACCGCGAATTCGTCCTGCTGCTGGCGGGTGATCTGGTACTGCTTGGCCACGTTCTCGGCGGTGTTGCCCATGTGATAGCCGTTGAAGGCATCCCACAGCCCGTCCTTCAACATGGTGTCGACGAACTCGACGGAGCCCATCTTGACGCCACCGCGCAAATATTGCGCATGCGGCGCCATGCTCATCGATTCCTGGCCGCCGGCGACGACGATGTCGGAATCGCCGTTGAGCAGCGCCTGATAGCCCAGCGCCACGGTGCGCAGTCCCGAACCGCACAATTGATTGACGCCCCAGGCCGGGCTTTCGACCGGAATGCCGGCCGCGATTGACGCCTGGCGCGCCGGGTTCTGTCCTTGTGCGGCGGTGAGGATCTGCCCCATGATGACTTCGGACACCCGGCCCGGCTCGATGCCGGCGCGTTCGAGCGCGGCCTTGATGGCAGCCGCGCCAAGTTCATGCGCGGGCGTGGTGGCGAAGGCGCCGTTGAAACTTCCGACAGCGGTACGAGCGGCGCTGACGATGACGACATCGTCGGACATGGACATCTCCTGGGCTTGAGGTTCTTGTGCTTGAGGTTCTTGGGCTTGAGCTTGTTGGACGGCGCTCGCCCGTCGGCGAGCCGGTGTCGGTCGCTATCCTGTTAATCCGGCGGCAGCGTGTCAATCCGAGACACGATTTTGCGAGCGCCGAACCGCCAATAAAATCGCCGGGTGGCGACATCGGCAGCAATCGGTGCCGAGAAATTAACGCGGCCGCACAAAATGGTAGCCGAAACGCATCCGAAGTGCTTACTTTATTGCATTGCGTTTGCCGGCCGCCGTGTTTTCGGCGGGTCCCTTTCCTCCGTGTGTGTGGGTGCCATGGCGAAATCTGACCAACCGACTACGATCAAGAAATATGCGAACCGGCGGCTGTATAACACCGGCACGAGCACTTACGTGACGCTCGAGGATCTCGCCTCGATGGTGAAGGACGGCGAGGACTTTCTCGTCTACGACGCCAAGTCCGGTGACGACATCACCCGCTCGGTGCTGGCCCAGATCATCTTCGAACAAGAAAACAAGGCCGGACAGAACCTGCTACCCACCACCTTCCTGCGCCAGCTGATCCGGTTCTACGGCGACAGCATGCAGATGGTGGTGCCGAAATATCTCGAGCAGTCGATCGACAGCCTGACCCGCGAGCAGGAAAAATTCCGCAAGCAGATGACCAACACCTTCAGCATGACGCCGTTCGCGCCGCTGGAGGAAACCGTCCGCCGCAACATGGAAATGTTTCAGCAGACCTTCGCGATGTTCAAGCCGTTCGTGCCGCCGCGCAAGGGCAGCGCCCACGCCGCGGAGCCCGAGGACCCCGCCGCCGAGCCGGCGGGCGAGACCGGCAATATCGAGGATCTGCGGCAGCAGATGAAAGAGATGCAGGAACGGCTGGAGCGGATGTCGCTGGAGCAGAAAAAGGACGAGTAGGCCTGCCTGGAAGATTAGGCGGCTCGGGCAGATAAGCGTCGATGCGGCTCGGCCATCGCTGGCCCACGAGAGCTGGGAGCGATATTGCCGGGTCGTGGAATCGGACCGTAAGGCTGGCGGCTCGGCCGATGCGACCGTCTTGATTTGTACGGCAAAATCCCGTACAAAATTTGAAAGAGGGTTCGAGATGGCCACCGAACAAAGCCGGACCGCGCGTATCGAAGCCCGCATCGCGCCCGAAGCGCTCGCAGTCGTCAAACGCGCCGCCGAACTGCAAGGCCGCAGCGTCAGCGATTTCGTCGTTGCGGCTGCGCAGGAAGCCGCTGCGCGTGCCATCGAAGATATCCAGATCATTCGCCTCGCGGTCGAGGATCAGCGCGGCTTCGCAGCCGCGATTATCGATCCGCCGCCCCCTTCCGCCAACCTGCTGCGTGCCGCCGACGCCTATCGGGATCTGGTCAAGGCGTCGCAGTGAGTCCGCAATGAGTGCGGGGTTTCGGATCGAAGCGCTGGCCGCGGCGCATGATCGGCTGAGCTTTTGCAGCGGTGTCGAGCCGCTCGATCGCTATCTGCGCGAATTGGCAAATCAGGATATCAAGCGCCGTATCAGCAATTGTTTCGTGGCGTTGGACGATGCCGGGTTGATCGCCAGCTACTACAGCTTCGCGGCCACGAGCCTGCCTTTGACGGAATTGTCCGCCGAACAGACCAAACGCCTGCCACGCTACCCGCTATTGCCCGCCGGGCTGATCGGCCGTCTTGCGGTCGATCGCCGTTTTCGCGGCCAACGTCTTGGTGGGGCGCTGATCATGGATGCCGCGATGCGGGCCTCGCGCTGTGATCCGGCGATCTTCGCCCTGATCGTGGACGCCAAAGACGACAGTGCCGTCCGCTTCTACGAGCACTATCAATTCCGCCGCTTCACCAGCCGGCCGCAATCCTTGTTCCTGCCAGTCGCGACGGCATTGCAGGCCCTTCAGGCAAAGGGTGGCCAATGATGCGAACCCCTTGAGCCCGACGTCCGTGCCCAAAACGCCGTGATCTCAAGCCGCGGCGCACGATTTGTCTCTGACCTTGCGGATGCCGACTCTATCGCCGCGCCGACGGCAAGCTCTCCGCCGCCGCGTCCCACGGCCGGTGCTGCGAGGCGAGGCCGGTCAGCCGGCCCTGAATGTAGTCGCAGCCCCAGTCGCGCAGCAGGTCGGCGGATTCCTGATCCTGCACCCATTCGGCCACGGTCTTGATCCCGAGCCGGCGCGCCAGATCGATCAGCGTCTGTACGAAGGCGCGGTCGTCGGCGGAGCGGGCGATGTTCTGCACAAAGGCGCCGTCGATCTTGACGATGTCGACGCCGAGATTGCGCAGATTGCGGAACGAGGTGTAGCCGGCGCCGAAATCGTCGATCGCGATCCGGGCGCCATAATCCTTCAGCCTGTTGACGAAGCCGCGGACGTCGTCGAGGTCCTGGATCGCCACCGTCTCGGTGATTTCGACGATCAGCCGCTCGGCGATGCCGGGATGCGTCGCCATCATCGATTCGATGCTGGCCCACCAACCCGGATCCATCGTGGTGTCGGGCGAGATGTTGAGGCTGAGCTGCACCCGGGGCGAAGCGGCCAGTTCGGTGACCACCAGTTCGAGAACTCGGTGATCGACCAGGCGGATCAGACCGAGTTTTTCCGCCACCGGCACGATGTCGGGCGCCAGCAGGAGCTGGCCGTCGGCCTGTCGCATCCGGACCAGGCATTCGTAAAACGAAGGCAGCTGCGTGACTGTATCGACCACCGGCTCATAGGCCATGACGATGCGGCGTTCATTGAGCGCGGTGACGATCTCGTCGGTGACGCGGATATTGACCCGGCGTTGGGCGTCGCGCTCGACATTCGGGCGCCACATCGAAAACGAGCCATTGCGCCGCAGCTTCGCGCTGTCCAGGGTTTCATGCGCGCGATTGATGGCCTCGTCGGCGCTCCTGGCGTAGCGCGGCGCGCCGACGGCGCCGATCGAGGCGGTGACCGAGACCGGGCCGGATTTGGTCGGCACGATTTCGTTGCGGATTGCGGACAGGAAGCGCTCGGCGGCGATGTTCATATCGTCGGCGGTGCAATTCTTCAGCACCAGGCCGAATTTGTTGCCCGAGAAACGGCCGAGCTGGTCGCCGGCGCGCAGCCGCGCGCGAATCCGTTTTGCGACCTCGCAGATCACCTCGTCGGCGACATCGAAGCCGAAGGCGTCGTTGATCCGGGCGAGGTGGTCGATGCCGATCAGCATGAAGGCGAAGCTCGAGCGGAACCGGGCGGCCTCCTCGATCGTCTCGGCCAATGACGCCACCAGATGGGTGCGGTTGAGCTCCCCGGTCAGCGGATCATGTCGGGACAGCTTCAACAATTCCTGGTCGTGGGCGTGGCGCTCATTGTTGACGCGGACGATGCCCTCGACCCGCGCAGGCTTGCCGTCGGGGCCGCCGAACCAGCAGCCGCACTCCTCGATCCAGCACACCGGCGCGGCGCTCGAGGCGCGAACACCATATTCGATCCGGTATGGCACGCTGGCGCGGCCGACCGCGGTCGCGGTGCTCAGCAATGCCTCGGAGCGGATATTGCCGGCGGGTTCGATCAGCCTGGCAAAGCCGGCGCCGGACGCCAGCGTGGCGGCGGGAATGTCCTGAAAGACCTCGTCGGCGCCGTCGGTCCAGACCATGCCGTCGGTGGCGAGGTCCCAGACGAACGCCGCCTGTCCCAGCGATTTGAGGATCGCCGCGGGCTGCGGTTGGCTGGGGAACGGCGCTGAAAAGGTCCTGTCCGCAGCCTGGTCGGCGAATCTGGCAGTCGCAAGATCGAAGGATGTCACGTTTGCCTCATTCTGGGACGCCTACGGGTGATTCCCTGTGAAAGAATAGGGTGCCAACATTGCTTAACGCTAGGTAAAGTTCTTAACGTCTCGGAAACCAATTTTTCGCTGCTCGTGGAACTACCAGACGGCATCGGCATAGGTCTTGCGATGCACCTGGCACAGGGGGCGCAAGCGTCCCAAAACCGCACAGAACGGGTCGCCATGCCGAGCAACTGGACCAGCAGCACGATCGACGACGGCGAAACCGCCGGTCAGGCCGATGCAGCCGATCATCGCGCCATGGTCAAGGCGGGCCCTGTCGCCTACCGCACCCGATATACCGACCAGCCGGTTCGCCCGAATTCGATCTTCGTGGCTCATCTGATGGCGATCGACCAGCATTCGCGGCAGCCTGGCGAGTGGCCCCAGGCCGCGCCCCAACAGGCGTCGGCGGCCTACCGGTCGGTGATCGGTCGCGATTTCGCTGCCGCCGGGGGGCGGATGAGGCGGGACTCCTGACGCCCGGTAGGCGTCAATAATGCATAAAAACAGTGACTTAGCGGCGCGGCGCGGGGGATTCGGCGTCCGGCTCCGGATCAGGCGTCGGCATATTCGCGGGTTCGGCCTGCGGCGCCGCGGCAGGCGTCGTCACCGCGACCGGTTCCGGGCGATCCAGCAGAACAGTTTCGGCAACCAATGTGGCGGCGGGCAGCTCCGGCGGCGGTGACGCCTGCTCGGGCTGCTGCGGCGGCGGCGCTTTGGCGGGCGCGGTCGGAGCCTTGCGGGCGACGCGCGGCTGCGGCCGCCGGTGCAACGCGATGCCGGCGAGGACGTCGACCAGGGCCAGCAAGGCCAGCACGAAGAAGGTGGAGTTGCCGAATGGCGGCAGCAGGATGAATTCCGCGGCCGCGCAGGCGAAGACCAGCAGCGACAGCAGATGGTCGGTGACATATTTGGCGCCGGGGCGGGCGCCCTTGATCACCTCGAGCAACAGCAGCAAGGCGCCGAGCGAGAGCAGCACATCGCTGACGGTGAACGTCCAGGCGGCCCCCGATGGCAGCGTTAGTGTCGCAAGCGGCGCGGTGAACGCGACGCCCGGCATCAAGAAGACGAGGATGTTGCAGATCGCGAGCGGAATCAGCAGCAGCGGGAAACCGACTATGGCCATCGGTAGTGCTTTCCGTCGTCCCGGAACCGCGGGGGACGATCAACCAACCACTGCGGAGCTGGCGTCAGCATCCGGTCGCGAGAGCTAGCGCCAATGCTGGATCCGCAACGGATATGCCGAATTGCCGGACCGATTCTGCGTCGCCTGAACCGGAGCGAGGAGCCAAACGCCGTTGTCGCGGCGCGCCGTGCCGGCGCGCCGTCGCGGGTCAGGAGTCTTTCTTGACCTTCAGGACCTGGCGGCCCTTGTACATCCCGGTCTTCAGGTCGAGGTGGTGAGGGCGGCGCAATTCGCCGGAATCCTTGTCCTCGGCATAGGTCGGGGTCTTCAGCGCGTCCGCGGAACGACGCATGCCACGCCGCGAGGGCGAAGTTTTTCTTCTCGGAACGGCCATTTCGAAAGTCCTTGCAGGGATGTGGGGTGTCGTCCGCAACCGGACGGCCCGGCGCTTTCGCGCGAGCGAACTGCTGATTAGGCCGGGCTTATAACGGAACGAGGTCGCCAAAGCTAGAGCGTTTTCGAGCGAAGTGGGTACCGGTTCGCGTGACGAAAACGCGTCAAAACAACAATCAAGACCTCCTGTTCTGATCTACCAGAACCGGAATTGCGCGAGAGCGACCGGCGACCGAAATCGCCGAAATGGCTCAGGAGCCGCGATTTGCGTTCCAGCACCGCCCAAGTTCCGACGACTGCGCTCGCGCGACATATTTCGACGCCAGACGGCGCACCCCGCGGCCCGGATTGCGGGCGCTGCGGCTGATCGGGTTGGGCAGGATCGCCGCCATCAGCGCGGCCTGGCGGGCGGAGAGCTGCGAGGCACCGCGTCCAAACGCATATTGGGCGCCGGCCTCGGCGCCGAACTGCCCTTCCGGCCCCCATTCGGCGATATTGAGGTAAATCTCCAGCACCCGCTGCTTTGACAGCACCAGATCGATCCACAGCGCCAGCGGAAATTCCAGCGCCTTGCGCACCACGCTGCGGCCCGGCCACAGGAACAGGTTCTTGGCCACCTGCTGGGTGATGGTCGAACCGCCGCGCGCGGCCTCGCCATCCTGCAGGTCGTCGATGACGTCGCGCACCGAATCCCAGTCGATGCCCCGATGGCTGCAGTATTTGGCGTCTTCGGAACCGACCACGGTGCGCGGCAAGGCCGCTGAGATCGCATCCAGATCGACCCATTGCCGCGACACCGGCGCGCCGGACAGCCAGCGCCAGGCCATCAAGGTCGAGACCGGATGGCCGGTGCCATAGAACGGCGTCAGCAGATAGGGCAAGGCCAGCAGACCCAACACCACCATGATGGCAATACGGATCAGTCGTCTCATGCGGCCTCGATGCCGTGCCTGCCGGCCGGTCGGGCCGCCATACGGGCGTCGCGGCTGGCGACAGCGGAAGCCACATAAGCGGGCATTTACGGTCTCCGATGATCGTTGCCGGCCACGCCGAGCGCAGAATTGACGAAGCCGGTGCCATGATGAATGGTCCCGCCAACATTATCTGGAGCACTTCCGAATGGCCACCGGCACTTCCTCGATCGACTTTGCCAAGCGGCTCGATGCCACCGCTGACGATACCGAAGCCCTGCTTGCCCGCCTGCTTGGCGACGATCTGTTGCCCGACGAAACCGCGCGGCCGCCGCGGCTGATGGAGGCGATGCGCTATTCGAGTCTCGGCGGCGGCAAGCGGCTGCGGCCGTTCCTGGTGGTCGAGAGCGCGGCGGTGTTCGGCGTCCAGCGCGAGGCGGCGCTGCTGGCCGGGGCGGCGCTGGAGTGCATCCATTGCTATTCGCTGATCCATGACGACCTGCCGGCGATGGACAACAGCGATCTGCGCCGCGGTCGCCCGACGCTGCACAAGGCCTATGACGACGCCACCGCGATTCTAGCCGGCGACGCGCTGCTGACGCTGGCGTTCGACATCATCACCCGGGACGAGATCCATCGCGATCCGCTGGTGCGGTTGCTGCTGACCCGGGCCTTGGCGCGGGCCTCCGGGATCGGCGGCATGGCCGGCGGACAGATTCTCGATCTGGCCGGCGAGGGCCGCTTTGGCGATCGCGAGCCGGTCGACGTGGCGCGGTTGCAGCAGATGAAGACCGGCGCGCTGCTGCGCTTCGGCTGCGTCGCCGGCGCCATTCTCGGCCAGGCCTCGGCCGAGCAATACAAGGCGCTGGAAGATTATGGCCGCGCGCTCGGCGAGGCATTCCAGATCGCCGACGACCTGCTCGATGTCGAAGGCGACGCCGAGGCGCTCGGCAAGCCGGCCGGGGCCGACGCGGCGCTCGGCAAGACCACCTTCGTCACCCAGCTTGGCATCGACGGCGCCAAGCGGCGGATCGCCGATCTCTTGGCGCGCGCCGATCAGGCGTTGTCGGTGTTCGGCGCCAAGGGCGACGTGCTGCGCGCCGCCGCGCATTTCGTCGCCGCGCGAAAGAACTAGCCCGCATGGCCGAGCAGGAGATCGACGATCCGCGGCTGTTGCGTTTTCGCAAATTGCCGCGGCCGGTTCGTGTGGTCTATGCCCGGCCCCGGCTGTTCATCGCGATCCTGATCGGGATCGTCGCCTTTGTCCTGCTGCCGGGGTCGCTGCGGCTGGTGACCCGGCTGCTGATCGGCTGGGACGTTTCGCTGGCGCTCTACCTGATCCTGGCCTTTGCGATGATGTACCGCTGCGGCGTCGAGCATATTCGCCGCAACGCCGTCCTGCAGGACGACGGTCGCTTCCTGATCCTGATGGTGACGTCGATCGGCGCCTTCGCCAGCATGGCGGCGATCGTCACCGAGCTTGGCGCCTCGCATCGCGGCGCCGCCGAGCTGACGCTGGCGACGCTGACCATCGCGCTGACCTGGGCGGCGGTGCACACCACCTTCGCCCTGCACTATGCGCATGATTTCTATCGCGGCACGCCGGGCGGGCTGGCGTTCCCCGGCGAAACCGCCGAGCCGGATTATTGGGACTTCGTGTATTTCTCCTTCGTGATCGGGATGACCGCGCAGGTCTCCGATGTCGGCATCACCGACAAGACGATCCGTCGCACCGCCACCGCGCATGGCGTGGCCGCCTTCGTCTACAACACCGCGCTGGTCGCCCTGATGGTCAACATCGCCGCCAGCGCGATCTGACCGGGCCGGCCGTGAGGCGGCTCCGGGCCGAAGCCGTATCCCTTGACCCGGTGCCGCAGCCGGGCGATTTCATGATCTGATGTCTCAGCAAGCCGGGTCAGGTTCGTCGTGGAAGCCAAGTTTCAGATCTTCCTGACCTTGCTGGCGGTGCTGGCCGGCACCGCGCTGCTGGCGCGCCGGCTCAATGTCGCGCCGGCGATCCTGCTGCTGATATCCGGCATCGCACTGGCCTTCGTCCCCGGCATGCCGGGGATCGAACTGCCGCCGGAGCTGATCCTGCTGCTGGTGCTGCCGCCGCTGATCTATTCCGCCGCGGTGGCGATGAGCTGGCGCGAATTCTGCTCCAATCTGCGGCCGATCGCCCTGCTGGCGATCGGCTGCGTGATCTTCACCGCCTGCGCGGTGGCGGTGGCGACGCACTATCTGATCGGGCTGCCCTGGAGCGTCGGCTTTCTGCTCGGCGCCATTGTGGCGCCGCCGGACGTCGTGGCACCACTGGCGATTGCCCGCAAACTCGGGCTGCCGCGGCGGATCCTGGTGGTGCTGGAGGGCGAGGGCCTGGCCAATGACGCCACCGCGCTGATCCTGTATCGCTTCGCCGTGGTGGCGATCACCACCGGGGCGTTCTCGCTGCCGCAGGCGTCCGCGACCTTCGTGGCGATTCTCGCCGGCGAAGTGCTGTTCGGCGCCGCGGTCGGCTGGCTCAGCCTGCGCGCCCGGCATTGGGTGCGCGATCCGCAGATCGAAATGACGCTGTCGCTGCTGACGCCCTATATCGCCTATTGGATTCCCGAGCATCTCGGCGGCTCCGGGGTGATCGCCACGGTGGCCTGCGGGCTCTATATCAGCTGGAACGGCCCTTTACTGATCCCGTCGGCGACCCGGCTGCAGGGCATCTTCTTCTGGGATCTGGTGATCTATCTGATCGAGGGCATGCTGTTCCTGCTCACCGGCTTTCAGATGCGGGTGCTGCTGGAGAAATCCAAGGAGTTTCCGTTCGGCGACATCCTCACGGCCAGCATTCTGGTGGCGGCGATCGTCATCGTGGCGCGGTTCGCCTGGGTCTATCCGGCGAGCTATCTGCCGGGGCTGCTGAGCAAGCGGTTGCGCGCGCGCGAGCCGCTGCCGAACAGGCGCGCGGTGTTCGTGGTCGCCTTTACCGGCGTGCGCGGCGCGGTGTCGCTGGCCGCGGCGCTGGCGCTGCCCTATGCGCTGCCGGGCGGCGAACTGTTTCCCGACCGCGACCTGATCCTGTTCGTCGCGTTCGGCGTGATTTTGATCACGCTGATCGGGCTTGGGCTCACCTTGCCGGCGGTGGTCCGGCTGCTCGGCGTCGCCCGCGCCGGCAAGGACGAATATGCCGCCGAGCGCGATTCGGAAATCGCGGCGCGGCGCGAGGCGCTGGCCGCAGCACTTGCCTCGCTCGACGCCATGACCAATGACCGCGAATTGTCCGACGAGGTGGTCAAGCTGCTGCGGGCGCGGCACGAGACCCGCGCCAATCTGCTGCCGGTCTCGTTCGGCCCCGATCGCGACCAGGTCTCGGCCACCGGCATCACGCTGGTCCGCGAGTTGATCGCGGCGGAGCGTACATTCATCCATCGGCAATTGCGCGACGGCAAGATCACCGACGAAAGCCGCCGCCGCATCGAACGCGACCTCGATCTCGAAGAGGCGAGCCTGGCCAATCGCGAGGTCGGGACGGGGACGGTGTAGCCGCAGGCCCCGCGGTCGCGGTGGCTGGCGTGGCTACGTCACCGGACGTCAATCAGCTTTTGAGCGAACCGCCATCCGCCCGGAGCTCGTTGTCTCCAATAGCCGCGCCAGCGTGTCGGCGAGGGCGCGGAATTCGGCGTCGCCATAGCCGCGGGCGGTCATGAATTGGGTGCCGATGCGCAACGCATAGTGGCCGGCGGCGGTGGGGTCGGCGCAGGTCCCGACCAGGATCGCATCGCGCTCCAACGCCTTCATCGTCTCGGCCGGCATCATGGCGCCGTCGATCGGGATCAGGATCTGGTGGGTGAACAGATCGCCCGGTCGCGGCGCGATCACTGCCACGCCGCGGGCGTCGAGCGCTTCGGCCAGCACCGCCGAATTGGCGCAGATCCGCCGGGCGTAATCGCCGGCGTCCCGCTCGGCGTCGATCAGCGTGACCAGCAGCGACGGCAGCCGGCCTGCGTCGTAATTGGCCAGCATCTTGTCATCGATCAGCCTGGCGAGCCGTTCGCCATCGGCCGGGTTGCGGCCGGCGATCACGCTGTGCGGCCGGCCCGGCAGCGTCTTGTAGGTGGAGCTGGTCAGCACGTCGACGCCGAGCGCCAGCGGATTGGGGAAGGTGCCGCCGATGATCAGGCCCAGCACATGCGAGGCGTCGAAGATCGTCATCGCCCCCACCGCCTGGGCGCTGGCGACCACCGGGGCGATGTCGTCGGGCGTGATCATCACCGAGCGGCCGAGCAGCACCAGAGCGGGCCGGCGTTCCTGGACCATGGCGGCGGCCGCCGCCGCGTCGAGCCTGCGGCACCCGGCATCGAATGGCAGTTCCTCGACCGTGAGCCCGGCGAGATCGGGGGTGCCGCCGCGACGCTGGCTGAGATGGCCGCCATGGGCCGCGGCCGGCCCCAACATCAGCGCGCCAGGCGCACCGAAGGCGTGGAACACCGCGAGGTTGGCGATGGTGCAGCTCGGCAGCCGCGGCTCCGCCCAGTTCGCGCCAAGCAGCGCGCAGATCTTGCCGCGGATCGCGACTTCGAGCTCCGACACCAGATCAGTGTCGGGCTGTTCCTTGGCAAAGCTCGGTCCCATCGCCGGATAGGCGCTGAGCGCGGGCGTATAGGCGGCCTGGGCGGCGGGGCTCGGCATGCTGGCGCCGGCATAAAGCACGATGCGGTCGCGCAGCAGCGCGTCGCCGCGCGCGGCCGCTCGTTCGAGCAGCCGTTGTTCATTGATGTCCATCACTTGGTGGTTTCCTTCAGCCCGTTCGCCGGCCGGGTCGGTTTAGTGCGACAGGATCTTCGACAGGAATTGCTGGGCGCGCTCGCTGCGCGGCTGGCCGAAGAATTCCTCGGTGGCGGCGTCCTCGACGATCTCGCCGCTATCCATGAAGATCACCCGGTTGGCCACCTTGCGGGCGAAGCCCATCTCGTGGGTCACCACCATCATGGTCATGCCCTCGCTGGCGAGCTGGACCATGACGTCGAGCACTTCCTTGATCATTTCGGGATCGAGCGCCGAGGTCGGCTCGTCGAACAGCATCAGGACCGGGTCCATCGCCAGCGCGCGGGCGATCGCCACGCGCTGCTGCTGGCCGCCCGAAAGCTGGCCCGGGAATTTGTCCGCATGGGCCGACAGCCCGACGCGTTCGAGCAGCGCACTGCCCTTGGCCAGGGCTTCGGCGCGGCTGCGGCCCAGCACCTTCACCTGCGCGAGCACCAGATTCTCGGTGATCGACAGATGGGGGAACAGCTCGAAATGCTGGAACACCATGCCGACCTTGGCGCGCAGCAGCGACAGATTAGTCTTCGGCGCGCCGACATCGACGTCGCTGACGATGATCGTTCCGCTGTCGATCGGCTCCAGCCCGTTTACGGTCTTGATCAGCGTGGATTTGCCGGAGCCGGACGGTCCGCAGACTACCACGACCTCGCCTTTGGCGACCGAGGTCGTGCAATGCGACAATACCTTGAAGTCGCCATAGGACTTCGAGACGTCCCTTATCGAAATCATCGTCATGGCAGGTCCTAATTGATGATCGCGACGCGCTTCTGCAGCCGTCGCACCGCGAACGATGCCAGAATCGAGATCACGAAGTAAACGGCTGCGGCGAACAGATACATCTCGAGCAGACGGCCGTCGCGCTGGGCGATCCGGGCCGCCGCGCCGAGAAAGTCGGTGATCGACAGCACATAGACCAGCGAGGTGTCCTGAAACAGGATGATGGTCTGGGTCAGCAGCAGCGGCAGCATGTTGCGCAGCGCCTGCGGCAGCACGACATAGGCCATGGTCTGCGCGCCGGTCAGGCCGAGCGCATGGGCCGCCATGGTCTGGCCGGTCGGCAGCGACTGGATGCCGGAGCGCACGATCTCGCAGAAATAAGCGGCCTCGAACAGCGTGAAGGTGACCACCGACGACCAGAACGGATCGATCCGCACCGGGCGCGGCGATCCGAGCAGCCATTGCACGACGAACGGCACCAGGAAGTAGAACCAGAAGATCACCAGCACCAGCGGCAGCGAGCGCAGCAGATTGACGTAGATCGCGGCAAAGCCCGAGAGGATCGGAAAGCGCGACAGCCGCATGATGGCAAGCACGGTGCCGATCACGATGCCGAGCAGCGTGGCGCAGGCGGTCAGCGCCAGGGTGAAGCGCATCCCGGTAAAAATCAGATAGGGCAGCGCGTTGACGATGGTCTGGAGGTCGAAGCCGGATAGCATGTCAGAGCGCCTTGATCTTGGGCGTCTTGCCGCCATAGCCGGGGACCAGCGCCAGCCGTTCGACGCTCCGCATCGTGAAGACGGTGGCGAGATTCAGCATCAGATACAGCACGGTCGCGGCGGTGAAGGCCTCGAATACCTGGAAGCTGTTCTCCTGCATGGCGCGGGCGCTGCCAGTGAGTTCGATCAGGCCGATCGCCAGCGCCACCGAACTGTTCTTGGTGCAGCTGAGAAATTCCGACGTGATCGCCGGCACCACGATCCGGAAGGCCATCGGCAGCAGCACGTAACGATAGGTCTGCGGCAGCGTCAGGCCGAGCGCTTGGCCGGCCATCCGTTGGCCGCTCGACAGCGTTTCCAGGCCGGCGCGCACCACTTCCGCCATGCGGGCGGCGTGGTAGCAGCCGAGGCAGATCACGGCGGTATAGAACGAAGCGTTGGGCAGATGTTTCAGGGCCATGCCGGCGTCGCGCGGCAACAGCTCCGGCAATACGAAGTACCACAGGAACATCTGCACCAGCAGCGGGACGTTGCGGAACAGCTCGACGAACACCGTGCCGGCCGCGCGCATCCAGCCGACCGGCGCGTGGCGGGCGACGCCGACCAGCGAGCCCAGCACCAGGGCGATCGCAAACGCCGCGACCGAGGTCGCGATGGTCCAGCCGAGGCCCCAGAACATGGTCTCGAGCCAGGTGTGAGTCCCGTCGAGCGAAGGCTCGAAGAAGATCCACCAATTCCAATGATAACTCATCGTCCGATCCGCCTGGGCAGGTCCGAATATGTTCGGGCTTGGCCCGACGCGACGCGCGCGTCGGGATCTGGGGCAAACGCTGCTTAGCGGTACAGGTCGGGATTCGGATCGTCGGTCGGGTTGGCGATCACCTTCTTCAGCTGCGCCGACATCGGAAACGCCATGTTGACGCCGCGCGGCGGGATCGGCTTGGTGAACCACTTGTCGTAGATCGCGTTGATCTTGCCGGATTTGTACAAGCCCTGAAGCGTGGCATCGACCAGCGCCTTGAAGGCCGGATCGTCGCGGCGAAGCATGATCCCGTAGGGCTCGACCGAAAGCGGCGCGTCGGAGATCTGATAGGCGTCCGGCGATTTCGAGGTCGCTTTGCCGCCGGCGAGCGAGACGTCGTCGAAGATCAGAGCGGCGGCGCGGTCGGTCCCGAGCGTCAGCATGCCTTCCGCCATGTCCTTGGCGGACAGGATGGTCAAATCGAGCTTCTGCTCGTTATTGGCGGCGTTGATGATCTTGACGCTGGTGGTGCCGGACAGCGTGGCGACGGTCTTGCCCTTGAGATCCGCCATGGTGGCGGCCGGCATGGTCTTCTTGGAGAGGATGCGGACGGCTGCCACGAAATAGGTGTCCGAGAACGTCACCTGCTTCTGCCGGTCGGCATTGTTGGTGGTGGTGCCGCATTCCATGTCGATGGTGCCGTTGGCCAGCAGCGGAATCCGCGTGGTGCCGGTGACCGGCATGTAATTGACCTTGATGTCGGGCTTGCCGAGCGTGGTCTTCACCGCGTCGACCACCGCGGCGCAAAGATCGAGGGCGTAGCCGATCGGTCGCTGCTTGTCGTCGTAATAGGAAAACGGCACGTTGCCGTCGCGGTGACCCACCGTGATCTCGCCGCTGTCGGCAATCTTCTTCAGCGTGCCATTGGCGGGGGCGGACATCGCAGGGGTGGCCATCAGCGCCATCACGCAGGCTGACGCCGCCAGGAGTTTGAAATTCATAAGTGTCCCTCTGTCTGATCGAAGACTCGCGGCCGGCCGCGGGGAGCGGCGGCCTCCAGCGAGGTTCGGGCGGGCGGATGCTGGCTTGCGGGCCAAGCAGGGTCAATCAATAAATAATGAATTCATTTATTTGGCGATGAGTTCGCCTGATATTTAGGCGAAATGCCCAATACGAGGGCGGAAAATGGTTTTGCTTTAGGCGAGCGTTGCCGCCGAGGGCGCAGCCGTGGCCTCGTCGGCAGGCTCCGAAAATGCCAACGCGTGGCGCACGGCCTGGGCGGTGTTCAGCACATGCTGCCGCATCACTTTGGCCAGCGTGGCGGCATCGCGCCGCCGCAGCGCCCGGACCATCCGCTCGTGATCGTCGACCGCGATCCGCCAGTCCTCCGGGAGTTGGCGCACGGTGTGGCGGATGTTGCGGATCCGCAGCTCCAGCATTTTGTACAGGCTGAGCAGCGCCCGGTTCTGCGCCGCCTCGAACAAGGCCATGTGAATGGCGTGGTTGAGTCGGGCATATTCGATCGGTTCGTCGCGCTCAAATGCCGCCACCATGGCCCGGTGGGTGTCCTCGATGGCGGCGATTTGCGGATCGCTGATATGGACGCAGGCCAATTCTCCGGCGAGGGCCTCGATGCTGGCGATGATCGGGAACAGCTCGGTCAATTCCGCCGGCGTGATCACCGCGACCCGCGCGCCGCGTTGCGGCAGCAATTCGACCATGCCTTCCGCCGCCAGCACCTTCAGCGCCTCGCGCAACGGCGTCCGGGAAATGCCGAAGCGCAGGCACAATTGTCGCTCGGGGATCTTCTGCCCCGGCGCCAACTCGCCGGTGACGATCATGTCTCTGAGCAGATCGGCCGTCTCGCTGTGAAGCGTGCGCCGTCGAATCGCAGTGACCTGGGGCATAGTGACCTGAGTCCTAGTGACCTGGGACATGCGGCCGTTCTCATGAGAGGCTCATCTATCCTAGCGCGGTCCCGCAAATTATAGCGATAGGGCGGTCGCCGCAACACTGCGGGTTGTGGCCGGCCGCTGGCTTGCCCGGCATCGGCGTTGCCAGACGGCGGGCCACGGCCATCGGCGATGTCCCCTCGCAGTCATGCCTGAGCAGGCGAGACGATAAAGCGAGCGTTCGGCATCGTGGCCGAAGCCGTCGGCTTACTCCGCCGCCGGCACCATCTGCGCCGCGCCGGCGCTGCTGGCGCCGTATTTCTGCTCGATATAATCGATCACCAGCGCCTTGAACTCGGTGGAGATATTGGCGCCGCGCAGGGTACGGAATTTCTGGCCGTCGACGAACACCGGCGCCGCCGGGGTTTCGCCGGTGCCGGGCAGCGAGATGCCGATATTGGCGTGCTTGCTCTCGCCGGGGCCGTTGACGATGCAGCCCATCACCGCGACGTTGAGATTTTCCACGCCGGGATAGCGGCTCTTCCAGCCGGGCATTTCGACGCGGATGAAATCCTGGATCGAGCGCGCCAATTCCTGGAACGTGGTCGAAGTGGTGCGGCCGCAGCCGGGGCAGGCCGCCACCAGCGGCACGAAGGTTCGGAACCCCATGGTCTGCAGCAATTCCTGCGCGACCTGGACTTCGAGGGTGCGGTCGCCGCCGGGCTCCGGCGTCAGCGAAATCCGGATGGTGTCGCCGATGCCCTGCTGCAGCAGGATGCCGAGTGCGGCGGAGGAGGCGACGATGCCCTTGGAGCCCATGCCGGCCTCGGTGAGGCCGAGATGAATCGCATAATCGGAGCGTTCGGCCAGCGTCTGGTACACGGCGATCAGATCCTGCACCGCCGAAACCTTGGCCGACAGGATCATCTTGTTCTTGGGCAGGCCGATCTCCTCGGCGCGGGCCGCCGACAGCAGCGCCGACTGCACCATCGCCTCGCGGGTCACCGCGCGGACGTCGCGCGGGGCTGCCGACAGGGCGTTCTCGTCCATCAGCTTGGTCAGCAATTCCTGGTCCAGCGAACCCCAATTGGCGCCGATCCGCACCGCCTTGTTGTTCTTCAGCGCGATCTCGACAATGTCGGTGAACTGGGTGTCGCGCTTGTTCTTGAAGCCGACATTGCCGGGATTGATCCGGTATTTGTCGAGCGCCTCGGCGCAGGCCGGGTAATCCGCCAGCAGCTTGTGGCCGATATAATGGAAATCGCCGATCAGCGGTACGGTGATGCCGCGCTTGCGCAGCCCGTCGCGGATATGCGGCACCGCGGCCGCGGCTTCCTCGCGATCCACCGTGATCCGGACCATTTCCGATCCGGCGCGCGACAGCGCGGCGACCTGGGCGATGGTGCCGTCGATATCGGCGGTGTCGGTATTGGTCATTGACTGCACCACGATCGGTGCGCCGCCGCCGACGGCGACGTCGCCGACCATGACCTGGGTGGTGGTGTGCCGGGCGCTGGGGCCGGCAATGTCGTTCTGCAGCGGGGTCTCGAGCTTGTTCATGGGGTCTCGAATATCAGGTTTTTGTGACATTCAGCAATGGATCAATGGTTGCCAACCGGGCCGGCCGGTTCACCAGATAGAGCCCGGCAATCACCAGCAGCGCCGCGACACCAAAGGCCGGGGTCAAGGGATCGTGCATGATCAGATAGCCTGCCGCGACCCCGAATAAAGGGGTGATGAAGGTGAAAGCCGACAATTTGCTGGCCGAATAGGTCTTTATCAGAGAAAACCACAACAGGAACGTCATTCCGACCACCCAGATCGACTGATAGGCCATCAGCGTCAGCGACAACGTTGATGGAACCTTGGCGATGGTTTCGCCCGTCAGCAGCGCTGCCAGCGCCAGAATCGGGATCGACATGGCCACCTGGTAGCCCAGCCCCTTCTCGGCCGGGGCCCGCTGCAGATGCGACGCCTTGACGATCAGCGTGGTTCCCGCCCATAGCGCGCCGCCGCCGACCATCATCAGGTCGCCGAGCAGCACATGGGCATCGACATTCGGCTGCGGCACCCCGATCGCCAGCGCCACGCCGGCGAAGCTGAGGCCGAGCCCGGCCCATTGGATCCGCCGCAGCCGCTCGCCGAGAAACTGGTAGGATCCCAGCGCCACGAAGAACGGCGCTGTATAAAGAAACACCGAGGCGCGCGACGCCGTGGTCAGCAGCAGGCCGCGATAGATCAACACGAATTCGACCCCGAACAACAGGCCGGCGAACAACCCCGCCTTCAGCGTGCCATCGCGCTGGAACAGCTTCACGCCGCGCGCCTTGGCGATGATCAGGATCACCACCAGCGCGCCGGAGGAGCGGATCGCCGCCTGCAGGAACGGCGGAATCTCCGGCAGCACCAGCTTCACGGCGATCTGGTTGAAGCCCCAGGACAGGCAACACAGCAGCATCAGCGCCACCGCGCCGATGCTGAGCGGCCTGCTGGTCAGCGGATCGTGCTGCATCGGCGATCCATCGCGCTGGCGCGGCGAGCGGGGGCGTTGCGCGGCGAAGGCGTGGCGTGGCGGCAGGATGTGGCGTGGGGGCAGGATTTGGCGTGGGGGAAAGGCATGGCGGCTCCGGCTTGACACCGTGTTGTGCGGTCGCGCTCCCGAACGGCCTTATGGCGCCGGGACAGACTAAGCCGATAGACTTTGCCCGGCGGCTTGGCAATGGGCGCAGATGCCGGTGATTTCCACCACCGACAATTTGGGCGTGAAGCCGGTCAGCCGCGCGGCGTCGTTCAGCGCCTTGGCCACCGGCGTCGCCGGAAGCTCGCCGACCGAGCCGCAGCTGTCGCAGATCAGGAACGCCACCGCTGAGGCGTCGGCATGATCGTGCGCGCAGGCCAGGAACGCATTGCGGCTTTCAATGCGATGCACCAATCCGTTCTGCATCAGAAAATCCAGCGCCCGATACACCGTGATCGGCGCCGGCCGCGGCATATGCCGCGCCAGCTCGTCGATCACCTCATAGGCGCCGAGCGGACGGTGGCTCGACAACAAGGCGCGCAGCACATGGCGCCGGATCGGCGTGAAGTTCCGCGCGCGGCCGGCGCAGACCTGCTCGGCATGCGCGATCGCATCCGCGGTGCAGCGGTCGTGATCATGGTCGGGCGCTGGAAAAGTCGGCTTTGCGGCTGTCATCGGCTAACCTGTGCTGGGCAAGGAACACTTGTCCGTTACCAGACATGTGGTGTTCGATCCTCGGATTGTAACACGCGATCAAGCAATCTCGCACCGTCCTGTGCCGCGCGACGAGCCATGCGCGCCGGGCAGGCGACTTATGCACCCGATACCTCTCGTTGAATTCATAAGCTAGCTTATGTTACCGCAAGCTTAGGGAGTGCAGCGGTCCATGGCGCGCGGTTCGGTCGACATTAACTTTATGTTTACGCTGGCCGAGGTGCAGCGGCTGCTACGGGCCTATGCGGACAAGCGCGCCGCTTGCCATGGCATCACCCGCGCGCAATGGGCGGTGCTGGCCAAGGTCGAGCGCTGCGAAGGCATGAAGCAGACCGAGCTCGCCGAACAGATGGAGATGCAGCCGATCACGTTGACGCGGTTGATCGATCGGTTGTGCGACCATGGCTGGCTCGAACGCCGCCTCGACGACAGCGACCGCCGGGTCAAGCGACTCTATCTACGTAAGGCCGCGCGACCATTGCTCGGCAAACTCGCCGGCGTCCGCTCGGAAATCACCGCCACTGCGCTCGCGGGCATTGCCCCGGCCGATACGCAGCGGCTACTCGCCCAATTGGAAACCATCAAGGAAAACGTCCGTGCCGCGGTTCACGCCGCGCAGGGCCAACCTGCACGAAAGGAACAGCATCATGGCTGATCCAGTTTTGAAGTTTTCGCCCGAACAAAAGGCGGTACCCGAGATACAGCCGCCCGCGCATCCGCCGGCCAAGGAACCGCCGCCTCAGCGGCTGACCGGCTTGCGCAAATATCGGCGCCCGCTGCTGCTGATCGTGCTGCCGCTGCTCGCGCTGATCGTCGGCTTCGCCTTTTATCTGACTGGCGGCCGCTACGTCACCACCGACGACGCCTATGTGGGCGCCCAGAAAGTGCTGATCACCCCCGACGTCGCCGGCAAGATCGTCAGCGTCACGGTGAAGGAGGGCCAACAGGTCTCGCCCGGCGACGTGCTGTTCCAGATCGATCCGGTGCCGTATCGGCTGGCGCTGGCGCAGGCCCGCGCCAAACTCGCCGACGCCAAGACCAGCCACGATAATCTGGTCGCCAACGTCAAGCTGTATGGTCAGACCGTCGATCTGGTGAATGCCGGCATCGACTTGAAGCAGCGCGACGTCGATCGCAAATCCTCGCTGGTCAAGAGCAATGCCGGGTCGCAGCTCGACCTCGATAACAGCGCGACCACATTGGTGACGGCGAAGGCGCAGCTGCAGCTGGTGAAGCAGCAGCGCTCGACCGCGCTCAATCAATTGCTCGGCGATCCCGAACTGCCGCTCGAGCAGTTTCCGGCCTATATGGAAGCCAAGGCGGCGCTCGATAATGCGCAACGCAATCTCGATCTGGCGACGGTTCGGGCGCCGATGAGCGGCACCGCCACGCAAGTCGACAATATCCAGCTCGGCCGCTTCGTCGCCGCCGGAACGCCGGTGTTCAGCGTGATCGACACCACGGCGCCGTGGGTCGACGCCAATCCGAAGGAAAGCGACTTCACCTATGTGGCGGTCGGCCAGAAAGTCACCGTCGACGTCGACGCTTTTCCGGACCACGTCTTCACCGGCACGGTAACCTCGCTCAGCCCCGGCACCGGCGCGCAATTCGCGATTCTGCCGCCGCAGAACGCCACCGGCAATTTCGTCAAGGTGGTGCAGCGGGTGCCGCTGCGGATCGCGCTCGATCCCAGCGACCCGGCGGTGCGCAAGCTGAAGGCCGGCATGAGTTCCTTCATCTCGATCGACACCCATCACCACCGCTCGCTCGCCAAGATCCTCGGCTTTGAATCTGCGGTGGCGGCGCCGGCCCAGAACCAGGACGGAAACTGACGATGTCGACCGCCGCCGCAGCACCGATCGCGGTTCCGGGCCTGCGCCGGAACATGGTTACGATCTGCGCCATGACGGCGACGATCATGCAGGCGCTCGACACCACCATCGCCAATGTGGCGCTGCCCTATATGCAGGGCTCGCTGTCGGCGTCGCAGGACCAGATCAACTGGGTGTTGACCTCCTACATCGTCGCCGCCGCGATCATGACCGCGCCGGTCGGCTGGATCGCCAACCGGTTCGGCCGCAAGCGCATCTTCATCATCTGTGCGGGCGGCTTCACCATCGCCTCGGTGATGTGCGGCCTGGCGCAGAACATCAACCAGATGGTGGCATTCCGGCTGCTGCAGGGCGTGTTCGGCGCGGCGCTGGTGCCGTTGTCGCAGGCGGTGATGCTGGACACCTACGCGCTGCACGAGCGCGCCAAGGCGATGGCGATCTGGGGCATGGGCGTGATGATGGGGCCGATCATGGGCCCCTCATTGGGCGCCTGGCTGACCGAGACCTATTCCTGGCATTGGGTGTTCTTCGTCAATCTGCCGTTCGGCGTGTTCACCGTGCTGGGCCTGCTGGCCTTCATGGACGAGACCAAGCAGAACACCACGCTGCGATTCGACTGGTTCGGTTTCGCCGCGCTGGCGATCGCGATCGGCTCGATGCAGCTGGCGCTCGACCGCGGCGAGCAGCTCGGCTGGATGGAATCCAATGAAATCATCGCCGAGGCGATCATCTCGGTGGTCGGCTTCTACTACTTCTTCGCGCATTCCTTCACCACCGCCAAGCCGTTCATCCAGTTCGCTATCTTCAAGGACCGCAATTTCATCGGCGGCTGCGTGTTCATGGCGGTGATGGGGCTGGTGCTGTTTTCCACCATGGCGCTGGCGTCGCCCTATCTGCAGAACGTCGCCGGCTATCCGATCATGACCGCCGGTCTGCTGCTGGCGAGCCGCGGCTGCGGCACCTTCGTGGCGATGATGCTGGTGGGACGGCTGATGCGCTATGTCGAGGCCCGCAGCCTGATCGCCTTCGGCCTGACGCTGACCTGCGCGTCGCTTTATGTGATGACCGGCTGGACCGACCAGACCCCGGTCCACAGCATCATCGTCACCAACATCATCCAGGGCTTCGGCTTCGGCCTGGTGTTCGTGCCGCTGTCGACGGTGGCGTTCCTGACGCTGCCGAGCCATCTGCGCACCGACGGCACCTCGATGCTGACGCTGGTGCGCAACGTCGCCAGTTCGATCGGCATTTCGGTGGTGATCGCGCAGCTGACCTCGGGCTCTCGACAGGCGCATGCGGTGCTGGTCGAGCACGTCACCCCGTTCAATGATGCGATGCAGATGCCGAATGTCACCGGCTCGATCGACATGAGCACCACCACCGGCCAGGCGATGATGGATGCCATCGTCAATCTGCAGGCGCAGATCATCGCGTTCGCGCATGATTATCAGCTGGTGATGCTGGTCACCGCCTGCGCCATCCCGCTGGCGATCATGATCGGCTCCACCAAGGTCGCGCTGCGCCAGCAATCGCAGGCGCCGGATCATGTGGCGGTGATCGACTAGCGCGATCGGATAAGACTAAAGGTTCAGTGTGCCCGGACGCAGTGCAACGCCGTTTCGCGTCCGGGACACAGGCTGAAATTGAGAGCCCTCATGGTGAGAAGCGCGCAGCTTTGCGCGCGTCTCGAACCATGAGGGAATGAGCAGCCTCATCCTTCGAGACGCCGCGCAACCGCGCGGCTCCTCAGGATGAGGCGCAATCCGTCAATTCATCTTCTCGATCGCCATCGCGACGCCCTGGCCGACGCCGACGCACATCGTCGCCAGCGCCAATTTGCCGCCGCGCTTTTCCAGGCCGTGCACGGCAGTCATCGCGAGACGCGCGCCGCTCATGCCGAGCGGGTGGCCGAGCGCGATCGCGCCGCCATGCGGATTGACGAAATCGCCGTCATCGGCAACGCCAAGCTGGCGCAGACAGGCCAGGCCCTGCGAGGCGAAGGCCTCGTTGAGTTCGATCAGGTCGAAATCGCTGATCTTGAGCCCTAGCCGTTCCATCAGTTTTCGCGTCGCCGGCACCGGGCCGATGCCCATGATCCGCGGCGGCACCGCGGCCGAGGCCAGGCCCAGGATGCGCGCGCGCGGCGTCAGGCCGTGCTTCTTGATCGCGGCTTCCGAGGCCAGGATCATCGCGGCCGCGCCGTCATTGACGCCCGACGCATTGCCCGCCGTCACGGTGCCGGGATTGCGCACGATCGGGCGCAATTTGGCGAGGCCTTCCAGCGTGGTGTCCGGGCGCGGATGTTCGTCCTTGTCGATGGTGATCGGCCCGGCCTTGCCGCCGGGCGCCGTCACCGCGACAATCTCCTCGGCGAAATAGCCCGATGCGATCGCCGCACCGGCGCGCTGCTGGGAGCGGATCGCGAAGGCGTCCTGGTCGGCGCGGGAGATCTGGAATTCCTCGGCGACATTCTCGCCGGTCTCCGGCATCGCATCGACGCCGTATTGCGCCTTCATCAGCGGATTGATGAAGCGCCAGCCGATCGTGGTATCGAAGATCTCGGCCTGGCGCGAAAACGCCTCGGCCGCCTTGCCCTGCACAAACGGCGCCCGTGTCATCGATTCGACGCCGCCGGCAATCGCCAGATCGATCTCGCCGGCGCGGATCGCGCGGGCCGCGGCGCCGACCGCGTCGAGCCCGGAGGCGCAGAGCCGGTTCAGCGTCAGGCCCGGCACCGAATTCGGCAGGCCGGCCAGCAGCAGCGCCATCCTGGCGACGTTGCGGTTGTCCTCGCCGGCCTGGTTGGCGCAGCCGAAATAGACCTCGTCGACCGCGGCCCAGTCGAGCTTCGGATGCTTCTCCATCAGCGCTTTGATCGGGGTGGCGGCGAGATCGTCGGCGCGGACCTTGGCAAGCGACCCGCCGAACCGGCCGATCGGGGTGCGAACCGCGTCGCAGACAAAGACATCGGCCATGATTCAATCTCCCTTGGGTTGCCATCCGGGCTTCGACGCCGGAATTGAGCGCGAGTTCTAGAAAGCACCACCGCCAAGGTCAATTGCCGGTCAATTCCGCCTGTCGGAAACCGTGTATTTCGCGGCCAAGCCGGTAGGAACCGGGCGCGGAATTTTGCTAGTGTTGAGCCGAGACCGGCGCGCCGGGTTCGGCCTCACCTCTCCCATAAAGAGAGGTCGGCGCGAAGCGCCGGGTGAGGGGTTATGCCCTCAAGATAGTCCGTCACCCCTCACCCCAACCCTCTCCCTAGGGGAGAGGGGGCGGTTCCGATGCCACTCCGCATCGATTCCAAGGGACCAGTTCCAAGGGACCAGTTTCGAGTTTGCCGCCCACCATGACGATACAACCCGCTGTTCCCGTGCCTCCCGAATCCGCCGCGTCCGCGGAGCCGCCCGCGCGGGTTTCGCCGATGATGGAGCAGTACCATGAAATAAAGGCCGCCAATCCCGGCCTGCTGCTGTTCTACCGGATGGGCGATTTCTACGAATTGTTCTTCGAGGACGCCGAGATCGCCTCGCGCGCGCTGGGCATCACGCTGACCAAGCGCGGCAAGCATCAGGGGCTCGACATTCCGATGTGCGGCGTGCCGGTGGAGCGCTCCGACGATTATCTGCACCGGCTGATCGCGCTTGGCCACCGCGTTGCGGTGTGCGAGCAGACCGAGGATCCCGCACTGGCCCGCGCCCGCAAGAGCGTGGTGCGCCGCGACGTGGTGCGGCTGATCACGCCCGGCACCCTGACCGAAGACACTTTGCTCGATGCCCGCGCCAATAATTATCTGCTGGCGATCGCCCGCGCCCGCGGCTCCGCCGGCACCGATCGTATTGGCCTCGCCTGGATCGACATTTCGACCGCCGAATTCATCGTCACCGAATGCGCAACCGGCGAATTGGCCGCCACTTTGGCGCGGATCAATCCCAATGAGGTGATCGTCACCGACGCGCTCTATGGCGATGCCGAACTCGGGCCGTCGTTACGCGAATTGCCGGCGGTGACGCCGCTGACCCGCGACGTGTTCGATTCGGCCACCGCCGAGCGGCGGCTGTGCGATTACTTCGCGGTCGCCACCATGGACGGGCTGTCGGCGATGTCGCGGCTGGAAGCCACCGCGGCCGCCGCCTGTGTCACCTATATCGACCGCACCCAGCTCGGCAAACGCCCGCCGCTGTCGCCGCCGTCGCGCGAGATGGCGGGCGCCACCATGGCGATCGATCCGGCGACCCGCGCCAATCTCGAACTGACCCGGACGCTAAGCGGCGAACGCAAGGGTTCGCTGCTCGATGCCATCGACTGCACCGTCACCGCCGCGGGCTCACGCTTGCTGGCGCAGCGGCTGGCGGCGCCGCTCACCGATGTGGCGATGATCGCGCGCCGGCTCGACGCGGTCGCGAGCTTCGTCGCCGAGCCAGCGCTGCGCGACGATATCCGCGCGTCATTGCGCGCGGCGCCCGATATGGCGCGCGCGCTGGCCCGGCTCAGCGTCGGCCGCGGCGGGCCGCGCGATCTGGCCGCCTTGCGCGACGGCGTGCTGGCCGCCGATCAGGTGCTGGCGCTTCTGGCGCAGCTCGATACCCCGCCGCACGACATCGCCACCGCGATGGCGGCGCTGCGGCGGCCGTCGCGGGATCTGGCCTTCGAATTCGCCCGCGGGCTGGCCGACGACCTGCCTTTGATGAAACGCGACGGCGGCTTCGTCCGCGACGGCTTCGACGCCGCGCTCGACGAGACGCGAAAACTGCGCGACGATTCCAGGCTGATCGTCGCCGCCATGCAGGCGCGCTATGCCGACGAGACCGGCGTCAAGGGCTTGAAGATCCGGCACAACAATGTGCTCGGCTATTTCGTCGAGGTCACCGCGCAGCACGGCGACAAATTGATGACGCCGCCGCTCAACGCCATTTTCATTCACCGCCAGACCCTGGCCGGGCAGACCCGCTTCACCACATCCGAGCTGGGCGAGATCGAGGCCAAGATCGCCAATGCGGGCGACCGCGCGCTCGGCCTGGAGCTGGAGATTTTCGACCGGCTGGCCGCGATGGTCGAGGCGGCCGGCGAGGATCTGCGCGCCGCCGCCCACGCCTTCGCCTTGCTGGATGTCGCGACCGCGCTGGCGAAACTGGCGGTGGACGACAATTATGCGCGGCCCGAGGTCGATGGCTCGCTTGCCTTTGCGATCGAGGGCGGCCGGCATCCGGTGGTCGAACAGGCGCTGCGCCGCGACGGCCAGCCCTTCATCGCCAATGCCTGCGACCTGTCGCCGGGGCCTGGGCAGCAATCCGGCCAGATCTGGCTGATCACCGGCCCCAACATGGCGGGTAAATCGACCTTTCTGCGCCAGAACGCGCTGATCGCGCTGCTGGCGCAGATCGGCTCCTTCGTGCCGGCGACCCGCGCCCGGATCGGCATTGTCGATCGCCTGTTCTCGCGCGTGGGCGCCGCCGACGATCTGGCGCGGGGACGCTCGACCTTCATGGTCGAGATGGTCGAGACCGCGGTGATCCTCAACCAGGCCAGCGAGCGCGCCCTGGTGATCCTCGACGAGATTGGCCGCGGCACCGCGACCTTCGACGGGCTGTCGATCGCCTGGGCGGCGATCGAGCATCTGCATGAAAGTAATCGATGCCGCTCGCTGTTCGCGACTCATTATCATGAGCTGACCGCGCTGTCGGGCAAGCTGCCGCGGCTGTTCAACGCCACCGTCCGGGTCAAGGAATGGCGCGGCGACGTGGTGTTCCTGCACGAGGTGCTGCCGGGCTCGGCAGACCGCTCCTACGGGATTCAGGTGGCGAAGCTGGCGGGGCTGCCGCCGGGCGTGATCACGCGGGCAAAATCGGTGCTGGCCAAGCTCGAGGCCCAGGATCGCGGCCAGAACGCCCGGGCGCTGGCCGAGGATCTGCCGCTGTTCGCGGTCACCGCCCGGGCGCCGGCCGAACCGTCGCCGCCCAGCGAAGCCGAGCAGCTGATCGCGGCGCTGGGGGCAATCCATCCCGACGAATTGTCGCCGCGCGAGGCGCTCGAGGCGCTTTATGCGCTCAAGGCCAAATTGCCGAAAGCGTGATCAAATAGATCAAGCCTTCAAGGTCGTCATTGCGAGGGGCTCTTGCGACGAAGCAATCCAGCCTGTGCTTTGGGCTCCTGGATTGCATCGCTGTCGGACGGCGCTGCGCGCCGGCCTCGGCTCGCAATGACGGAATCATGGCTGATTTGATGGGTTTCTTTCAGTCAGGCTTTGCGCCCAGCAAAAAGCCGCGCCCCGGACGGGACGCGGCTTGATCGATGCGTGGAGCTTACTTCTTCGCCGGCGCCATCTTGGAATCGGCCGGCTTGGCCGCATCCGCGGGCTTCGCCGCGTCCGCGGGTTTGGCCGCATCGGCCGGCTTGGCGACTTCCGCCGGCTTGTCCATGCGCTCGACCTTGGCGGATTTCCGCAGCTCGGCGACGTAATCCGACTGCGCCTTGCGGGTCACATAGGTCTCGATCTGGGCCTTGACCTGCTCGAATGACGGCGGAGTGCGGTTGCGCTTTTCCTCGACCTTGATGATGTGCCAGCCGAATTGCGACTTCACCGGCTCCGAGATCTTGCCCGGCTCCAGCGCGAAGGCTGCGGCGGAGAATTCCGGCACCATCTGCTCCTTGGTGAAGAAGCCGAGGTCGCCGCCGTCGGAGGCGCCCGGATCCTTGGATTCCTTCTTGGCCAATTCTGCGAAGTCGGCGCCCTTTTTCAGCTCCGCCTCGATCTCCTTGGCCTTGTCCTCGGTCTCGACCAGGATATGGCGGGCGTGAACTTCCTGCTCGCTGGCGATCTGCTTGGCGGCCTCGTCATAGACCTTCTTCATCGCCGCGTCGGTGGTCGCTGCCTTGCCTTCGGTCGCCAGCAGGCTGTCCATCAGCAGGCGATTGCGCGCGAAAGCCAGCTTGGTCTTGAAATCGGCGGTGTCGGCGATCTTCTTGTCCTCGGCCGCCTTGGCGACGATCTTCATGTCGATCAGGAACGACAACACGTTGTCCTGCTTGGTCGCCGGGTCCATCTGCGCCAGGCTGGGCCCGAGTTCTTGTTCGGCCAGGGTCACGTCGCTTTGGCGGATCTCGGCACCGTTCACCTTGGCAAGCACCGGATTGGCGTCTTCGGCGCGAACCGGAAGACCCGCAAACAGCACCAAAGCAAGGCAGCCGGTCACGGCGGTCAGGCCGAAGCGATGGCTGGATTTGGGTAACAACGACACGGCGGTCATGGAGAATCCTTATCTTCGGGAAATAGTGCTGTTTCGGGGCGGCGGGACAGTTGCCCAACCATGCGGCCTTGGCAACGCGAAAACTTGGTCAATTTCATGAATTCCGCGACCGGCTGGCGCGTTGACAACCCCCTGACCCAGCCATATCTGTCCCCAGACTAGTAAGGTGGGACAGGCATCGACCGGCCGAAGCTTGGCCGAATACCTCGGATTGCTGGATTCCCACTGATTTCGCGCGACGCCCGAACCGGATGCCAGCCCCTGCGTCACGATGAGTTGATAGCTTCGGTTGAATGATGTGCCGGCGGCGACGCCGAACTGCAAAGACAGGATTTTAGTATGCTCGGCGCGCTTGCTCGCAAATTTTTCGGCTCCGCCAATGATCGTCGCGTCAAGGCCTACCAGGCTCGGGTCGACGCCATCAACGCTCTGGAGCCGGAAATCGCCGCTTTGTCCGACGAGGCGCTGCGGGCCCGCACCGATGAATTCCGCAAACAGATCGCCGAAGGCAAGACCCTTGACGAATTGCTGGTGCCGGCCTTCGCCACGGTGCGCGAGGCCGCCAAGCGCACGCTCGGCCAGCGTCATTTCGACGTGCAGCTGATCGGCGGCATGGTGCTGCACGAGGGCGACATCGCCGAGATGAAGACCGGCGAAGGCAAGACGCTGGTCGCCACGCTGGCGGTCTATCTCAACGCGCTGGCCGGCAAGGGCGTGCACGTCGTCACCGTCAACGACTATCTGGCGAGCCGTGACTCCGGCTGGATGGGCCAGATCTACCGCTTCCTCGGCATGACCACCGGCGTCATCGTGCACGGTCTCGATGACGGCGAGCGGCAGAAATCCTATGCCTGCGACATCACTTACGGCACCAACAACGAATACGGCTTCGACTATCTGCGCGACAATATGAAGTACCGGCTCGAGGACATGGTGCAGCGCGGCCATGCCTACGCCATCGTCGACGAAGTCGACTCGATCCTGATCGACGAGGCGCGCACGCCGCTGATCATCTCCGGCCCGCTCGACGACCGTTCGGAATTCTACAACACCATCGACACCTTCCTGCCCAAGCTCGACAAGGCGACCGATTACGAGCTCGACGAGAAGCAGCGCACCGTGACGCTGACCGAAGCCGGCATGGAGAAGATCGAGACCCTGCTGCGCGACGCCGGCCAGCTCAAGGGCGAGTCGCTGTACGACGTCGAGAACGTCTCGGTGGTGCATCATATCAATCAGGCGCTGCGCGCCCATTCGCTGTTTTCGCGCGACAAGGACTACATCGTTCGCGACGACGAGGTGATCATCATCGACGAATTCACCGGTCGCATGATGCAGGGCCGACGCTATTCGGAAGGGCTGCACCAGGCGCTGGAAGCCAAGGAACACGTCACGGTCCAGCCGGAAAACCAGACGCTGGCCTCGATCACCTTCCAGAACTACTTCCGGATGTACGACAAGCTCGCCGGCATGACCGGCACGGCGCTGACCGAAGCCGACGAATTGTTCGACATCTACAAGCTCGAAGTGGTCGAGATCCCGACCAATCTGCCGATCGCGCGTCTCGACGAGGACGACGAGGTCTATCGCACCCAGAACGAGAAATACGCCGCGATCCTGGCCGAGGTCGAGCGCGCCAATGCGCGGCTGCAGCCGGTGCTGGTCGGCACCGCCTCGATCGAAAAATCCGAGGTGCTGGCCGACTACCTGCTCAAGCACGGCTACAAGCAGATCGACTTCGCCGATCCCAAGGGCATGGACAAACTCTATGCCGCCGCCCGCACCGGCAAGCCGGCGAAGTTGTTCGCGGTGCTGAATGCCCGCTTCCACGAGCAGGAAGCCTATATCGTCGCCGAAGCCGGCGTGCCGGGCGCGATCACCATCGCCACCAACATGGCCGGCCGCGGCACCGACATCAAACTCGGCGGCTCGCTGGAGATGCGGATCGAACACGACACCGCGGGCATCACCGACGAGGCCGAAAAGGCCGCCAAGATCGAGGAAATCAAGAAGGACGTAGAACGCTTCCGCGACATCGTGCTGAAGGCCGAGGATGTGGTCGAGATCGAGCCGGCGAAGGGCTCCAAGCCGGCCAAGACCGTGACCCGGCCCGGCGGGCTCTACATCATCGGCTCGGAACGCCATGAATCCCGCCGCATCGACAACCAGCTGCGCGGCCGTTCCGGCCGTCAGGGCGATCCCGGCCGCTCGAAATTCTTCCTGTCGCTGGAAGACGATCTGATGCGGATCTTCGGCTCCGACCGGCTCGACACCATGCTGACCAGGCTCGGCCTGAAGGAAGGCGAGGCGATCATCCATCCCTGGATCAACAAGGCGCTGGAAAAGGCGCAGCAGAAGGTCGAGGCGCGCAACTTCGACATCCGCAAGAATCTGCTGAAATTCGACGACGTCCAGAACGACCAGCGCAAGGTGATCTTCGACCAGCGCGTCGACCTGATGAAGGAAGACAGCGTCAACGAGACCGTCACCGACATGCGTCACGCCTTTGTCGAGGATCTGGTTTCCAAGCACGTCCCCGAACACGCTTATGCCGAGCAGTGGGATGTCGCCGGGCTCAAGGAAGAGCTGGATCGCGTGGTCGGCCTCGATCTGCCGGTCGATGAGTGGGCCAAAGAAGAAGGCATCGCCGACGAGGAATTGCTGGCGCGGCTGGAGAAGGTGTTCGACGAACACATGGCGGCCAAGGTGGCGCAATGGGGCCCCGAGGTGATGCGCTACGCCGAAAAGAGCATCCTGCTGCAGACCCTGGATCATCTGTGGCGCGAGCATCTGGTGATGCTGGATCATCTGCGCAACGTCATCGGGCTGCGTGGCTATGGCCAGCGCGACCCGCTGCAGGAATACAAGTCGGAGGCGTTCAGCCTGTTCGAGGCGATGATCGCGCATCTGCGCGAGGCGGTGACCGCGCAGCTGATGCGGGTCGAGATCATTCCGCCGGAGCAGGACCATGAGCTGCCGCCGATGGAAGCGCACAAGCTCGATCCGAACACCGGCGAGGACGAGATGTCGTTCGCCAATGTCTCGCTGGCGCCGGCCGACAATGCCGACAAGTCCGCGCGCGACCCGAACCGCCCCGAGACCTGGGGCAAGGTCGGCCGCAACGAGGATTGCCCCTGCGGCTCCGGCAAGAAGTACAAGCACTGCCACGGCCGCTACGCCTGAGCTGCGGCTTCGAGGCGGGGTGACCCGCTTGATTCCATAGAGCTTGTTTCCATGGATGCTGTCATTCCGGGGCGCGCGGCCGCAGGCTGAGCGAACCCGGAATCTCGCTTAGAGAGCAATTCTGTTTTTGATGGAATCAGGCTTGCGCTTCGGAGCACTCACAACGGGCACGCCCTCATGGTGAGAAGGCGCGAAGCGCCGTCTCGAACCATAGGCCGCAGACATCCGGCTCCTCATCCTTCGAGACGCCCGGCTTTGCCGGGCTCCTCAGGATGAGGACTCAGTGCCCTTGGGAACGACCAAATCCGCTTCGATCAATCGATCAATCGATCAAGCGCTTTAAGCGCCCTGCCTTGCCGCGAGATTCCGGGTTCGCTCGCAGCGGAGCTGCTCGCGCCCCGGAATGACCGAGTTTGATCAGACGGGTCATACCGACGGACGTTGCCGTTGACTCATCAATTGAGTCATGGCCGGGCTTGTCCCGGCCATCCACGCCTTTGATCCAGCACGGTTTTCAATGCGTGGATGCCCGGCACAAGGCCGGGCATGACGAACGCGAGGCTGTGCCCTTTGATGTCAGGTCGCCTGAAGCTGCGTCAGCGGCAACATCCCAGCGGCAAGATCCGAGGGTTGAGGCTGAGGCGGACTTCGGCGTGGTAGGTCGGTCCCTCGCAGATGCGGCCTGCCGGTCGAGGCGCTGTGGTCGTCGTCACCTGAAATGAAATTGCGGCGTCTTCGCCGGCGCAGCCTCAGCGCGCCGCTGAAAACCGGCTGTCGAACGAATTCGTCGACACCACCGGCGCGGCGCCGGCCATCGTGCTGCCGGACAGGGCGGCGGTGCTCTCGGAACCGAGCGAGGGCTTCAGCTGCGGCCGGGCAGCGGCCGTGTGCCTTGGCGGTTCGGCCGGGGTCGGCACCTGCGCCTGATGTCGCGGCGGCGCTGCGCTGTCCTGACCTCTGACGGCATAATTTCGCGGGGCCGTCTTGGGCTTGGCGCGGGGAATCGGCAGCGGGACCGCCTCGGCGGTCGGCTTGGCCTCGTGGCTGCCGATCCCGACCTTGCTGGCGAGGCTGCTGAAGAAATTGCTGGAGCTGGACGGGTTGTTTGACTCCACGGACGCGACATAGGCCTTAGGCGCGGTGGATTCCACCGCGGCCGCTGGCTCCGACACGGTGCCGGTCACGCCGGCGGAGATTCGCGGAGGGTTGACGGTCGGCGGGATCGTGCCCGGCGCGCGGGTCATCGCCGCGAGCGCCAGGCTTTGACTGTCGCCGCCTTCCGACAGGCCGGTCGAGGCATCGGGCAGCTTGGCGGCGAACACGCGGTTCATGCCGCCATCGATGCCGGTCTGCAGCCGCGCCACCGGCATGCCCTTGGAAATCAGCTCGGCGGTCTTGATGTCATCGCTCCGCTCCTTGGCCTTCACGGCCGAGGCGATCGAATCGGGGATCACATAGGCCGGGCACTTGCCGGCGGGGTTGAACGACAGCGGCTGCGATGCATCCGGCGGGGCGGCCGCGTCGAATACGTATTTCTTCTCGCAGAAATCGACCTTCGGCTCCTGCCGCGTCACCTCGAAATGATCATTGCCTTCCTTAAGCATCTTCCAGAACGGCATGTTCGGATTGTTGCGATGCTTGGCCAGGTTGGCCGGCGTCATCCGGAACGGATAGGCCTGAAGCTGGAACGCGCGCTGGCCGCCGAAAAACGATTCGCGGCCGAGCGAATAAATCTCGGCGATCTGTTCGTCGGTCATCGCGTAGCAGCCGCGCGACGAGCAGTCGCCATGCACCATCAGCTGCGAGCCGGTGCGCCCGAGCGCGCGATCGAAGGCGTTCGGATAGCCGGTGTTGAACGACAGGTAATAGGACGATTGCGGATTCATCTGGCCGGGCGAGATCGCGTAGAATCCTTCCGGCGCCTGGCGGTCGCCTTCGCGGATCTTCGGTCCGAGATCGCCGGACCAGCGGCAGATCGGATAGGTCTTGAGCAGAGCAAAACGGCCTGAGCGAGTCTGCTTCCAGATCTCGAGCTCGGCCTCCTGTTTGAACAGCCGCACCAGGATCGGCGATTGCAGATCCATGTCCTTGGTCTGCATCTCGGAAACCAAGCGCGGTGGCACCGGCTGATTGGCCTTGGCGTTACTCGCCAGCGAAATCTGGTCGCTATTGCAGCCGGCCAGCGCCAAGCCGGCCGCAAGCACGGCCGAGGCGACAAGCGCGCGACCTGGGAGATTGATCAAAGCGAAGCTCCGCAGCCAATGGGCAAATTCAGTCTCCGATTGTCGACAATTGTGCCCATTACCCTAGCCAAATATTATCCTTAAGACCCCGTGCTCGCAAGCCGATCAAGGCGGTGCGGACGCGCCATGCCGGGGCATGGTCAAGGAACACTGAACACGCCGCTCGCGGCCAAACTTGGACCGAACCGGCAGGCCGATGAATATGGTTAAGGAAGGTTGAGCAGAGGCTGGCGGAGCTCAGCCGTCCGCCGCATCAGTCCGGCGGGGCCGGATCAGGCCAGTTTGCGGCCGATATCGAGGAATTTCTGCCGCCGCTGCTTGCGGATGGTGTCGCGGTCCAGGTCTGCCATCGCGGCGAAGGCCTGGGCGATGGCGTCGCCCGCGGTCGCAATCATGGCGGCGGGATCGCGATGCGCGCCGCCTTTCGGCTCCGGCAGGATCTGGTCGATCACGCCGAACCGCGCCAGATCCTGCGCGGTGATCTTCATCGAGGTCGCGGCTTCCTGGGCCTTGGCGGCATCGCGCCACAGGATCGAGGAGGCGGCTTCGGGCGAGATCACGCTGTAGATCGCGTGTTCCAGCATCAGCACCCGGCTGGCGGTGGCAATCGCGATGGCGCCGCCGGAGCCGCCTTCGCCGATCACGACCGCGACATTGGCAACGCCGAGCGCCAAGCAAGCGTCGGTGGAGCGCGCGATGGCCTCGGCCTGGCCGCGTTCCTCGGCGCCGATGCCCGGATAGGCCCCGGCGGTGTCGACCAGCGACAGCACCGGAATGCCGAAACGATCGGCCATTTCCATCAGCCGCACGGCCTTGCGATAGCCTTCCGGCCGCGCCATGCCAAAATTATGCTTGAGCCGGCTCTCGGTGGAGGCGCCCTTTTCCTGGCCGATCACGCAGATGCTTTCGCCGCGGAAACGGCCGAATCCGCCGACCAGAGCTTCGTCCTCGCCGAATTTGCGATCGCCAGCCATCGGGGTGAATTCGGTGATCAGCGTCTCGATATAGTCGAGGCAATGCGGCCGCTGCGGATGCCGCGCCACCTGGGTCTTCTGCCATGGGGTCAGCGTGGCATAGAGGTCGTGCAAGGCCTGTCCGGCCTTTTCCTCGATCCGGCTGATTTCCTCGCCGATGTCGCTGCCGGACTCCGCCAGCGCACGCAATTCGTCGATCTTGGAATCAAGTTCCGCGACCGGCTTTTCAAAATCGAGATAGCTGCGCATGGGATCAGGCATTTGCACGATATGGGGTCTGGGAGGGACGGGCGATAGCGGCCAAACCCGGCTTTTCTAGCCATCGGCCGCCCGAGTCAAGCGGGCGACGCAAAAGGTAATTTGTGTCAACGACTTGGTTTCGCGCTCGCGCGGCCCACATGCGGCCATCGGCGGCGCCCGATGGCGGCAGATGACGTCCTCAGTCTTCGATGGTCTCGTGGGCGTCGGGTTCGCCGCGTTTCCAATAGCCCGCCGCCTTGGTCCAGGCTTTGGGATGGCCGCGCTGTTCGACGATCTCGCGCCGCAGCGCCCGGGCGACCGCCGCCTCGGCGGCGATCCAGACAAAACCCTCGCCTTCCGGCAGCGAAAACGCCGCCAGCGCCGCCAGCAGCTGGGCAGCGTCATCGGACGACGGATCGCGCGCGATCCAATGCGGCGTCCAGGCAGCAGCGGTGGCCAATTGCTGCGCGGCGCCGTCGGCGGTGATCACGAAACTCGCCACGGCCACGCCGGGGCGCAATTCCTCGACGCGGCGGCCGATCGCCGGCAGCGCGGTCTCGTCGCCGATCAGCGCATACCAGTCGAAATCGTCCGGCACCACGCTGGAGCCGCGCGGGCCGCCGATCTCGAGCGTGTCGCCGAGCCGCGCCGATGCCGCCCATTGGGTCGCCGGCCCGGCCTCGTGGAGAGCGAAATCGATCGTCAGCGATCCGCGCGCTCGGTCGAACCGGCGCGGGGTAAAATCCCGCATCACCGGTTTGCCGTCGGCGCCGGCCGGAAAGATCAGTTTGACGTGGTCGTCATGGCCGAGGCTGACGAAATCGCCGAGCTCCGGCGAGGTCAGGTCGAACCGCAGCATCCGCGACGGCAGCGGCGTGATTGCCGCCACTGTGAGCAGACGGCGGCGGAGTTCGTGGCGAACGCGCTGCACCTGATGGCGCGGCGTGTGATCCGGGCCAGGGGGAGTGCCCTGGCCCGGCAAGGTGTCGGTTCTGCTCATCACAGCCGCTCGATCTTGCTGGCGGCTTCGTCGATCAGCGCCACCGCTTCGTGCAGTTTGTCCTTGCCGAGGCCGGCGCCGAGCCGATGCATCAGCACGCTTTTGAGGTTGTGCATGGCGCGGCGCACCGGCACCGCGTCGGTGCGTTCGCGCATCGCGCCCATAGCTTCCAACCGCGCCAGCATGGCGGCGACTTCGGCGGCGTGCTCGGCAAGATGCGCGGTGCCGTCCGGCGTAATGGCAAATTGCTTGCGCGCGCCCTCCGACACCTGCTCCTCGATCAGGGTCATTTCGCTGAGCAGCGTCAGCGTCGGATAGATGATGCCGGGGCTCGGCGCATAGGCGCCGCCGGTCAGCTCCTCGATCGCGCGGATCAGATCATAGCCATGGCGCGGCCGGTCGGCGATCAGCTTGAGCAGCACCAGCCGCAGCTCGGCGCCCTCGAAGCGCCGGCGCCTTCCATGGCCGCGACCCTCGCCCTCCTCCTGCCAGTCCCCGGGACCGCCGTCGCGGCCGAACCGGCCGCCGCCGCGCGGGCCGGCATGGCGTTCGTCGCCAGCGTGGCGTTCGTCAAAGTGACGTTGGTGAAAATGTCCGCGACGGCCGTGGCCGAGCGCCTCTCTGAATCCAAACATGGAAAATCCTCTGTCTCGTTTATGATCGCTCTAAGATATATCATGAAAATCGGCGAAGCTAGCTCAAAGATATGTTTTCACCGCCTTGTGATATATTTTAGCGGGCCGGCAAATTGCTCCCCGCTGCTCCCCACCCGGACAGCTCGTCGCGCCGGTCGGCTAGCCCGAAGGGCGAAGCCGGGCGTCTCGAAGGATGAGGAGCCGGATGGTCTGCGGCCCATGGTTCGAGACGGCGCTTCGCGCCTCCTCACCATGAGGCGGTGCCTGTTGTGAGCGCTCCGAAGCGCAGTCCCGATTCCATCAAAAACAAAACTGCTCTAGTTGCCTTCCGCCAGCGGGTGCAGGTCGCGCACCAGGCTCTTGAGCCGCTCCTCGACCACATGGGTATAGATCTGCGTGGTGGAGATATCGCTGTGGCCGAGCAGGGTCTGGACGATGCGCAGGTCGGCGCCATTGTGCAGCAGATGGCTGGCGAAGGCGTGGCGCAGCACATGCGGGCTCACCAGCCGCGGCGGCAGCCCGGCGGTGAACGCCAATTCCTTGAGATCGCGGGCGAAATGCTGGCGGGTCAGGTGGCCGCTCTCGCCCGAGGAGGGAAACAGCCATTTGCCGGCGCTGGCGTTGGATTTCTTCTCCTTGCGCAACATTTCGGTCGCGGCGAGATAGCTGGCCATCGCCTGTTTCGAGGTCTCGTTGAGCGGCACCAGCCGCTCTTTATTACCCTTGCCGCGGACCACGATCATGCGGGCGTCACGCCGCGCCGCCGCCAAGGGCAGCGACACCAGTTCGGAGACCCGCAGCCCGGTCGCGTACAAGACTTCCAGCAGACAATACAGCCGCGCCGCCCGCAGCCGCGCCTGAGGCGACACTTCGGGCGCCTCGGCGGCTCGCCTGGCACAATCCAGCAGCCGGTCGACATCGGCGATCGACAGCACTTTGGGCAGGCCGCGCGCGCGTTTCGGTCCCGACAGGATCGCGGCCGGATCGTCGGCGCGGATCCGCTCGGTCAGCAAAAAGCGAAACAGGTGACGCAGCGCCGACAATTTGCGCGCCACGCTGGAGGATTTGTAGCCGCGGGAATCGAGGTCGCCGAGATAATCGCGCAGCGCCTCGGTGTCGGTGGTGACGAAGCTGCCCTTGCGGTGACCGAGGAAGTCGGAGAAATCCGTCAGATCGCCCCGATAGGCATCGAGCGTATTGCGCGGTGCGCCCTGTTCGGCGGCGATCATGTCGAGGAACAGGTTGGTGAGTTTTGCATCGGAGGAGCTGGCGGCCATCTGACAAGCCTAGCGGCTATTTCTTGAGAAACTTGTCGGCCTTGACGGTCACGGTCATTTCCCGCGGCTGCGGATTGACGAAATTCGCCAGCGCGAAGATCACGCCATAAATGATTCCGCCAATCACCGCGACAACCGTCAGAAACCGGAACAAAGAGGGCATAGCAAAGGTCTCAGGCGAAATTGTCTTGGCCGGCAACGATTTACCGTTGATAGGCGGCGGTTGAGACCCTGACTACGACCATGTTCGCCGGCCGGTTGCAAGAGACTCTGGCAACAGCCTTGACCCGGGTAGTATAACCGGCACCGATAACGCCGCCATGACCGTGCCGGTGAATTTGGGTGCCAGATCAATGTTCGAGACCGAGTCGCCGGCCGAGACCCGTGCGTTCACAGAAGCCGCGATCGTCGCGGCGCTGGGATCGCGTCCGGTCGTGCTGATCGGAATGATGGGGGCCGGTAAGTCGACCGTCGGTCGCCGGCTGGCGCTGCGGCTGGGCCTGCCGTTTCTCGATGCCGACAATGAAATCGAGGCGGCCGCGGCGATGTCGATCGCGGAGATTTTCGAAATCCATGGCGAGCCGCATTTTCGCGACGGCGAGGCGCGGGTGATCGCGCGGCTGCTCGACGGCGGCGCCAAGGTGCTGGCCACCGGCGGCGGCGCCTTCATGCGCGCCGATACCAGGGAGCGGATTCGCGACCGCGCGGTGTCGATCTGGCTCAAGGCCGAGTCCGATGTGATCCTGCGCCGGGTCAAGCGCCGCGCCGACCGCCCGTTGCTGCGCACCGCCGATCCCGCCGCCACCATCGAGCGGCTGATCGGCGAGCGGCATCCGGCCTATCAGAGCGCCGACATCACCATTGCGTCGCGCGACGTGCCGCACGAAAAGATCGTCGACGAATGCGTCGCGGCGCTGCACGCGTATCTCTGCCTTGGCAATGCCGCGCCCCCAACTCCGAGCGAGACCCCATGACCGCGCCATTGAACCATTCCGCCCCGATCACGGTCGAGGTCGCGCTTGGCGATCGCCGCTACGACATCCTGATCGGCCGCGACGTGCTGGAGCAGCTCGGCGGGCGAATCGCGGCGTTGCGACCGGGCGCGCGGACCGCGATCGTCACCGACCGCACCGTCGCCAAGCATTGGCTCGACCAGACCGAGGCTTCGCTCGCGGCCGCCGGCTTGTCCAGTTCCCAAATCATTGTCGGCGAGGGCGAGAGCTCGAAAACCTATGCCGGGCTGCAGACCGTCTCCGAGGCGCTGATCGCGGCGAAAATCGAGCGCAACGATCTGGTGATCGCGCTCGGCGGCGGGGTGGTCGGCGATCTGGCCGGCTTTGCGGCGGCGATCCTGCGCCGCGGCGTCGATTTCGTCCAGGTGCCGACCTCGCTGCTGGCGCAGGTGGATTCCTCGGTCGGCGGCAAGACCGGGATCAATTCGCCGCAGGGCAAGAACCTGCTCGGCGCGTTCCACCAACCGGTTCTGGTGATCGCCGACACCGGCACGCTCGACACGCTGTCGCCGCGCCAGTTCCGCGCCGGCTATGCCGAGGTCGCCAAATATGGCGCGATCGGCGACGCCGCGTTCTTCGCCTGGCTGGAGACCAACCACGGCGATATTTTCCAGGGCGGCAGCGCCCGCGAACACGCCATCGCCACCTCGTGCCGGGCCAAGGCGGCGGTGGTGGCGCGCGACGAGCGCGAGACCGGGGAGCGCGCGCTGCTCAATCTCGGCCACACTTTTGGCCATGCGCTGGAAGCCGCCACCGGATTCTCCGACCGGCTGTTCCACGGCGAAGGCGTCGCGGTCGGCATGGTGCTGGCGGCCGAATTCTCCGCCGAGCTCGGGATGCTGCCGCAGGACGACGCCACGCGGCTGTCGCATCACCTTGCCGAAGTCGGGCTGCCTACCCATCTGCAGGATATCGCAGGCTTTGCCCAGGAAGGCCTCGCCGACGCCGATGCGCTGTTGACCCTGATGGCCCAGGACAAGAAGGTGAAGCGCGGTCAGCTCACTTTCATCCTGTTGCAGGCGATCGGGCGCGCCGTGATCGCCAATAATGTCGAGCCCGCGCCGGTTCGGGACTTCCTGGCCCGGCAACTCGCGCGCAAACCCTGAGCATCGAACCAATGGACTGGCTTACCCTCGGCATCGTGTTGGCATGCCTGCTGTGCTCGGCGTTCTTCTCCGCCAGCGAGACCGCGCTGACCGCGTCGTCGCGCGCCAACATGATGCGGCTGGCCAAGCAGGGCAATCGCCGCGCCGGCATCGTCGGCCAATTGTTCGCCAAGCGCGAGCGGATGATCGGCGCGCTGCTGCTCGGCAATAACATCTTCAACATCGGCGCCTCGGCGCTGGCGACCGGGCTGTTCACCGCCTGGTTCGGCGATGTCGGCGTGCTTTACGCCACCGGCGTGATGACGGTGCTGGTGGTGATCTTCGCCGAGGTGCTGCCGAAGACCATCGCCATCAATGCGCCGGACCGGGTCTCGCTGTTCGCGGCAAGGCCGATGACGTTGATGGTGCTGATGCTCGGGCCGCTGCTGACGGTGATCGAGGCGATCGTGCGGGTGCTGATGAGCCTGTTCGGCATCAAGATCGGCCATGACCAGCCGCTGCTGTCGCCGACCGAACGGCTGCGCGGCGCGGTCGAGCTGATCCATCACGAGGGCGGCGTCGCCAAGCAGGACCGCGACATGCTCGGCGGCCTGCTCGATCTCAATGACCTGCAAGTGTCCGACGTGATGGTTCACCGCACCGAGATGGTGATGATCAACGCCGATCTGCCGCCCGAGGAACTGGTGCGCGAGGTGCTTTCCACCGAATATACCCGGATTCCATTGTGGCGCGACAAGCCGGAAAACATCATCGGCGTGCTGCACGCCAAGGACCTGCTGCGCGCGATCCGCGCCGCCGACGGCGAGACCGACAAGATCGACGTCACCACCATCGCGCTGCCGGCCTGGTTCGTGCCGGAGATGCGCCCGGTGTCGGAGCAGCTCAAGGCGTTCCGCAGCCGCAAGACCCATTTCGCCCTGGTGGTCGACGAATATGGCGAAGTCGAAGGCATGGTGACGCTGGAGGACATTCTCGAGGAGATCGTCGGCGACATCTCCGACGAGCATGACGTCGTGGTGGCCGGCGTGCGCACCCAGCCCGATGGGTCGGTGGTGGTCGACGGCTCGGTGCCGATCCGCGATCTCAACCGCGCGATGGATTGGCGCCTGCCCGACGAGGAGGCGACCACGGTGGCGGGGCTGGTGATCCACGAGGCGCGCTCGATCCCGGAGCGCGGCCAGAGCTTCACCTTTCACGGCTTCCTGTTCCGGGTGCTGCGCCGCGAGCGGAACCGGATTACCGCGCTGCGGATCGCGCCGGTGCCGCAACAGGCCGAGGTCGGGCTGCTCGCCAAGAAGCCGCGCGTCGGCCCCGTCTTCTGACGGCGTCGACGCCCAGCTGTTGCCCCGCGGCGCCGCGGATCAGCGCGCCACGCAGCAATGATCCGGGGACGTCAGTCAGCCGTTGAGGTCCTGCTTCTTCTGCAGGAATTCCTCGCGGTTGATTTCGCCGCGGGCATAGCGGTCTTCCAGCACGTCGAGCGCGACGCGCCGCGATTCGGTGGGATCATTGCGCGCCTTGGCGGCGGAATTGGTGCGGATAAACCAGGCCACCAGCACGGCGACGAGAATCAGGCCGACGATCCAGCTGATGATATTGAGCGGACCCATTCCGCCGAAGCTGTCGCCCATCATGCCCCAATGCGGTCCATGTCCCATCGATCAATCCTCCCCGGTCTGGCTGGCATCCGCCGTGCCGGCGTCATTGATTGCGGCCGCGCCGACCGCGATGGCATGGCCCCCAGCTGCAAAGCTCGAGGTGATCGAAATGAAGATGCGCGAGCTTGTCATCGGGCGAACTCTCCTGATGGCGGCCTTCAAAAACAGTGCCGCGAGAATCGCCCCTGGGAATAGTCTATGCAAGGTCGCCGCTTGATCCTTGATTTCGATCAAGCGCCGGCCAGGCGCAATCCTCGGGACTGGTCCCGAAGCTGGCAGGCTAGCCCTTGCCCGGGGAGCCTAAGCCTCGCCAGGGGAGTCTAAGCCTCGCCGGGGGAGTCTAAGCCTCGCCGGGGGCTTGGGCCTTGATCGCCAGCGCGTGCACCGAGCCGGCGAGTTCCGCCGCCAGCGTGGCATTGATCATGCGATGGCGGTCGAGTCGGCTCTTGCCCGCGAAGGCCGGGGACACGATATTGACCCTGAAATGGGTCTCGCCGCCCGGCCGGTGGCCGGCATGGCCTTCATGCAAATGTGATTCATCAATCACGTCGAGACTCACAGGAGCGAAAGCTTCGTTCAACTTCTGTGTGATAGAGTCTTTCGCTCTCATGATCTGGCCACGTCCGTCAGGGTAATGTTTGAAATTCATCTATTCCCATCAACCCGGGTGCTATTCGCAATGTCAAGACTTGAAGCCCGCCGCGTAGCGTTGTCATAGTCAGCCATGGCCATCGACTCCTCCAAATTTTTCGACAGCATCCGCATCAAGCCCAACAAGCTGAGCGCGAAGCAGCAGGCGGCTGCGCGCGAGGAAGCGCAGATGTGCGAGGCGCCCGGCTGCAAGAACAAGGGCGGCCATCGCGCGCCCAAGGGCCGCGGCGCCGAGAAGGAATATTGGCACTTCTGCCTGAACCATGTACGCGAATACAATCAGGGCTATAATTTCTTCAAGGGCATGGAAGCCGACGCGGTGGCGCGTTATCAGAAGGATGCGTTGACCGGGCACCGCCCGACCTGGAAGATGGGCGCCAACGGCACCAAGACCAAAGGCAAGGCCGGCGCCGCCGAGATCGACGACGCTTCCGACCCGTTCCACATGTTCAGCGAGCTCAACGGCCGCGGCCGCTGGCGGCCCGGCCCGGGTTCGCAGGCCGAGGAGCCCAAGGTCGAGACCCGCAAGGTGTTCAACGCCGAGCGCAAGGCGCTGCAGGTGATGGGGCTCGGCTCCGACGCCACGCTGGAAGTGGTGAAGGCGAAATACAAGGCGCTGGTGAAGCAGCATCACCCCGACGCCAATGGCGGCGACCGCTCCACCGAGGATCGCCTGATCGAGATCATCAAGGCCTATAATTATCTGAAGACCGTGGTTCGCGGCGCCAGCTGACGAGTCGCTGTCGCGCCGCTTGCGCGGCGCACAGCCGCGCGCGTTCATTCAGGCGGTCTTGTATTCAGGCGTCCCTGCCGGACAGATCGGCAGATGCCTTGCGCCAGCGCCGCCAGGCCCACAGCGCCAGCAACGCCGTGGTCACCGCGCCGGCCAGCACCGGCAGCAGATGATGCAGCCCCAATTGGTGCGGCTTGGCCAATACGGTGGCGGCGATCAATCCGGGCAACACATGGGCCGGCGCCCACAGCGCGATCGCCGGCAGATTGACCGCGAAGAATCGCCCCGGCGCCATGCCCAGCGCGCCGGCGGTGACCGGCACCAAAGCCCGGACCGGCGCCACGAAGCGGGCGAAGAACACCGCCCAGGCGCCATAGCGCAGAAAGAACGCCTCGCTGCGCGCGACCAGCAAGGGATAGCGCGCCATCGGCCAGGCGCCGAGGATTCGGCGCTGGCCGCGATGCCCGGTCCAATAGGCGGCGGCGTCGCCGATCACCGCCCCCGCCACCGCCGCCGCGATGACCAGGACCACATTCAGGTGACCGCCGGGAATCAACGCGCTCAGCGCCAGGATGATGGTCGAGCCGGGAATCACCGAGCCGAGCAGCGGCACGGCTTCCAACAGGGCGGACAAAAAGACGATCAGATAAGCGAGCCCGGCATGCGCCGAGGCGAATTCGATCAGATGCTCGAGAAATGCGCTCACCGGAACCTTCTTTGCACGATCGTCACATCAGAGGGCCCGCGATGGCTGCCGGGCAAGCGGCGCCCGTGCCCGGCGTTCCCATCGGCAAACACTGTCAAACCGGGATCATCGATTCGCAATGCAGCCTTCCATAAACCTGCATTCGCACCTATCTTGATGATAAGACAACAGAACTTTGATGACGCGGCGGGCTTCTGCCGGTCGCGGCTCTCTGCTAGGCTGAAATCCGCATTCAACCGCAGCCACCACAGATCGGGGTTCGGCGCATCCGAGCCTACGGAGGATTGATGACCGCCGCCATGACAACTGCGCAGGAGACCGCCGGCTTACCCGACATGAAGGTGTCGGTTCGGCAGGTTTTCGGCATCGACAGCGACCTCGAAGTTCCGGCCTATTCGGAGGTCGATCCGCATGTGCCGGACGTCGATTCCGACTACCGGTTCGATCGCAACACCACGCTGGCCATCCTTGCGGGATTCGCCAAGAATCGCCGCGTCATGGTCACCGGCTTTCACGGCACCGGCAAATCCACCCATATCGAGCAGGTGGCGGCGCGGCTGAACTGGCCCTGCGTCCGCGTCAACCTCGACAGCCACATCAGCCGGATCGATCTGGTCGGCAAGGATTCGATCGTTGTCCGCGACGGCAAGCAGATCACCGAATTCCGCGACGGCATTCTGCCCTGGGCCTTGCAGAACAATATCGCGCTTGTGTTCGACGAATATGACGCCGGCCGTCCCGACGTGATGTTCGTGATTCAGCGCGTGCTGGAAGTCTCCGGCCGGCTGACGCTGCTCGATCAGAACAAGGTGATCAAGCCGCACCCGGCGTTCCGGCTGTTCTCGACCGCCAACACCATCGGGCTCGGCGACACGTCGGGCCTGTATCACGGCACCCAGCAGATCAACCAGGGCCAGATGGATCGCTGGTCGATCGTCACCACGCTGAACTATCTGCCGCATGACGAGGAAGTCGAGATCGTGCTGGCCAAGGCCAAGCATTATCGCAACCCGGAAGGCCGCGACATCGTCAACAAGATGGTGCGGCTCGCCGACCTGACCCGCAACGCCTTCGCCAATGGCGACCTGTCGACGGTGATGAGCCCGCGGACCGTGATCACCTGGGCGGAGAATGCCGAGATCTTCAGCGACATCGGCTTTGCGTTCCGCGTCACCTTCCTCAACAAATGCGACGAGCTGGAGCGCCCGCTGGTGGCGGAGTTCTACCAGCGCTGCTTCAATGTCGAGCTGGCGGAGAGTTCGGTCAACGTGGCGATGAGCTGATGTGATGCCGTTGATCTCCGTCGAGCGCACCGTTGGAAAAACCAAGAAGGCGGTGCTCGACGGATTGATGGGTTACAACCGCGAAAAGATGGGGAAGACGAAGCACAAGCGCTTCGCCATCTCGTTGCGCGACAAGGACGAGATCGTCGGCGGTATCGTCGGTGAGGTCTGGATGACGGTGTTGTTCATACAGTACTTCTGGATCGATGAACGGTTTCGCGGCAAGGAACACGGCACGGCCCTGATCGCGAAGATCGAGGATGAAGCCCGGCAGTTCGGCGCGGAGCGCGCCTATGTCGACACCATGAGCAGTCAGGCGCCGGGGTTCTATCGCAACCGCGGCTATCAGGAGTTCGGTGCGATCGACGGCTACCCGGGCGGCGTGACCCGCCACTGGTTCACCAAGGCGTTGTGAGGATTGGCGATGACGACCAGTTCGAAAATTCGCTCAGAGTCGACCGCGCAACCGGCCGCATCGGCGCGCTATGCCGATGATCGCTATGGCTGGGTCGAGCAGCAGGTTGCGTTGTTGCGGCAGGGTCGGGTGACCGAGATCGATGCCGACAACATCGCCGAGGAGTTGTCCGACGTGGGCGGCGAGCAATATGACAAGCTGGAAAGCGCGATTCGCGTCGTGCTGCTGCATTTGCTGAAGTGGGACCAGCAGCCCACGCACCGGTCAAAGAGTTGGGTTTTTTCGATCCGCACGCAGCGGCGTCAGATCGCTCGCGTTCTCAAGAAGAATCCTAGCCTTAAGCCGCATATCGCAGAAGCGATCGGTGAAGCCTACCTCGATGCCCGCGATGACGCCCAAGAGGAAACCGGGCTTCCGGCGAAGGCTTTTGGGTCGACCTGTCCCTATGATTGGGATGCGATCCTGTCGCGCGCCGTTGAGTTTGAAGACATCCGCTCACCGGAAGAGTAATTGTCCACATGACCACGCCCACGAACAAATACCGCCCCGGTTCGAAGGAAAGCCCGACCGAGCCGTTCAAACGCGCGGTGACGTCCTGCCTGCGCGCGATCGCCAAATCGCCGGAGCTTGAAGTCACCTTCGCCGCCGAGCGGCCCGGGCTGTCGCCGGGCAAGGCCAGGCTGCCGGAACCGGCGCGCAAGATGAGCAAGCGCGACGCCGCCATTGTGCGCGGCCACGCCGATTCCATCGCGCTGAAGCTCGCCTGCCACGACCCGAAAGTGCATCGCAAATTGATGCCGGGCAATCCGCAGGCGCGCGGGGTGTTCGAGGCCGTCGAGCAGGCGAGGGTCGAGGCGCTGGGCGCGCGGCGGATGGCCGGCGTGGCCAAGAATCTCACCGCGATGCTCGACGATCATTTTCATCGCGGCAAGTTCGACGAGATCACCGACCGCGCCGACGCGCCGCTGCCGGATGCGCTGGCGATGCTGGTGCGCGAACGGCTGACCGGCCTTGCGCCCCCCGCCGCCGCGAAGAAGATGGTCGACCTGTGGCGGCCGGTGCTGGAGGACAAGATCGGCGCGCGGCTCGACCTGCTCGAGAGCTTCGCGGAGAACCAGGCCAAGTTCGGCGACGCCGTGCATGAGCTGCTGCAGGCGCTGGACATCGGCGACGAGCGCAACACCGAAGCCGACGAGGACGAGAATCAGGAGGACAATCAGGAAGGCGAGAACGATCAGTCCGGCGCCGAAGGCACGCCGGAGAGCGACGCCGCGCAGGAGATGAGCGCCGAGCAGGCCGAGGCCTCCAGCGATGAGATGAGCGACAGCGCGATGGAAAGCGCGCAGGCCTCCACCTCCGACACCTTCGAGGACGGCGAACTCGGCGAGGACGAAACCCCGGGCGAAGCGACGCGGCCGAATTCGCGCGGCCATAACGAACCGCGCGGCCCGGAATATCACGCCTTCGCGCCGAAATTCGACGAGGTCGTCGCCGCCGAGGATCTGTGCGATCACGACGAGCTGGAGCGGTTGCGCAGCTATCTCGACAAGCAGCTGGCGCATCTGCAAGGCGTCGTGGCGCGGCTCGCCAACCGGCTGCAGCGCCGGTTGATGGCGCAGCAGAATCGCGCCTGGGATTTCGATCTGGAAGAAGGCGTGCTCGATCCGGCGCGGTTGTCGCGCGTCGTCACCGATCCGTTCCATCCGCTGTCGTTCATGAGCGAGAAGGAAGCCACCTTCCGCGATACAGTGGTGACGCTGCTGCTCGACAATTCCGGCTCGATGCGCGGCAGGCCGATCACGGTGGCGGCGACCTGCGCCGACATCCTGGCGCGCACGCTGGAGCGCTGCGGCGTCAAGGTCGAGATTCTCGGCTTCACCACGCGGGCCTGGAAGGGCGGGCAATCGCGCGAGGCGTGGCTCGCCGCCGGCAAGCCGGCCAATCCGGGCCGGCTCAACGATCTGCGCCACATCATCTACAAATCGGCGGACGCGCCCTGGCGTCGGGCGCGGAAAAATCTCGGGCTGATGATGCGCGAGGGATTGCTCAAGGAGAATATCGACGGCGAGGCGCTGGACTGGGCGCATAAGCGGCTGCTCGGCCGAAGCGAGCAGCGCAAGATCCTGATGATGATCTCCGATGGCGCGCCGGTCGATGATTCCACGCTGTCGGTCAATCCCGGCAATTATCTGGAGCGGCATCTGCGCCATATCATCGAGGAGATCGAGACCCGCTCGCCGGTCGAACTGATCGCGATCGGCATCGGCCATGACGTCACGCGCTATTATCGCCGCGCCGTCACCATCGTCGATGCCGAGGAATTGGGCGGCGCCATCACGGAGAAATTGGCCGAATTGTTCTCCGAGACCGCGGTCCCGCCACCTTCCCCAGGCCGTCCGCGCCGGCTGCATTCGTGACCGCGCGCGAGGCGCGATGAGACACCTGCATGTTCGCCCGGCTGAGCCGCTGGAGGACAGCGCTAGCGACGCAGACGGCGCGCACCCTCCCCCCTTGCGGGGGAAGGTCGGGGTGGGGGGTGCCACGAGTGAGACGCCAACTTTGTGGACCCCCACCCCCGACCCCTCCCCGCAAGGGGGAGGGGGGACACGGCGGCGCTTCATTGCGGGAAGCTTGGCGCTTAGCGCGTTGGCGGCCTTGCCGACGCTGGATGCGCGCCCTGCGCTGGCGCAGTCGGCCAAGGCCGAGCTCGACGCCTTCTCGGTCCATGATCCCCAGCGCATCGAGGTCCGCGCCCGGCCGATCGCCTCGTTCGATCTGCGCGATCCGTCGCATCTGCGGTTCGGCGCGCTGCAATTTCGCAGCGGGCTGGTGCTGACCTCCGGGTTTCGCGGTTTTGGCGGGCTATCGGCGCTGCGGCTCGATGCCAAGGGCGAGCGTTTCATCACGATCAGCGACAAGGCCAACTGGTTCACCGGGCGCATCGTCTATGCGGGCGATCAGATGACCGGGCTGACCGAGGTCGAAGCCGCGCCGATGCTGGGCCCCGACGGCGCGACGCTCACCAGTCGCCGCTGGTACGACACGGAGTCGATGGCCTTCGCCGAAGGTATCGCCTATGTCGGCATCGAACGGGTCAACCGGATCGTGCGGTTCGATTTCGCCCGCGACGGCGTTCGCGCGCGCGGCGAGCCGATCGCGGTGCCGCCGGGCGTGCGCAAGCTGCCGAACAACAAGGGGCTGGAATCGCTGGTATTCGTGCCGAAGGGCCGCAAACTGGCCGGCACCTTGATCGCGATCTCGGAACGCGGCCTCGATGCCGACGGCAATATCATCGGCTTTCTGATCGGAGGCCCCTCGCCGGGGTCCTTCGCGGTGCGCCGCACCGACAATTACGACATCAGCGATGCGACGCTACTGCCGGCGGGGGATCTGTTGCTGCTGGAGCGCAAATTCTCGCTGCTGACCGGGGTCGGAATCCGGATCCGGCGGATCGCGCTGGACACGCTGGCGCCCGGCGCGGTGATCGACGGCCGCACCATCTTCGATGCCGATCTCGGCCACGAGATCGACAATATGGAAGGGCTGAGCACCCATGTCGATGGTAACGGCGACACGGTGCTGACGATGGTGTCGGACGACAATTTCTCGATGATCCAGCGCACCCTGCTGTTGCAATTCACGCTGATCGAGGAGTAGTCGCGCGGTCGCGCCGGCCGGCTTAGGCGGCGCGCACCGTGTCGAGGAATCTGCCGACCTCGGACCTCAACCGATTGCTTTCGATCGAGAGCGATTTGGCAGAGGACAGCACCTGCGCCGATGCCGAGCCGGTTTCGGTGGCGCCGCGCTGCACGTCGGTGATGTTCGCCGACACTTGCTCCGTCCCCTGCGCCGCCTGCTGAACGTTGCGGGAAATCTCCTGGGTCGCAGCGCCCTGTTGTTCCACCGCCGCCGCGATGGTCGAGGCGATCTCCGACATCCGTCCGATAGTGTCGCCGATCTCCTTGATGGCGCTGACCGAAAGCTGGGTCGCCGCCTGAATGCCGCTGATCTGCTGGCTGATTTCCCCGGTCGCCTTGGCGGTCTGCTCAGCCAGCGTCTTCACTTCGGCGGCGACGACGGCGAAGCCGCGGCCGGCGTCGCCGGCCCGCGCCGCCTCGATAGTGGCATTCAGCGCCAGCAGGTTGGTCTGTCCGGCGATGGTGTTGATCAGTTCGACGACGTCGCCGATCCGGGTGGCGGCCTGGGCCAGTTCGGCGACGCGATCATTGGTGGCCTGAGCCTGATTGACGGCCTCGCTGGCGATCCGGGCCGAGTCCTGAACCTGCCGGCTGATTTCATTGACCGACGACGCCATCTCCTCGGTCGCTGACGCCACCGATTGCACGTTGGTCGAGGCTTCCTCGGAGGATGCCGCCACCACCGTTGCCAGCTCCTGCGATCGCGTCGCTGTCGAGGTCAGCGACGTCGCCGACGCCTCCAGCTCGGTCGAGGCGGATGAAACGATATGCACGATCTCGCCGACCGCGCCCTCGAACGCATCGGCCAGCTTGATCATTTCGGCCTTGCGCTGCTGGGCCGCGACGGCCTCTTGGCGCGAGGCAGCCGCGGCTTCCTCGCGCGCTTTTTCTTCGGCCTTGATCTTGAAGGTTTCCACCGCGTCGGCGATCTCGCCGATTTCGTCCCTGCGGCCGAGCCCCGGCAGCACGACATCGAAATTGCCGTGGGCCAGTTCGATCATCGCCGCGGTCATTGCCGCCAGCGGCCGCGACACCGAACGGCCAACCAGATATCCGGCGCCAAGCACGATCATGGCAATCACCGCGAGCGCGATGTTGATTTGGGTTTCGGTCTGATCGCGCAGCACGTCACCTTGTTGCTCGGCTGCGAGCCGCGCGGCGGTTACCGAGCCGACCATCGATTCGATCAGCGGTTCGATCGGCGCAAAGGAGGCCGACATCGCGGCAAGCTCGGTGCCAAGTGCCTTAGCGGTCTCGGCCCAGGCCAGGAAGTCGCGCTGATAGTCAGCGAGCTTGGTCGCCAGGGCGGTCTTGGCGTCGGCCGGAAGGCTGGCGCTGTCGATCAGAGCCGAGAATTTCTTGGCCTGCGCGGTCAGTTGGTCGACATATTTTCCGTCGCGCCGCATCATAAAATCTTTCTCATGACGCCGCATCATCAGCATCGAGATTTTCATCTGCGGCTCGTCGAACCGATCGGCCATCTTTTCGATGTCGTGGACCGAGGTCCGCAGCTTGATTTCCAGTCCCGATTTTTCATCGAGCCCCAGACGCGTCTTCTGCGCCAACACGGCTTCGAAGTGACCCTCATAGGCCTTCAACGCATCGCCGATGCGGCCGACATCCGCGGCCAACGCCTGATTGGTTCCGACCTGCTTGCGCAGCGCGTCGACGCTCGCCACCGCGGATTTGACGATCGTCTGCTGCAGTTCGGCTTTCGCGACGTCGTTGCGCGCCAGGAAGTCCTTCTCGGCGCGGCGGGCCTCGAGCAGTTCGACGTTGAGCTTGCCAGTCAATTCGGCCGTCAGTCGCGCGGCGTCGGTCGCCTTCTGGATCGGCGCCAGCGACGACTCGCCATACAGATGGATGCCGCCGACCAGCAGCACGCCGATCAGCCCGATGATCCCGATCGCCGCGATCTTATGGCTGAGGCGGACGGTCCAGCCGCTGCCGGCGGTGCTCGCGGAGCGGCCGGCATGGGATGGGCTGTTCGGCATGACGACTTCCTCCGGTGATCGTGGAACGTGCGCAGATATGACCATGCGCGATCCAGGCGGGGTCGATGCCTCGACAGCTCCAGATCGCCATCATGGGATTCGTCGATTCTTCAAGCCGGATCGGAAGCGATCGCTTGAAGGATCAGATTCAGATTATGGACGAATGCTTTAGACTTGGTTGCCCATTGCCCTCGGCAGACTACCAGGGGCGCTGATGCGATCGTCGTTCAGGCCGGCGCCCGCCTTGCGTTGCGGTTCTGGCGTCGCGGCCGACAACGCCTGTCGGACCATGCGGGCGAGCGCGGCACGCCGATAGGGCTTGCTGAGCAGGATCACATCCTCATCCAGGCGGTTGTTGTGGATCAGGGCATTCTCGGAATATCCCGAGGTGTAGAGCACCTTCAGTCCCGGATGCCGCTTCGCCATCTCGGCGGCGAGCTGCACGCCGTTCATCTTTCCCGGCATCACGATATCGGTGAACAGCAAATCGAACGCAACCTGCTTGTCGCTGATCGCAAGCGCGGCGGCGGCGTTGGCCACTGACAGCGTGGTGTAGCCCAGACTCTTGAGCTGCGAGGTGACGTAGTTGCGCACCAGCGCGTCGTCCTCGACAACCAGAATGGTTTCGTGGCCTCCGACCGGCGCAGCCTCGGGCGCCGCCGGCGCGATCTTCTGAGTTTCGGCCTTGGCGCGCGGCAGGTAGATCCGGAACGTGGTGCCCAGACCCTCCTCGCTGTAGAGCGTGATGTGGCCGCCCGACTGCTTGATGAAGCCGTAGACCATGCTGAGGCCGAGCCCGGTCCCCTTGCCGACTTCCTTGGTGGTGAAGAACGGATCGAACACCTTGTCGCGGATCGCCTCGGGAATGCCGGAGCCCGAATCGGTGATCGCGATCATCACATAGCCACCCTCGTCGATCCCGCCCATCCGCCGGGCGAGTTCCTGATCGAGCACGACGTTGCAGGTCTCCAGCGACAGCTTGCCGCCATTGGGCATCGCGTCGCGGGCATTGACCGCCAGATTGACCAGCGCGGAATCGAGTTGGCCCCGGTCGACGAAGATCGGCCATAGCCCCGGCTGCAGCACGGATTCGATTTCGATCTGTTCGCCCAGTGCCGAGCGCAACAGGCTTTCCAGCCCGCTCAACAAGACGTTGGCGTCGGTTTCGTCGGGCTGCAGCGGCTGCTTGCGCGCGAACGCCAGCAGCAGCCGGGTCAATTCCGCGCCGCGGTCGGCCGCCTCGCTGATCAGTTTGGCGATCGCCAACAATTGCGGCTGCTCGGCCACCGCATCGCCGAGAATATCGATGGTGCCGGTGATGACGGTGAGCATGTTGTTGAAGTCGTGGGCGATGCCGCCGGTCAATTGTCCGATCGACTCCATCTTCTGCGATTGGCGTAGCTGTTCGTCGGAGACGATCTTGTCGGTGAGGTCGCGCAGGAAGGCGTTGGTGACGAAGCCGTCGTCGCGGCGCAACGCGGTCATCGCCACTTCGATCGGGATCGCCGAGCCGTCGCGCCGGACCGCTTCGATCTCGACCCGGTGACCCGGACTGCCATGCTCGATCGAGTCGAGAAAACGCGAATATTCGGCGGCGCCCTCGTTCAGCTGCTCGGGGGAAAAGATCAAGGCGCCGATGCTTCTGCCGATCACCTCGCTGCGGAGCCAGCCGAACATCGCTTCGGCCTGCGGACTCCATTCGGTGATGGCCCCGGCCGAGTCGATCTGGACAAAGGCATCGAGCGCGGTATCGATGATCGCCCGCGCCATCCGCTCGCTGTGGCGCAGCGCTTCCTCGCTTTTCTTGGTCTGGGTGACGTCGTGATAGACCATCACCGCGCCTAGCAGCTTGCCGGATTCACTGCGCAGCGGCCGGCCATTGGCGATCAGATAGGAGCGCCGATCCGATCCGATCGGCTGCACGATGAATTCCAAGTTTTCGATGATCTCGCCACCGAAGGCGCGCAGCAGCGGCGAATCGTCCGGCCCGAACGGGGTGCCGTCGGGGAAGAAGCGGTCGAAGGCCCGCGTCGTGTTGCGAGGGCCGACTCCCGAAAGGCTCCCGAACAGGTTGCGTGCCGCCGGATTGGTGATGATCACCATTCCCTCCGCGTCCACCACCAGCACTGGATCCGGCATATTGTTGATGGTGTTGTTCAGCACGTCGCCCAGCCGCGAGCTTTGCTCGGTTTCCTTGGTTAGTTCGGCGGCCTTCAGCCGCGATTCCGCAGCCATCCGGTTGAAGGCCTCGGCCAGAACGTTGATTTCGTGACCGCCGCCCGCCGTGACCGTGACCGGTTCGCCGCGGGAGAACCCCTCGACCGCCTGGGTGATCCGGACCAGCGGCCGGGTCAGCGAGCGTGCCAACGGCACTGCCATCAGGACAGCGACCAACAGCGCGGCGGCGCCGCCGAGCAGCGTCGCCTTCTGTACCGCGGTCCGCACCAGGAAAAAGGAGGAGTAGGGCCTGGTCTCGACCACCGCCACCCTGGGGCCGCCGGCGAGCCTTGCCCATTCCCATCCGACGCCGAAGCGTTGCCCGGCGCGGTCCAGCATCAGCCGCGGTTCGGTGCTGCCCGCCTGCAGCAGTGCCGCGAATTCCGGAAAATCGTCCTGGATACGAAAGCGAGCGCCGCGATCGAAACCGAATTCGCGCGACGGGTCGGGATGCAGCAGATAGTCGCCCTGCTCGTTGACCAGATAGATCTGGTTGCCGGGCTGCCCGCCGGCGCGCAGCCGCGCCAGGATGGCGCGCAGATCGACATTGAGCACCAGCACGGCATAAGTCGTGCCGTCGGGTTGGTGCAGCGGGGCGACCACGCGCAGTGTGGGGGTGTCCGGTTTCTCCAGCCCCGTCAGGGTCCGGTTGAGTTCGATGTTGGAGACGTAGATTTCGTTGGCCGGCGTCGCGATGCCCTGTTTGACATAGGAGCGGTCGCCGCGGCGCGATAATTGATCCTGAGGCACGATTCGAATCGTACCGTTCGGACCGTGGCGGTCGACCCGAATGATTTCGAGGCCGCCATCCGCCACACCGATCACCCGGAGGATTGCATAATCCGGTTTGGCGGTGAGCTCGGCGACGAAATCATGGGCGATCTGCTCGCGCCAATAGGCTTCGGTCGGGTTCGGCGTCTCGCCGCCAGCGTTACGCCCCGCCATCATCAGTCTGCGCAGATCATCGGAACTGGCGCTGGCCTTGACGTCGGCATAGGCGCTGCTCAGCGACGCATCCATCACCACGGCGCTGAGCCGCGCCTGGGTCTGCAGCCGCTCGAGCGCTCTTGGCATCAGCAAGGAGACGACGCTCTGATAGTTCAGAACACCAAGCGCCGCGGTGGTGACCAGCGCCAGCGCGATCATTGCCAATGCCAGCCGGGAGGAGAGCGTCATCGCGCAAGCCCGACGATAGGTGCTGGCGTCTGCCACCGTGACGATGGCCGCGCGCAACAAGCCCCGGCACTGGATTGCACTTGGGCATCGGCGGCGTCACGCGTGTTGATGGTCGAAGCCCGCATCTTGCGTTTTGCCATTGCTGCCGAACGCCGGCCGGGTGAGGAAATCAGACTACGATCGATATGATCGTGCTTCTCCCCGAAAAACTACGTGATTCGGCAAATAATTTGGCCTTCGTAAAAATACGGGCAGGTCTCGCGCCGCGGGCTCGGCTGCTACTGGTCCGGCTGAGGGGCCGTCCGAATCGATCATCGTTCCCAAGGAGTTAGTAATTACCGCTGAATTTTCGGACCAGAATGTCTAATCGGTCCTGAGTACCGTCAGCTGGGATGCGTCCGGACTGCATCAGGACGACCATTCCATGCAAGGCGCTCCACAGCACTTCGGCGGTGAATACCGGGGCTCCCTGATCCGGCCCGAGTGCGGTGACCAGCGCGTCGAAAGCCGCCCGGAGTGCCGTCGGCGTTTCTTCGCTGGCAAACAACAGTTCCGTCGGCGAGACGAACATCGCCTCGTACACAACCGGCTGCGAGGCGGCAAAATGAAGATAGGCGGTACAGAGGGCGTGCAAAGCATTGGCGCCGCCAGCCGCATTTTTCATGTCGGTCGCCAGCTCCTCGAACCCCCTCATAGCGACCGCCGCCATGATCTCGGCCTTGCCTTTGAAATGGCTGTAGAGGACGGGCTGGCTGTACTCGATTAACGCTGCGAGGCGACGCGTCGTGACCGCCTCCCAGCCTTCCGCTGCAGCCAGCTCAAGCGCGGTATTCAGGATCAGCTCATAGCGTTCGGCGCGCTGACGCTCTTTTCGTTCCACGATCGACATTGCATGACACTACCGGCGCCGTATTTCCTGTCAACGCTAGATTTCCAATTGACAGCATTAACTAGCGCCGCTAGATATATTGCAGATGAAAGGATAAAGCGTCATGACCCATTCCACTTTACTGATCCAAATCGGATATGTGCTGTCCGGCCTGATCGCGGCCGCGATCATCTTCCTCGGTTCCCGTTTCTGGCTGGCGCCAGCTGGCGCATCGGCTGAGTTCGGCATCGCTGCATCTCCGCCGCTGTCGCGTGGCTTCAACGCGTGGCTCTCCGTGAAGGGGACCCGCGATATCGCGTCCGGGATTTTCGTCATTCTGCTCATGGTGAACGGAATGCCGCACCTCCTCGGCGAATTCATGCTCGCCGCAAGCCTCATTGCCTTCGGTGACATGGTCACCGTCCTTCGGTCGGGCGGAAGCAGGGCGCTCGCCTTCGGCATGCATGGGCTTACCGGACTGGTCATCGTCGCGACCGGCGCATGCCTGATGATCGGCGCCTAAAATCCGATCTCACAACTCAACTTTGGAAAGCACGAAACATGACGGCCGCAACGCACGCTGATCTGGTGAAGCTCGGCCGGCTCTTCGCCGCTGGACGTGTTCACTCAAATCGGCGCCGCCTCGCCAACCGTCAGAATTCGATGCGCTCCAGCATTCCAAGATCCGGCCAGCGACACCGGCCGGAATGCTGGGAGGTTCACCTGGCCGTCGATCGCGGTACCGGAATTGAGCGTCATCGCGACCGGGGCCTATCCGCTCATTCCTAACAGGAGACCACCATGCGAACCTATGAAATGCGAGTCTACTCGCTGCGTACCAACGAGGCGCGCGATTTTTATGCCTCAACCGTCTATCCGCGCCACCTCGATAATTTTGGCCGGTTCGGCGTCGAAGCGCACGGCTTATGGACCCAGAAGGATGATCTGGCGCATAGGATCTTCGTCTTGGTTTCCTATGAAGAGGGCGCCGATCCTCATGAAGTCGCGCAGCGATACATTCAGAGCCCAGAGGCTGCGAACGATGCGAAGGGCTTTGATGTCGCCGACATCCTCAACGTTGAATCAACGATCCTCGTGCCGTCGCCGAACTCTCCGCTCAAATAGTGCTGTGCGGCACGGCCGTGCGGTCTTCAAGGTCGGGCGTCGGACAAGACCGTCGCGCCGGCTATGCTCGAAGGGCTCGCGCCGGCACGCGACCCCATCGCTGATCGCCACAACGACGCCCGCGCGCTTGTCGGCTGCGGCAATCGGCAAAGCTTAGCCCAGCGCTTCCGCGCGCTCGCCATGCTCGACCCCTGCATGCTCTTGCACGTCGAGGCATTTGATCAGCTGGGTCAGGACAGTGCGGTCTTCATCGGGAAGCGCGCCGCACAGCAACTGCCGGAATAATTTCAAGTTCGCATCGAGATTGTTTTCGAGATCATAATCGTTCATCGCACACCATCCCCGAATTGGAATAGGGAGAGAGCTGTCTCACTCTCGATCATCGCTGTCATTGGCGATGCGATTATCACGCAATATTACGAGGGCAACAATCGATTTGTCGGTTCGGTTACGGACTCTGAGAGCCCTTCGCACCTCCGTATGATTACTTAAGCGCGGCGCTCGCGGTACTGAAGTAAGGTCGGCGTGCCTTGTTGCCGCTTTGCAGCAAATAGCAACGTCTGCATGGTGGTCGACGCGACCGCTGATCGTGGCGTTCATCGATGAGCTGATGCGGGATCGAATAAGCGTCGTCACGCGTGCGGTGCGAGCGCCAATGCTGCGTTGCGCCATCGACGCCGCACTAATCATATGCCGCAATGCGGCGGTTTGCCGTGTGGGTCGAAAGTGCGCGCGGCAATGAAATCAATCCGCGGAATGCCGTGTAGTTGCGGCTGTGTCGCCGCCAGCATGCGGGCTGCTCGCAGAGCGCGGGTAGAACGGCCGCGTCAGCCGTGACGCAGGCGCGCGCATCAATGCTTGCGGCCGCGCGGCGTCGGGACTCCGTGCATGGATCGGATCGGTCGCAGCGCCATCGCGACGCCGAGATCGAGTGCGCCAGCGAGCTTCCCTGAAAAAGAGAGCTTCCCTGAAAACAAAACCGGCCGGATCTTGCGATCCAGCCGGGTTCAAATTCGATCGATCAGTCGGTGGTGCCGAAGCCTCAGCTGGCGGCGGCGACCGGAGCCGCGGGTTCGGCGGCTTTCTTCTTGGCGATCGCGCGCTTGATGTCGACGGCCTTCTGCGACAGCTCGGCGTCCTTGGCCTTCAGCAGGAAGGCGTCGAGCCCGCCGCGATGGTCGACGCTCTTCAGCGCATTGGTCGAGACCCGAAGCCGCACCGGGCGGCCCAGCGCGTCCGACAAGAAGGTCACATTGACCAGATTGGGCAGGAACCGCCGCCTGGTCTTGATATTCGAGTGGCTGACCTTATTGCCCGTTTGGACACCCTTGGCGGTCAGTTCGCAGCGCCGGGACATGGCGAAAATCCTCTGTCATCCCCGTCGGCCCACTAGCAGGCGCGGGGGTTGTAAAATCACGTCCATTTCAGGAACCGGGGACCTATAAGCGGGACGGCGTCCAGCGTCAAGTTATCAGCCGCGCAACAGTGGCCTGCCCGCCGGGTCAAGCTGCTGCAGGGGGCCGGGTGCATGGCGGTTTCCCTCGCGGCCTCAACCATATAGCATCATATAAAGGACGCATTCGTTGCAAAATGATGGTCCGAGATCGAGGCGCGCATGACGTGCCCCAGACAGGACCTCCCGTCAGTGATCAATCTCCCCAGCCTGTCGTTTGCCCAGCGGACCCTTCCCGCCTTGGCGCTTGTTGTCGGGCTGGCGGCGCCGTTCGGCGAAGCCGCGGCGCAGGGCAAGCTCGACGCGCGCTACGAGGCGTCGCTGGCCGGAATCGTCATCGGCAAGGGCGCCTGGATGATCGAGATCGACGCCGATCAATATTCGGCCTCCGCCAACGGCGGCACGTCGGGGCTTCTGCAGGCCTTTGCCGGCGGCAAGGGCAGCGGTGAATCGCAGGGCCGGATCGTCAATGGCCAATTGGTGCCGATGAGCTATGCGGCGTCCACCACGTCAAAAAGGAAAACGGAATCGATTCGGATGACCTTGGTGGGCGGCAATGTGAAGGATTACGCCATCACCCCGACCCCGCCGGTCGACGCCGATCGCATTCCGGTCACCGAGGCGCACCGTCGCGGCGTGTTTGATCCGATGACCGGCTCATTCCTGCGGGTGCCCGGCACCGCCGACCCGATCAGCGCCGATGCCTGCCGTGCCTCGACGCCGATCTTCGACGGCCGGATGCGTTACGATCTCAAATTCGAATTCAAGCGGATCGAAACCGTCAAGGCGGAAAAGGGCTATCACGGCCCTGCCGTGGTGTGCGCGCTGTATTTCGCGCCGATTTCCGGATACATCGCCGACCGTACGGCGATCAAATATCTGATCCGCCAGCGCGATATGGAAGTCTGGCTGGTGCCGATCGCCGGCACCCGCGTGCTGGTCCCGTTCAAGATCAAGATCCCGACGCCGCTGGGCAATGCCGTGCTCGAGGCGACCCAGTTCAACACCCAGGCAAGCCCCGCCGTACCGAAAGCGACTGCCAAAACCCAATAGGCGCATCGCGCGACGGAAACCGAATCGGGTCGGCGGCGCCGCGCTCCGTCGCAGCCTCACCGCCACGCCATCGCAACATCCCGGGAGCGGAATGATGTTGACTCCGGGGGCAATCACCGAACGCATGGTCATTAAGACCGCTGTTCAAATCCAGACGACCGCCAGCCCAGGGCTCTCCGAGTCTGGTGGCATTCTCGAACGCCGGGGCGAGATGTGGTGGGGAACAAAGTCCGGAACGGTCGAGTCACCGATTCGGGCGCGTTTCGTTCCGGACTCGTTCCAAAGCTTAAAATGCGACGTCGGATGCGTCGCATTGTGAAACACTTATGACCGCAAGCGACGCAGAAAATCAATAAAATGGCCTTTTCCTCTCCCCCGCCGTGGTTTGCGAGCGATCGCGCTCCTGGCGCCGGCGTGACCGCGGTTCTCGGACCGACCAACACCGGCAAGACACATCTGGCGATCGAGCGGATGGTGGCGCATTCCTCGGGCATCATCGGATTGCCGCTGCGGCTGCTGGCGCGCGAGGTCTACAACAAGATCGTCGCCCGGGTCGGCGAAAGCGCGGTGGCGTTGGTCACCGGCGAGGAGAAGATCAAGCCGCCGAAGGCGCGCTATTGGGTCTCCACCGTGGAGGCGATGCCGCGCGATCTCGACGTCTCGTTCCTCGCTGTCGATGAAATCCAGATCGCCGCCGATCTGGAGCGCGGCCATGTCTTCACCGATCGGCTGCTGCATCGGCGCGGCCGCGACGAGACGCTGCTGTTGGGCGCCGCGACGATGCGGCCGATCATCGAGCGGCTGCTACCCGGCGCCAGCATCGTGACGCGGCCGCGGCTGAGCCAGCTGGAATTCGCCGGCGACCGCAAGATCACCAGGCAGCCGCGCCGCACCGCGATCGTGGCCTTCTCGGCCGACGAGGTCTACGCCATCGCCGAATTGATCAAGCGCCAGCATGGCGGCGCCGCCGTGGTGCTGGGCTCGCTCAGCCCGCGCACCCGCAACGCCCAAGTGGCGATGTTTCAGTCCGGCGACGTCGATTATCTGGTGGCCACCGACGCCGTCGGCATGGGCCTCAATCTCGACGTTGACCACGTCGCTTTCGCGTCCGACCGCAAATATGATGGCTATCAGTTCCGCCGCCTGACCCCGTCGGAATTTGGCCAGATCGCCGGCCGTGCCGGCCGCGCCACCCGCGACGGCACCTTCGGCACCACCGGGCGCTGCGCGCCGTTCGAGCCCGAACTGGTCAACGCGCTGCAAAATCACACCTTTGACAGCGTGAAGGTGCTGCAATGGCGCAATGCCAAGCTGGATTTTTCCTCGCTCGCCGCATTGCAGGTGTCGCTTGCCGAGAGCCCGACGCACAACGCGTTGACCCGTGCGCCGATCGCCGAGGACCTGCGGGTGCTCGAACACGCCGCGCGCGATGCCGAAATCCGCGATATCGCTCATGGCCCCGCCGCGGTGGAGCGGCTCTGGGACGCCTGTCAGATTCCGGACTACCGCAAGGTCGCGCCGGCCGCACACGCCGAACTGGTGACGACGCTGTACGGATTTCTAATGCAAAAGGGCAAAATTCCGGATAGCTGGTTCGCGGCCCAGATTGAACAGGCCGATCGAACCGATGGTGGAATCGACACGCTGTCGGCCCGGATCGCGCAGATCCGGACTTGGACTTTCGTCGCCAATCGTCCCGATTGGCTCGCGGATCCCGAACATTGGCAGGGAATTTCGCGAGAAGTCGAAAATAAATTGTCCGATGCGTTGCACGAAAGGCTCACGGAGCGTTTCGTTGATCGTCGGACCAGTGTATTGATGCGCCGCCTGCGGGAAAATACGATGTTGAATACTGAAATTGGTAAAACTGGCGAAGTGATCGTGGAGGGCCATGTAATTGGCCGCCTCGACGGATTCACATTCGCGCCCGACGCCGCCGAGGCTGGTTCGGATGCGAAAGCCTTGCAGGCGACCGCCCAAAAGGCTCTGGCCGGCGAAATTGACGCCCGCGCCGAGAAATTGGCGGCCGCGCCGGACGACCAATTCGTGCTCGCCTCCGACGGCACCGTGCGCTGGACCGGCGATGCGGTGGCCAAGCTGGTAGGGGCCGATGATGTTTTGCACCCGCGATTGCGGATCGTCGCCGACGATCGCCTGACCGGCGCGCCGCGCGAAGCGGTGCAGGCCCGGCTCGACCTGTGGCTGAAAGCCCATATCGAAAAGCTGCTGGGGCCGTTGTTCGATCTGACCAAGGCCGAGGATGTCACCGGCATCGCCCGCGGCATCGCATTCCAGCTGATCGAGGCGCTCGGCGTCATCGAGCGGCAGAAGATCGCCGCCGAGATGAAGGATCTCGACCAGCCCTCGCGCGCCACCTTGCGCAAATATGGCGTCCGCTTCGGCGCCTATCACATCTATATGCCGGGACTGCTGAAGCCCGCCGCGCGCGCTTTGGCGACGCTGCTGTGGGCGCAGAAGCAGGACAATGTCGATATGTCGGCGCTGTCCGGCGCGCAGCATCTGGCCGGCAGCGGCCGGACCTCGTTCCCGGTCGACAAATTGCTGGACCGCGACGCCTATCGCACGCTGGGCTACCGGCAATGCGGCGAACGCGCCGTCCGTGTCGATATTCTGGAGCGGCTCGCCGACCTGATTCGTCCGGCGCTGGCGTGGCGCGAAGGCTCGCACGGCGAAAAGCCGGCCAGCGCCTTCGATGGCCGCGGCTTCGTCGTGACCCAGGCGATGACCTCGCTGACCGGATCGGCTGGCGAGGATTTCGCCTCGATCCTGCGTGCGCTCGGCTATCGGATGGAGAAGAAGCCGCCGCTGCCGCCGGCACCGCCGAAGGCCGCCACCGAACCCGCGACCGTCACGCCGCAGACCGCTGCGATGACTGAATTGTCCGCGGAGGATCTGGCGATCATGGCTGGCGCGATTGCGCTGGAGCCGGAGATCGCGGTGGAGACCGGCGACATCGCCGATATCACCAATGAGGCGCCGGAGGCCGCCGCGGCCGAGCCGGAAGCTGCTGCGGTTGAACTGGCCGCCACCGAACCGGTCGAAGCCCAGCCCGACCCGGCGACGATGCCGGCCGTCGAATTGGCGGTGGCCGAGGCGCTTGCGGAACAGCCCGCGGCCGAAACGGCGCAGCAGCCGGTTGCCGCCGAGATTGCCGCCGAAGCGTCGCAGCAACCCGGTGCCGCCGATGCCGCAGCCGCTCCGGAGGCAGCAAGTTCTGAGGTCGCGAGTTCTGAGGTCGCGAGTTCTGAGGCTACCAATGCTGCGGCGGAGGTCAGCGCGGATCCGGCCCCGGACGCGGTGGTTGCCGAGCCGGAATTGATTGAGGTCTGGCGCCCGGGCGGCCGCTCCGACGAGCATCGTCCGCGCCACGATCGCAACCGCTACCGCAATCAGGATCGCTCCCAGCAGGCCGGAGCGCCAGCTGAAGGCGAAGCCGCCGATGGCGCCAAGCGCAGCCGGCCTGGGCGTGGTCGGCGTGATCGCAAGCCGGATTTCCGCCGGCCCGATGCCAACGCATCCGGCGCCGCGGCCCCGGCCGAGGGCGCTCCGGCTCAGGACACCGCAAATGGCAGGCCGCCGCGGCCGCCGCGCGAGCGGTTCCAGGGCAAGGGTAGGGACCGCGACAAATTCCAGGGAGCGAAGGGCGGCCGCGAAGGCGGCAATGACCGCAGCTCGCATCGCCAGGTCGCCAGCAGCGCGCCGCCGCGCGAACGCGATCGCCCGATCGATCCGAATTCGCCCTTCGCCAAGCTGGCGGCCTTGAAGGAACAGCTCACCGCCAACCGCAAGGATCAGCATTAGAGCGTTTTCGAGCGAAGTGGGTCCCGGTTCGCGTGAAGAAAACGCGTCAAAACAAGAACCTGGAGCGCCGGTTCTGTTCTATCAGGACCGGAATTGCTCCAGCCCCTTTGGGGCGATGACATCGATCCGCTCGCGCGGATCGCGGCTGAGAGGGCCGCGCTAGCTTACGAAGTGGTGTTGCTTGGAGCGCCAGCGTCTCGACAAATGGTTGTGGCACGCAAGGGTGGTCAAAGCCCGGACCAGCGCTGCTGCCCTCGTCGAGGCCGGCCATGTCCGCATCAACGGGACCCGGGAAAAGGCGCCGGGACATGCGGTGAAGCTTGGCGACGTGGTCACGGTGGCTCTGGATCGCGCCGTGCGCACACTCAGGGTTGAAGGCTTTGCCGAGAAGCGTGGAAATGCGGCGAGCGCAACCGTACTTTATACCGATCTGCACGCCAGCCAAGAAAAGCGGCAGGTCTCTTGCGGCTGACAGGGTCCTGCGCTACCCACTGGTCAAATTGATACTGTCTCTCGGAGTCTTGGATGACTTACGTCGTCACTGAAGCCTGCATCAAATGCAAATACACCGACTGCGTCGAAGTCTGTCCCGTGGACTGCTTCTACGAGGGTGACAATATGCTGGTGATCCATCCGGACGAATGCATCGATTGCGGCGTCTGCGAGCCGGAATGCCCGGCCGACGCCATCAAGCCGGATACCGAGCCGGGCCTCGAGAAGTGGCTTGAAGTGAATACCGAATATTCCAAGACCTGGCCCAACATCACCCAGAAGAAAGAGCCGCCTGCCGACGCCAAGGATTTCGACGGGCAGGACGGGAAATTCGACAAATACTTCTCACCGGAGCCCGGCACCGGCGACTGAGCGTTTCGCGCCAGCCATTGATGCCTGAGGCCGAATCATTACCGGCGCGCTTAACCCTGTTCGAACTTGCCGCCCCTCGATTTCAATGAGGGGCCGCGATTCGTCATAAATCATTGATTTTTGCGGGAAATGTGCTATTATAGGCACATTCGAGTGCTTGGCACGCGGATTTGCGGCCAGGACAGGTTCCCGTGAAAGCATGAACAGGGGCGTGGAGTCTCCACGCGCAGGCCGTGTCACAAAAAACGCGTAAAAAGAGTGTTTCGAAGGCTTCGAAAAATGCGCCGTCGGCCAGCCGCGGTGCAACCAAGAGCCGCTCGCCGACTTCTACCAGAGAGGCCCCTTCTACCAAGGCAAACACGGCCAAAGCAAACGCGGCCAAGTCGACAGCCGTGAAGGCTTCGGCTTCGAAGGTTTCAAAAGCGGCAGCCCCGAAGACGTCAGTCGCAAAGGCGTCGGCCGCGAAGACTTTAGCTTCAAAGGTTGCGGCTTCCAAGGCCCCAGCCTTCAAGTCCTCCAAAAACAAAAGAAGTGCAATGCCCAGCAAGACTGCCAAGACCTCCGTAAAGGCCACCGAATCCAAGGCCGCGTCCGCCAAATCGCCTGCCAAGGCCGATGCAGCGAAGGCTGATGCAGCCAAGGCTGCGCCGAAGGTTGCGGCCAAGTCTGCCGTTGCGGCGAAGTCTGCAGTTGGGACCAAGCCGGCGGCGAAGCCGGTGTCGGCCCAGCCCAAGGTGGAGGAGCCGAAGAAGGCGCTGACCCAGCGCCAGGGCTTCAAGACCGGCGAATTCGTGGTCTATCCGGCCCACGGCGTCGGCCAGATTCTGGCGATCGAGGAGCAGGAGATTGCGGGCGCCAAGCTTGAGCTGTTCGTGATTAATTTCATGAAGGACAAGATGACGCTGCGGGTGCCGACCGCCAAGGTCGCCAATGTCGGCATGCGCAAGCTGTCGGAGCCGGCGCTGGTCAAGCAGGCGCTGGAAACCCTGAAGGGCCGCGCGCGGGTCAAGCGGACGATGTGGTCGCGCCGCGCCCAGGAATACGAAGCCAAGATCAATTCCGGAGATATCGTCGCGATCGCCGAAGTGGTGCGCGATCTGTATCGGTCCGATTCGCAGCCGGAGCAGTCCTACAGCGAACGTCAGCTCTATGAAGCCGCGCTCGATCGGCTGTCGCGGGAGATCGCGGTGGTGCAGCACGTCACCGAAACCGAGGCGGTCAAGGAAGTCGAGGGCCAGCTCGCCAAGAGCCCGCGTCGCGGCGCCAAGGCCGAGGCAGAAGCCGATTCGGACGCCGATGGCGATTCCGATGGCGACGATGCCGCGGTCGCCGACGAAGCCGCCTAATACCAAAGGGCACGGCCTCTCGTTCGTCATGCCCGGCCTTGTGCCGGGCATCCACGCCTTCAAGCGGATGCTGCAGAAGAGACGTGGATGGCCGGGACAAGCCCGGCCATGACGCGTGGATGAGTCGAAACCAAACGCCTTGGTATAAGCCGTCTAAACCGACCCATCAATTCAAGGCTCGCAATTCAAGGCTCGGCCCAAAAGGCCGGGCCTTTTGCTTGGGGGGAGATTGACCTTCCACCCTCGCTGAAGACGAATCCTGAAACGATTACGACGAATCGCGTCATTGCGAGCTGAGTGAGGCCGGCGCGCAGCGCCGTCCGATAGCGAAGCAATCCAGGGGCGGGCAAACCCTGACTGGATTGCTTCGTCGCTTCGCTCTCGCAATGCCGACATTGAACGCCTGACGGTCGCGACCGATGGGCGTAGCGAGCCCCGCCGTCAGTCCACCACGATCTTGACGCGCTCGCGCGGTTTGACGGTGGAATTGGCGTCGAGCCCGTTCAGCAGCCGAAACCGCTCCGCGGGCCGATCGACCCCGGCCATCCGGTGCGACAGCGATTCGACCGTGTCGCCGGGCTGCACCGTGATCACCTTGATGCGCAGCGGCCGGGCGGCCTGGATTTCATCCAGCGTCAACCGCCGGAATGATGCCACGGTCTCGCGGGCGTTACGCTCGCTCTCGGTGGTCTTCTGCTTGGTCGCAAAGATGAAGCGATAGACGTCGCTGCCAAACCGCAGCGCATAGACCTTGAACTGCCATTGATCGCCATGGGCGGTCACCGACGCAGCCGGGAAGCCGCTGATGGTCAGCTCCTCGGTCGAGGCCTTGTCGACATTCTCCATCCAGCCCGAATTCAAATAATCGCGCAGGCTCTGCTCCGCCGGCACCCGGACGACGTCGAAGCGCATCGCCTGATTGCCGCCGTCGCGCACGCCGATCACTGCCTGGGCGGTGTTTTCCAGCGTGAAGGCCTCGGGTGCCTGGAAGGTGAAGCCGAGTTTGGGGTGCAGGAAGCGCCGACCGCGGACGAAGCCTTCGCTGGGATCTTCGCCGTAGACGATATTGTCGATCGCGGCCAGATAGGCCTCGCGGTCGCGCTCGCGGTCGCTGCCCTGCGGTGCCGAATATTGCCGGGCATTGGCCTGCGCGTTCTGCACCCGCTCCGGAGTCGCCGGATGCGACGACAGGAAGTCCTGCGAGCGCGCATCGACCGGGCCGCGGCCGGCCTTCATCGCCGCGTTGCGTTCCATCGCGGTCAGGAAGCGGGCGGCGCCATAGGGATCGAAATGCGCGCGCGCCGAGATCCCGACGCCGATGCCGTCGGCTTCGAACTCCTGCTGTCGCGAAAAGCTCGCCAACGTCAGCTTCGACTTCGCAAGCGCCAGCGCGGTCATGTCGGGGTCGTTGCCCATGTTGGTGACCACGCGGGTCACGATCGCGGCCTGCCGCGCCTGATCCTGGCGGATCAGCGCGTGCTTGGCCAGCACATGGGCCATTTCGTGCGACAGCACCGACGACAATTCAGAGGTATCGCTGGCCAGCGCCAGCAGTCCGCGCGTGACGTAGAGCTGCCCGGTCGGCAGCGCGAAGGCGTTGACCGCGCCGGAATTCAGGATCGTGACCTTGTAGGCCAGATCCGGCCGCTCCGATGCCGCCACCAGCCGCTCGACCGTGCTGGTAATCAGCGCCTCCAGCCGCGGGTCGTCATAGGGGCCGCCATAGGCCGCCAGAATCCGCTCGTGCTCGCGTTCGGCGGCGGGCGATTGCACCGTCGCCGGCCGAGCCGGCTTCGGCGGTGCGGAGACCGCTGCGACCGCCTGGAACCGGCTCATGTCACCGCAGCCGGACAGGACCAGGGCGGCACACAGCAAGATCGGCGCGGCCAGCAGCAGGCCGCTCCTCGATATCTTGCGCCGTTGTTCCGATCTGATCACGCTCGATGCTCTCTGCGGGCGTTATTGACGGCCCGGCCATTCGATTTGTTCAATGCGCCGGACCTCGATCCGCGGCCCGCCCCGCACGCCGACCCAGCCCCGGACCCGAATATGCTGGTTTTCGAGGGACTTGAGGTGAAGGCCCTGAGCCTCAAAAGATCCCGCCATCCGCCTTGAAATAGTCACGGCGAAGTCTCGTGTCCAGCGCCGGCCGAAATTCAAATAGACCGTGGCGCCGGCTTGCCGCACCGAAACGACCTTGCCCTCAACCAGTGCGAACCGCCCGATCTGCGCCAATATATCGCCAGGATTTTCGGCGTTTTTTATGGCGGCAGGGTCGGCCCAAATGCCCTGCCGGCGCTGTCGGGCAGAGGCTTCCGCCGCCATCAGCTCAGCCCGGCATGCGCCCATGGCGATGTCGATGCCCACCAGCGCGGCGCCGCGCCCCACCAGCTGGCGCTGCGCCGACGCGGCGTCGGCGTCGGCGCCGAGGAAGACGAAGGCCGGTTGCCGGCCATAGCGGTCCGGCGCGTCGCTGTCGCCGCGCAGCGTGACTTGCCGGCCGGCGACGAGATCGGCGAGCGCCGCCATGCCGTCGCCTCGCGGCAGCGCCGGCTCGATGCCCACGAGCTTCACCTCGCCGCCGTCCTGCAGCCGCAAGCCGCGCGGATCGATCACCGCAATCACCTGCCCCTCGCCCTGCGGCGCAAGGCTGCAGGGCGAGGCTGCGCGGCTCATCGCCCCGGCGAACATCCACCACGTCAAGGTCAGCGCGAGAAATCTGGTACGAGGTCCGATCATCTCATCGTCACAACGAAAGAGGGCGCGGCGCGGTGCCGGATTATTATAGCTGCTACCAAGCGTGCGACCATGCCGCGCGTTGATGTCATTCGGCGCAGCCACTGCTGATCACCATTCCACTTTGCGGAAATCTCGCTCGCTTGCCGCCGGCCGGCCAATCCGGCATGATCATCGCAACGATCAGATGCGCCGCGCAGCAATGCGGCGCCGATCGTGGGGGAAACAATGAAGAAAATCACACCGAAGAAAATCACACCATTGCGTTCGATCCTGCTGGCGTCGCTGCTGATGGTGACGCCCGGCGTCGCGATGGCTCAAAGCGCGCCGCCGCTGAAGCTCGGCGCGATTCTCGACATGTCCGGTCTTTACGCCGACATCACCGGCCCCGGCAGTGAGACCGCGGCCAAGATGGCGGCGGAAGATTTCGGTGGCGAGGTGCTCGGCCGCAAGATCGAGATCGTGGTGGCGGACCATCTCAACAAGGCCGACCTCGCCGCCAGCATCGCCCGCGACATGCTGGACAATCAGGGCGTCGAGGCGATCGTCGACGTCGCGGCCTCCGCCACCGCGCTTGCCGCCGGCGAGATCGCCAAGGCGCGCGGCAAGATCATCATGTATTCCGGCCCGGGCTCGATCCGGCTCAGCAACGAGGCCTGCGGCCCCTTCACGGTGCATTACGCCTACGACACCTATGCGCAGGCCAATGTCGCCGGGCTCGCCGCGGTCAAGCGGGGCCTCGACACCTGGTTCTTCCTGACCGCCGACTACGCCTTCGGCCAGGACCTCGAAAAGGATACCTCCAACGTCGTCGTCAAGTCCGGCGGCAAGGTGCTGGGCACCGTCAAGCATCCGATCAACACGTCGGATTTCTCCTCCTTCCTGCTGCAGGCGCAGTCCTCCGGCGCCAAAGTGATCGGGCTCGCCAATGCCGGCGGCGACACCATCAACGCGATCAAGCAGGCCGCCGAATTCGGCATCACCCGCAAGGGCGGCCAGAAGATCGTGCCGCTGCTCGCCTTCGTGACCGACATCGACAGCGTCGGGCTGCAGACCGCGCAGGGGCTGCTGGTCGCGGGTGCGTTCTATTGGGATCTCAATGACGACACCCGCGCCTTCTCGAAGCGCTTCGTCGAACGCATGAAGCGGGTGCCGACTTCGGCGCAGGCCGGGCTGTACTCCTCGGTCATGCATTATCTGCAGGCGGTGAAGGCGGCGGGCACCACCGACGCCGCCGCGGTGATGGCCAAGATGAAGGAAACCCCGATCAACGATTTCTTCGCCAAGAACGGTCACATCCGCGCCGACGGCCGGATGGTCCACGACATGTATCTGTTCGAGGTCAAGACGCCGTCCGAATCCAAGGGCCGCGGCGACGTCTACAAGCTGCTGGCGACGGTGTCGGGCGACGACGCGTTCCAGCCGCTGGCGCAGTCGCGCTGCCCGCTGGTGAAGAAGTAGGACGTGCAACGCCGTCATTGCGAGGAGCTCTTGCGACGAAGCAATCCAGCCTTCACTTGCAGCCCCTGGATTGCTTCGCTTCGCTCGCAATGACGGGCTCCGGAGCCGGCATTTGCACAAGAACAACAATCACAAAGGCAATCCCAATGACCGATATCGTCCTGCAGCAGCTCGATCAGGGCCTGCTGACCATCACGATGAACCGGCCCGACCGCCGCAACGCGCTCAATCCCGACATGGTGCGCGGGCTGGTCGAGGCGGCGCGGCGCGCGGCGGAAGATCATGAGGTCCGCGCCGTCTTGCTGAAGGGCGCCGGCGGCACCTTCTGCGTCGGCGGCGACGTCAAATCGATGGCGGAGGGCCGCGCCTCGCTGTCGTTCGAGGCGAAGCTCGCCAATCTGCGGCGCGGCATGGAGGTGTCGCGAATCCTGCACCAGATGCCAAAGCCGGTGGTGGCGCAGATCGATGGCGCCGCAGCAGGCGCCGGGCTGTCGATGGCGCTGGCCTGCGATCTGCGCGTCGCTTCCGAATCCGCCAAGATCACCACCGCCTTCGCCAAGGTCGGGCTGTCCGGCGATTACGGCGGCACTTACTTTCTCACCAAGATGCTCGGCAGCGCCAAAGCGCGCGAACTCTATCTCACCTCGCCGGTGCTGAGCGCCCGCGAGGCGTTGGCGCTGGGCATGGTGACCAAAGTCGTCGCCGACGCCGAAATCGGCGCGGCGGCGCATCAGCTGGCGCTGTCGCTGGCGCAGGGGCCGAGCGTGACGCTGGGCTACATCAAGCGCAACATCAACAATGCCGAGGAGCTGTCGCTGGAAGCCTGCTTCGACGCCGAGGCGATGCATCATTCGCGTTGCGGCGACACCGCCGACCACAAGGAAGCCGCCGCCGCCTTCGTCGAGAAGCGCGCGCCGGTGTTTCAGGGGCGCTGAGATGACGGGCTATCTCAGACTGCGTCAGATCTGCCTGGTAGCGCCGCAGCTCGAACCGGTGGCGAGCGATATCGCGGCGATCATGGGGCTTCAAATCTGTTATCACGATTCCGGCGTCGCCAACTATGGCCTCGAAAACGCGCTGCTGCCGGTCGATACCACGCTGCTCGAAGTGGTGGCGCCGTTCCAGCCCGGCACCGCCGCCGGCCGCTTCATCGAACGCAGCGGCGGTCGCGGCGGCTATATGGCGATTTTCTCCTGCGACGATCCCGATGCCCGTGGCCGTGCCGCGGAAGCGATGGGTGTCCGCATCGCCAATGTGATCGATCATGCGCCCTATCACGGCGTGCAGTTGCATCCGCGCGATTGCCGCGCCGCCTTCATCGAGTTCAACCACACCGAAGGCAGCGACGATATTTTGGGGCTCTATCCGCCGGCCGGGCCGAATTGGCAGCAGGCGATCCGCAAGGATGTGACCCGAGCGCTGGTCGCGGTCGAGATGCAAAGCCCCGATCCGCAAGACCTCGCGGAGCATTGGGGCCGCATCGTCGGCGTGCCGGCAACGACGGCGGCGAATGGCGAGGCCGAGATCGCCTTTGTCAATTGCAGCTTCCGCTTCGTCAAAGGCGACAGCGAGGCGATGACGGCGCTGACCTTCAAGGTGGCCGACGCCGCGCGGATCCGCGACGCCGCCAAAGCGAAGGGGCTCGCGGTCGGCGGCGATGGCTTCACGCTGGCCGGTGTCGACTTCCGGCTCGTCGCATGAGCCATCCGCTCGATTCGTTCTTTGCGCCGTCCAGCATCGCCATCATCGGGGCGTCGCGGGACCCGATGAAGATTCCGGGCCTGCTGCTGAAATTCCTGCGCCGCAACGAATTTCCCGGCGCGATCTATCCGGTCAATCCGAACTATCCGGATATCGATGGCTTGGCGTGCTATCCGTCGGTCGGCGCGATCGGCAAGCCGGTCGATCTCGCCATCATCATCATTCCGGCCCGCGCCGTGCTCGGCGCGCTGGCCGAATGCGCCGAGGCCAAAATTCCCAATGCGGTGATCATCTCCTCGGGCTTTGGCGAGGAGGGCGGCGACGGCGTGGCGATGCAGCAGGCGATCGCCGATTTCGCCCGCGCCACCGGGATGCGGATCTCGGGGCCGAATGCCGAGGGCTTCTTCAACGAGCCGATGAAGATCGCCGCGACCTTCAGCCCGACCGTCGACGTCAAGCCGGACGTCCCGCGCCTGCTGGCGTCGCGCCGGCGGATCGGCATCGTGGCGCAATCGGGCGGCATCGGCTTTGCGATCTATAATCGCGCCCGCGCGCTCGGCGTCGCGCTCTCGATCGTGATCTCGACCGGCAATGAATCCGACCTCGGTGCCGGCGAGTGCCTCGACTACATGGTGCAGGACGCTGCGACCGACGTGATCCTGCTGTTCATCGAGGGGATTCGCGACACCGAGAAATTTCTCGTCGCGGCGCGGCGCGCAGCGCAGGCCGGCAAGCCGGTGATCGTCACCAAGGTCGGCCGCTCCGACGCCGGCGAGCGCGCCGCGGCCTCGCACACCGCCAGCATGGCGGGATGGAATGCGGCCTATGACGCGGTGTTCGCCAAATACGGCTGCATCGTCTCCAACGATCTCGACGAGGCGGTGGCGATCGCCGCGGCGCTGACGACATCGCCCTTGCCGAAGGGCGACCGCGTCGCGGTGGTCACGGTGTCGGGCGGCGCGGGAATTTGGGGCGCCGACGCGGTCTGCGCCCAGGGCCTGCGCGTGCCGGAATTGTCCGCGCCGTTACAGGCGCAGATCCGTGCGCTAATTCCGTCCTATGGCTCGGCGCGCAATCCGGTCGACATCACCGCGCAGGCTGTGCACAGCGGTGGGCTGCAGAAGACCATCGAGCTGCTCGAGGCCTGCGATGAGGTCGATAGCATCCTGGTGGTGATCTCGCTGTCGAGCGAGACAAGGATGCCGCTCAAGAAGGCCGAGCTGAAGCCGCTGCTTGATGCGCAGACCAAGCCGGTGCTGTTCTATTCCTACACGCTGCCGTCGGATTTTGCCCGCGAAGGGCTCGCCGCCTCCGGCGGCGTGGCGTTGTCGGGGCTGACCCATATCGCGGTCGCGTTACGTCAGCTGGTGCAGCGCAGCCGCTTCAGCCTGGCGGCCGAGCCGGAGGCGTTCGGCATGAAATCGCTCGATCTATCGGGCTATCCGGTAGGCGGAGCGCTGTCGGAATATGACAGCAAGCGATGGCTGCGTGACGCCGGCGTGGCGCTGCCGGACGAGATCCTGGTCGCGGAAAAGACCGTGCTCGAAGCCGCGATCGCCCGGGCCGGCTTTCCGCTGGTGATGAAAATCCAGTCCCCGGCGATTGCCCACAAGAGCGAGGTCGGCGGCGTCCGCGTCAACATCGCCAGCGAAGCCGAGGCGCTTGAAGCCTATGATGCGCTGCTGGCCAATGCCGCCCGGCATTGCCCCGATGCGGTGATCCAGGGCGTGCTGGTCGGGCCGATGGCGAAGAAGGGTGTCGAGATCATCATCGGCACCATGATGGATGCCAGTTTCGGGCCGATGATCATGGTCGGCCTCGGCGGCGTCGTCACCGAATTGTTCAAGGATGTGGTGTGGCGGCCGGCACCGGTCGGCGCCGCGGAAGCCGGCGCGATGCTCGACGGCTTGAAGGCCGCGCCGCTATTGCACGGCTTTCGCGGCGCGCCGCCAGCCGATGTCGGCGCGCTGGCCGAGCTGATCGCGCAGATCTCGCAGCTCGCCGCCCATGCGCGCGATCATGTCGCCGAGATCGAACTCAACCCGGTGCTGGTGCATCCGCTCGGCGACGGCGTCACCATCGTCGACGCGCTGGTGGTGGGGAAGACGACTAACTTTCTAAAATGACCTCATCCTGAGGCGATTCGTCATTGCGAGCCGAGGCCGGCGCGCAGCGCCGTCCGCAGGCGAAGCAATCCAGGGGCGTCAGGCAGGACTGGATTGCTTCGTCGCAAGAGCTCCTCGCAATGACGGCCTCGACGGCTTGACGAAGGATGGGCCGCATGGCCTCATGGTTCGAGACGGCGCAACAGCGCCTCCTCACCATGAGGGCACGCCTCACCGACCCTTGAAGTCGGCGACGCGGCGTTCTTCGGTGGCTTTGACGCCTTCCTTGAAATCATCGGTGGCGCGCAGCCGGGTCTGTTCGGCTAGTTCATGTTTAGTCGCCGCCATGACGCGGTCGGCGAGGTCGCCGCGCATCGTCGCCCGGGTCGACAACAGGCCGAGCGGCGAGCATTCGGCGATCTCGCGCGCCAGCTTCAAGGCCTCGGCGCGCACCTCGTTCTGCGGCACCAGCACATTGGCCAGCCCGATCTTGAAGGCGTCCTCGCCGGTGAGGCGGCGGCTGGTGTAGAACATCAGCTCGGCATTGTTCTTGCCGACCAGTTCGGGCAGCGCGACGGTAAGGCCGAAGCCGGGATGGAAGCCGAGTTTGGTGAAGTTCGCGGCGAAGCGCGCCTCCGGACAGGTGACGCGGAAATCCGCCGACACTGCAAGCCCGAGCCCGCCGCCGATCGCCGCACCCTGCACCGCGGCGACGATCGGTTTCTTGGCGCGGAAGATCCGCACCGCTTCGGTATAGAGATGTCCGATCGAGCCGAGATTATCGGCAGGATCGCCGCTCTTGGCCGCCGCCTCGGTTTCCTTGCGGTTAGGATCGCCGAAATCGGCGCCGGCGCAGAACGCCTTGCCCTGGGCGCACAGCACCGTGGCGCGAATCTGCGGATCGGCGTCGATCGTGTCCAGCGCGTCGGCAATCTGCTGGATCAGCATGATGTCGAAGAAATTATACGGCGGTTTGCGGATCTCGATGGTGGCGACATGGCCGAGAAGCTCGACGCCGATATCCTTGTAGCTGGTCATTCTGATCTCCGGTCATGATGGCGTTGAAACTCGCGCCGGCCGCTGCGCGCGGCGCTCCGGCGCAAGCCGTGTTCAAAATCGCGCGGTCAGCGCAGGCCGAGGCCGCGCGCGATGATGCCGCGCAAGACTTCGGTGGTGCCGCCTTGGATCGTCAGCTTCGGCGCGGTCTTGATCGCGAAGGGCAGCTGATCGTCGAGCGTGGCGTGGTTCGAGGCGTCCGGATCGACAAAGGCGGCGAGTTCGCGCACCCGATGCGGCAGCTGCTGTTCCCAGATGGTGCCGATGTCCTTGACGATCGAGGCCTCCACCACCGGCTCCTTGCCGGCCTGCAACATGCCGGCGACCGACACCGACATCCGCCGCATCGTGTGCAGCTGCGCCACCAATCGTCCGATGCCTTCGGCGCCGCGGATGTCCGGGTTCGGCCCCAACGCGCGGACCAGCTCGGTCAGCACGTAATAGGTTTCGAGAAATCGTTCGGGGCCGGAGCGCTCATAGGCGAGTTCCGAGGTTGCCTGTTTCCAGGCGCCGTCAATTTCGCCGAGCATGTGATCGTCGGGCACGAAGACGTCCTCGAACACCACCTCGTTGAATTCATATTGGCCGGTGATCTGCGCGATCGGATTGACCTTGATGCCGGGGCTTTTCATGTCGACCAGGAACTGGGTCAGGCCGTGGCGGCGATTCTCCTTGGTCGGCGGCGAGGTGCGGAAGATCGCGATCATGTAGTCGGCGATATGCGCCGAGGTGGTCCAGATCTTGGAGCCGTTGATCAGGAAGCCGCCATCGGTCCGGGTCGCCTTGGTCTTGGCGGCGAACAGGTCGGAGCCGGAATTCGGCTCGCTCATGCCGATCGAGAAGCAGACTTCGCCGCGGCAGATCCGCGGCAGGATGTCCATCTTGATATGTTCGGGCGCGTATTTCAGCAGCACCGGGCCGCTCTGGCGGTCGGCGACGAAGAACCGCCGTGTCGGCGCGTTGGCGACGCGCATCTCCTCGGTCACCACATAGCGCTCGAGAAAGCTGCGCTCATGACCGCCATATTGCTTCGGCCAGGTCATGCCGAGCCAGCCGCGTTCGCCGACCCGGCGGGAGAATTCCGGCGCGTCGCTGTCTTCACGCTGCGGCTTGTGCGGATCGAAGGTGCCGGCGGCGATTTCCTCGGCGAGAAAGGCGCGCACTTCCTGGCGCAGCACCTCGCATTCGGGCGGCAGGCGGATCGGATCGAAGCGAAGGGCTGCGGTCATGTCGGTCTCGTTCTTGTTGAGGTGTCAGCGGGAAGCGACCAGCGGCCACAATTCGTCGGCGCCGCGCGTCGCGACCAGTTTGCCGAGCTCGACCGCCCAATGGCTTTCGCTGCCGAAATCGTCGCGCCACGCCAAAGCGCGCAAGGTGAAGCGATGCAGAATATGCTCCTGGGTGAAGCCTATCGCGCCGTGGACCTGGTGGGCGATCGCCGCGCCCTTTTCGGCGGCCTCCGCGCAGCGGATTTTTGCCGCGGCGGCTTCCAGAAACAGCGCGTCGTCGAATGATTCGGCATGGGCGAAGGCGTCGGCCGCCGAACTGGCGGCGGCGAGTGCCGCGGAGGTCTCGCCGGCGAGCTTGGCCAGATTGTGCTGCACCGCCTGGAATTTCGAGATCTTCTTTTCGAACGCCACCCGCTCGTTGGAATAGCCCACGCTGACGTCGAGCATCGATTCCAGCGCGCCCGCGATCTGCAGGCTGCGCGCCACCGCGCCCATCAGCATCAGCGCATTCTGGTCGAACCCCGCCGGCGCCGGCTTCAGCGCCAGCGGCGTGACATTGTTGAGGATCACGGTGTCGGAGGGATCGTCCGCGAGATTGAGCCCGGGCTCGATCCGGCACGCCGCGATCGCTACCAGCGCGATCGCAACGCCATCGGCGCCGTGCGCCAGCACGGCGATATGCCGCGCGCCCTTGGCAAAGGGAACGCCGCGGGCGCGGCCGACCAGACTGCCGTCGGCATTGAGCGTGATGCGATCCTTCGGATGGGCCGGCGCCACCGTCATGGTGTCGGATGGCGCGGCGATCCTGGCCTGCGCCAGCAGCCAGCCCGCCAGCATGGTTTCGGCCAGCGGCACCGCCAGCGCGAAACGGCCGGCCGCGCTCAGCACGGCAAAACCTTCCGCCAGGCTGGCGCCCGAGCCATCGCAATCCTCCGGAACCCAGGATAGCGGCAGTCCGGCCTGTTCGAGCGCGTACCACAGCGGCGCCTTCCAGGCGCCGTCCTTGCCGCTGTTGATGGTCTGGGCGTCGGCGAGATCCGCGAAGATTCGTTCGGCGGTCTCGGCGACAATGTTATCACTCTCCGTCACAGCGCTTCCCCGTTGTCACAAGCACATCTCATTCGGGCATCGCTGCCGGGCATGGGGTGCTGCCATTGTTGTTGCTCGGCATGATGCGGAAAAGCCTCGGCAATGACAAGCACCGTCGGCGGCGGATCACCCTGCGGTGGCGGCATGGAGCCGATCACCTGCTTGATTGGACGGGTTATTCCGCGCGGCGGGTTTTGCCGAAACTTGCTCTGGCCTTTGCAGCCGATATGGTGGCCGCCACGGCGAACCACCTCGTAATAGCAACTCATAAGAAACAGGACGGGCAGATGTCGAAGGACGGAATGTGTGTGATCGTGACCGGATCGGCGTCGGGCCTTGGCGCCGCCACCGCAGCCATTTTGGCCGGGCAGGGCGCGCGGATCGTGGTCAACTATGCGTCGAGTCAGAAGGAAGCCGAACAGACCGCCGATACCTGCCGCAGCGCCGGCGGCGACGTCGTGGTGGTGCAGGGCGACGTCGCCAAGGATGACGATTGCAAGCGGATCGTCGCCGCGGCCGCGCCCTGGGGCCGGCTCGACGCGCTGATCAACAATGCCGGCACCACCAAGCACATGGCGCATGACAATCTCGACGGATTGTCGGCGGAGGATTTTCAGCGGCTCTATGCGGTCAACACGATCGGGCCATACCAGATGATCCGCGCCGCGCGGGCGTTGCTGGAGGCCGGCGCCAAGGCATCGGAGCGCGCCGCGGCGGTGGTGAATGTCTCGTCGGTCGCAGGCATCAGCGGGATCGGATCGTCGGTCGCTTACGCCGCCAGCAAAGGCGCGTTGAATACGATGACGCTGTCGCTGGCGCGTGCGCTGTCGCCGCTGATCCGCGTCAATGCCGTCTGTCCGGGCTATATCGACACGCCCTGGTTTACCAAGGGCCGCGGCGTCGAGGGCGCGAAACAGATCCGCGACATGGTGGTGGCGAAGGTGCCGCTCAAGCTCGCATCGACTGCCGAAGACGTCGCAGAACTGGTGTGTTTTCTCGCGACGGCGAAATCCGGCACGATGACCGGCGAAATGGTCCGGGTCGATGCCGGCCTGCATCTGGTGAACTGACCCGTCGAAAAACGCTGGCCGCGGACTGCTGCGGCCAGCGCGAGACCGTTACCTGTTGCCGGGATCGGAAATCATCCGCCGCGCCACCAGCCTGTTCCAGATGAACAGCACAATCAGCGCGCCGAGCGTCGCGGTGATGAAGCCGGCGCCCTGGTTCGGTCCGTAATGGCCGATCGACTGGCCGATGAAAGTGGCGAGGAACGCCCCGGCAATTCCCAGCACGGTGGTCAGCAGGAATCCGCTGGGATTGTTCGGCCCGGGAGACAAAACCCGGGCGATGATTCCGGCGATGAAGCCGACAAGGATGATCCACAAAATGCCGGTCATGGCGGGCGTCCTTTTTGAAATGACAGTAGTGAGCAATGAATTGAAGGTGAATTAGATCCAGCGCGAGGCTTCGGTTTCGGTCGGCAGCCGTCCGTCCGGGGTCAGCTGATCGACCACTTCGGGAAGCTGCCGGCTGAGTCCGTCGAACAATTCGTCGCGCGACAGGCCGGTCTGCGCTGTCATCATCTCGATCTGGTCGGCACCGAGCGCGTTGGCCAGATCGTTCGGCGCGATCTGCCGGTTCGGTCCGGGGCTGACCCAGGAATTGGCGGTGTCGCCATGGCCGCTTTGCTGGAATTGCTTGAGCAGATCGCCGAGCCCGCCGCTGAGAATGCTTCCGGCAGCGCCGCCGGCCAGCAGGCCGCCGAGTCCGCCTTTCAGCAGATCGCCCAGGCCGCCCGAGGGGCCGGCATTCGCGGTATTGAACGGCGGCGGCACCTGCCTCGGCTGGGCATTGCCGGAGGGGGCGGGCGCATTGTCGCTATTGACGTGCTTATAGGCCTTGTAGGCAAGCAGAGCGAGGATCGCCATGGTGATCTTCGACATCCCGCCGCTCTTGTCATTGGGGTCGGCCGGACCGCGTGGACCATTCTGCATGCCGTTGAGAATATCGAGCAAACCCATTTTCATCTCCCTTGGGCTCCAGCCCGCGATTAAGATGGGGCCGGCTGATGGCGGTTACAAGGCGAGCGCTCGATTGGGAATCCTGCCCGCGCCCTGCTAATCAACAGGCTGACAGTGGCGCGGATAACAGCCTGGATGACCAATGAGTGACGCCCGGACTATCAGGATCGCCGGCGCCGGCAGCATCGGCTGCTTCGTCGGCGGGATGCTGGCCGACGCCGGCCGCGATGTCGCGCTGCTGGCGCGCCCCAGGGTGATCGCCGAGATCGGCGGTCACGGCTTGCGGCTGACCAGCTTCGAGGGGCTCGACCGCCGGATCGCGCCCGAGGCGCTGACCCTGTCCGAGGATCCGGCGGTGCTGCGCGACGCCGCCTTCGTGCTGGTCACGGTCAAGAGCGCCGATACCGCCGAGATCGCCGATCTGATCGCGCGCCATGCGCCGTTTGATGCGGTTGTCATCAGCCTGCAAAATGGCATCGGCAATGTGGCGACGCTGCGCGCGCATTTGCCGGGGCGAAGTGTGCTGGCCGCGATGGTGCCGTTCAATGTCGTCGCCATCGGCGAGGGCCGCTATCATCGCGCCACCTCGGGCGATATCATTGTCGAGCGCGACCAGGCCGACACCGCGGCGCGGCTCAGCGTGCCCGGGCTGCGGCTACTTCCGTCCGACGACATCATCGGCGTGCAATGGGGCAAGCTGCTGGTCAATCTGAACAACGCGCTCAATGCCCTGTCCGGCCTGCCGCTGCGCGACCAGCTGGCGCAGCGAGACTGGCGACGGCTATTTGCCGATCAGATGGCCGAGGGGCTGGCGGTGATCAGGGCCGAAGCCATCAAGCCGGTGGCGGCGACGCCGCTGCCGCCGGCCTGGTTGCCGCGATTGCTGCGCTTGCCCGATCCCCTGTTCAACCTGCTGCTCGGCCGCACGATGAAGATCGACCGCAATGCGCGCTCCTCGATGTGGGAGGATCTGCAGCGCGGCCGGCGAAGCGAGATCGACTATCTGCAAGGTGTGATCGTCGAGATCGCGCGGCGCCGCGGGCTGAGCGTGCCGTTGTCGCAGCGCGTGATGGATTTGATCAAACAGGCCGAAGCCGCCGGCCACGGCTCGCCCGGCCTGACGCCGGATCAGATCAGGGGGCATGATTAGCTGATGCCGTGGCGGCCGCCGCGGCGATCGACCGGCGCCGCCCGGATGAGCAGCCCGAAATCCGCCGCACTAGCGAACCGCCGGAGCCTCTGATATGGACAATCCCGAGCGCCTGCGGCAGCCCGTGGGTCTCCGGTCCCGTAGCTCAGCCGGATAGAGCGACGGTTTCCTAAACCGTAGGTCGGATGTTCGAGTCATCCCGGGATCGCCAGCTTCCTCCCCGCCCTTTTGAAGATTGAGCCGCCCTGCCGTGGCGAATCGGCGGGTCCGGCAGATCGCCGCCTCGCCCCGACCCCTGCGACGCGTCGGCTAAGCCGGCGGCCAGTTGCGCAAGGTCATGTCGGCGATCTTGCGCAATTGATCGCGGCGGACGCCGCCCGCGGCCTGCACCGCCATGCCTTGCAGAATGGTCGAGACGTAGCGCGCCAAATCGGCGGCGTCGCAATCGGCCGGCAGGTCGCCTTCTTCCTTGGCGCGCTCAAAGCGCAGCCGCAGATCGTCCTCGCCCTTGGCGCGGCGCGCCATCAGTTCCTGCTTGATGGTTTCGGCGGCGTCGCCGCAGGTCAGCGCGCCCTGCACCGCGAGGCAGCCCGGCGGATGGTCCGGCCCGCTCAGCGCGTCGGCGGCGGCATGAAGAATGTGTTCGACGACGGCGCGGGCGGTCGGCTTCTCCAGCGCGATCCGCACATAGCCGCCGGGGCCGTCGACATAGCGGTCGAATGCCTTGCGAAACAGCTCTTCCTTATTGCCGAACGCCGCATAGAGGCTGGGCTTGGTGATGCCCATCGCCTCGGTGAGATCCGCCATCGAGGCGCCCTCATAGCCTTTGCGCCAGAACACCTGCATCGCCAGGTTCAGAGCCAGATCGATGTCGAATTCACGCGGACGGCCGATGGCCATGGCGGGCACTCCCAGATTTTCTACCGATCAGTAGATATGTCCCTTGACAACGATTGTCGATAGTCCATCTATACCGAACGTTACGGATGTGTGCGGTGCAGCAGCGGGCGCGAGCCTCGCTGTCCCTGCAAGCTACTGAAAATACAGGGATTAGGCAAAGCCTGATCGTGGAAGGGACCAAGATGATCAAAAGTCTTAACCGCAAACACCTGATCGGCATCGGCATCGCGCTGGCGGTGTTCACCGTTGCCGCAATCGACGCGATGACCGACTGGCCGCAGGCCAAAGCCGGCGCGACGGCAGCCGCGCCCGGCCCGGTGCCGGCCTCGGTCGCGCTGGTCAAGTCGCGCAAAACCACGCTGTCCGACGAGTTCTCCGGGCGGCTCGAGGCGATCGACCGGGTCGAGATCCGCTCGCGCGTCGCCGGTGTGATTCAGCAGATCCATTTTCGCGAAGGCGCGCTGGTGAAGAAGGGCGATCTGCTGATCCAGATCGATCCTTCGCTCTACGCTGCCGATGTGGCCCGCGCCGAGGGCCTGGTGGCCGCGGCCAAAGCGCAGCTGGTGCTGACCAAGAGCGATTTCGATCGCGGCCAGCAATTGTCGGATTCCCGCACCATTTCGCAGCGCGACCTCGAGGGCCGCGTCAATGCCTATCGGGCGGCCGAGGCCAATCTGAAAGCCGCCGACGCCGCGCTGCGGACCGCGCAGCTCAATCTCGACTACACCGAGATCCGCGCGCCGGTCGCCGGCCGGATCGGCAAGATGGAAATCACCGTCGGAAATCTGATCGCCGCCGGCGCCGGCACGCCATTGCTGACCACGCTGGTCTCGGTCGATCCGATCTATGCCTCCTTCAACGCCAATGAGCAGGTCGTCACCCGCGCGCTGAATGCCCTGGCGGACGAGAAGACGCCGGCCGCGGTCGAGCGAATTCCGGTTGAGATGCGGATCGACGCCACCGACCCGGTCAAGGGCCGGATGCAGTTCATCGACAACCACGTCGATGCCGCCAGCGGCACCGTGCGGGTCCGCGCCGTGTTCGACAATTCCGATGGCCGGCTGATGCCGGGCCAATTCGCCCGGTTGGCGATGGGCCAGCCCAAGCCCGAGGATGCCCTGCTGATCAGCGAGCGCGCGATCGGCACCGACCAGAACAAGAAATACGTGATGGTGGTCGATCCCAACGATAAGGCCGAATACCGCGAGGTCACGCTGGGCGATACGGTCGGCGGCCTACGGGTCGTCACCAGCGGGCTGAAGGCCGGCGAGCGCATCGTCGTCAACGGGTTGCAGCGCATTCGCCCGGGGGCCGCGGTCAAGCCCGAGATGGTGGCGATGGATGCCGCCCACGCCAAGCCGTCCACCAAGCTCGCGGAGCGCTAGGCCGACAGCAAGCCCGGCCCGGCGGCCGGGGCCTCAAATCTCGTCTCTTGACTGCAGATCGCGGCCGACATCTCGGCCGCGCCGGGACCCCATTGTCCGCGACACCCAATTTAGCGAGCTAGCGCCATGCATTTCTCGAAATTCTTCATCGACCGCCCGATCTTTGCCGGCGTGCTGTCCACGTTGATTTTCCTGGCCGGCCTGTTGTCGCTGCCGGTGCTACCGATCTCCGAATATCCCGAAGTGTCGCCGCCGACCGTGGTAGTGCGCGCGCAATATCCCGGCGCCAATCCCAAGGTGATCGCCGAGACCGTGGCGACGCCGATCGAGGAGCAGATCAACGGCGTCGAAGGCATGCTCTATATGAGCAGCCAGGCCACCACCGACGGGCTGATGACGCTCAACGTCACCTTCCGGCTCGGCACCGATCCCGACAAGGCCCAGCAGCTGGTGCAGAACCGGGTGTCGCAGGCAGAGCCGCGGCTGCCCGCCGAGGTCCGCACCCTGGGCATCACCACCATCAAGAGCGCGCCCGATTTGACCATGGTGGTGCATCTGCTGTCGCCCAATGACCGCTACGACATGACCTATCTGCGCAACTACGCGGTGCTCAACGTCAAGGACCGGTTGGCGCGCATCGAGGGCGTCGGCCAGGTCCAGCTGTTCGGCTCCGGCGATTATTCGATGCGGATCTGGCTCGATCCGCAGAAGGTCGCCGAGCGCGGGTTGTCGCCGGCCGACGTGGTCAAGGAGATCCGCGAGCAGAACGTCCAGGCCGCCGCCGGCGTCGTCGGGGCCTCGCCGAGCGAGTCTGGCCTCGACCTGCAGCTGTCGATCAATGCCCAGGGCCGGCTGCAGACCGAGGAGCAGTTCGGCGACATCATCGTCAAGAGCGGCGCCAATGGCGAAGTGACGCGGCTGCGCGACATCGCCCGCATCGAGCTCGGCGCCGCCGATTATTCGCTGCGCTCCTTGCTCAACAACAAATCGGCGGTGGCGGTGCCGATCTTCCAGGCGCCCGGCTCCAACGCCATCCAGATCTCCGACAATGTCCGCAAGACCATGGCCGAGCTGAAGAAGAACATGCCCGACGGCATGGACTACAGCATCGTCTACGACCCCACCCAATTCGTCCGCGCCTCGATCGAGGCGGTGATCCACACGCTGCTGGAAGCGGTGGCGCTGGTGGTGCTGGTGGTGATCCTGTTCCTGCAGACCTGGCGGGCCTCGATCATCCCGCTGATCGCGGTGCCGGTGTCGGTGGTCGGCACCTTCGCGGTGATGCATCTGTTCGGATTCTCGATCAACGCGCTGACTCTGTTCGGGCTGGTGCTGGCGATCGGCATCGTGGTCGACGACGCCATCGTGGTGGTGGAGAATGTCGAGCGCAATATCGAAAGCGGGCTGTCGCCAAAGCACGCCGCCTATCAGGCGATGCGCGAGGTCACCGGCCCGATCATCGCCATCGCGCTGGTGCTGGTGGCGGTGTTCGTGCCGCTGGCCTTCATCACCGGTCTCACCGGGCAGTTCTACAAACAGTTCGCCCTGACAGTGGCGATCTCCACGGTGATCTCCGCCTTCAATTCGCTGACGCTGTCGCCGGCGCTCGCCGCGCTGCTGCTCAAAGGCCATGACGCGCCGAAGGATGCGCTGACCCGCGGCATGGACCGAGCGCTGGGCTGGTTCTTCCGGCGCTTCAACCGGGCGTTCACCCGCAGCTCCAATGCCTATAGCGGCGGCGTCGGCCGGGTGATCTCGCGTCGCGCCATCGTGATGGTGGCCTATGTGGCGCTGATCGGCGTCACCGGGCTGTTATTCAAGGCGGTGCCCGGCGGCTTCGTGCCGGGTCAGGACAAGCAATATCTGGTCGGCTTTGCGCAATTGCCCGACGGCGCCACGCTGGACCGCACCGAGGAGGTGATCCGCCGGATGGGCGAGATCGCGCTCAAGACGCCGGGCGTCGAGGACGCGATCCAGTTTCCCGGCCTGTCGATCAACGGCTTCACCAATTCGTCGAATTCCGGCATCGTGTTCGTGACGCTGAAACCGTTCGACGAGCGCAAGACCGCGGCGCTCAGCGGCAATGCGATTGCGATGACGCTGAACGGCAAGTTCGCGGCGATCCAGGACGCCTTCATCGCCATGTTCCCGCCGCCGCCGGTATCCGGCCTCGGCACCATCGGCGGCTTCAAGCTGCAGATCGAGGACCGCGTCGGGCTCGGCTATGACGCGCTGTCCGATGCCACCAAGGCGTTCGTCGCCAAGGCCACGCAGCAGAAGGAGCTGGCCGGCCTGTTCACCTCCTATCAGGTCAACGTGCCGCAGCTCTATGCCGACATCGACCGCACCAAGGCGCGCCAGCTCCATGTGCCGGTGACCAGCGTGTTCGAGACCATGCAGATCTATCTCGGCTCGCTCTACGTCAACGACTTCAACAAATTCGGCCGCACCTATTCGGTCCGCGTGCAGGCCGACGCCAAATATCGCGGCCGCGCCGACGATGTCGGCCTGCTGAAAGTGCGCTCCGACACCAACGAGATGGTGCCGCTGTCGGCGCTGCTGAAGATCAAGGAGAGCGCGGGGCCGGAACGCGCCATGCGCTACAACGGCTTTCTGACCGCCGACCTCAATGGCGGCGCGGCGCCGGGCTATTCCACCGGCCAGGCCCAGGACGCCATCGCCCGCGTCGCCGCCGAGACCTTGCCCAAGGGCATCGGCTTCGAATGGACCGAACTGACCTATCAGGAGATCATCGCCGGCAATTCGTCCTTCATCGTGTTCCCGGTGGCGCTGCTGCTGGTGTTCCTGGTGCTCGCCGCGCAATACGAAAGCCTGATGCTGCCGCTGTCGATCATCATGATCGTGCCGATGGGCCTGCTGGCGGCGATGTTCGGGGTCTGGGTCACCAAGGGCGACAACAACGTCTTTACCCAGATCGGCCTGATCGTGCTGGTCGGGCTGTCGGCCAAGAACGCGATCCTGATCGTGGAATTCGCCCGCGAGCTGGAATTCGGCGGCCGCACGCCGGTGCAGGCGGCGATCGAGGCCAGCCGGCTGCGGTTGCGGCCGATCCTGATGACCTCGTTGGCCTTCATCATGGGCGTCGTGCCGCTGGTGATCTCCACCGGCGCCGGCTCCGAGATGCGCCACGCCATGGGCGTGGCGGTGTTCTCCGGCATGATCGGCGTCACCGCCTTCGGGGTGTTCTTCACGCCGATGTTCTACGTGCTGCTGCGCGCATTGAGCGGCAACCGCCCGCTGATCCAGCACGGCGAAGGCTCGATGACGCCGCTCGCGCCCGAGGAGCCGGATGCGCCGCGGCCGCACGGGACAAGGGAGGTCGTATAGCTTCGCAGGACCCGTCCGGCGGCTGACCCCGCCTGCCGGATTGGTTCGTTGCGACGGATCGGATGTCACGGCTGTGATGCTGCGCCCGGCTCCCGCCCCCCTGCCGCGGCCGCGCGTCACGCCGATGACATCCGAGTCGCCGCATCCCGATCGCCGAAGCGCGCGGCTGTTCCGATTAACAATCTTCCATGATGAAACGATCGCCTGCGCGCCACGTTGAGCAAGCATTGGCTCATCGTCGGAGGCTCTCCATGAGGAAGATCGCGGTCATTACCGGCGCTGGCGCCGGCGTCGGACGGGCCACTGCGCTTGAATTTGCCCGCAATGGCTACGATGTCGCGCTGCTGTCGCGCGATCCCGATCGCCTCGACAGCCTCAAGCGCGAGATCGAAAGGATCGGGCAACGGGCGCTGCCGATTCCGACCGATATGGCGGACGCCGATCAGGTCGAGGCCGCGGCCTCGCAGGTGGAAAGCGAATTGGGCGCCATCGCCGTCTGGGTCAATGTCGCGATGGCGACGGTGTTTTCGCCGGTCGACCAGCTTACGCCGCGGGAAGTGCAGCGCGCCACCGAGGTCACCTATCTGGGTCAGGTCTACGGCATGATGGCGGCGCTGAAGCGGATGCGGCTGCGACGTCAGGGCAAGATCGTCAATGTCGGCTCGGCGCTGTCCTATCGCTCGGTGCCGCTGCAAGCGGCCTATTGCGGCGCCAAGGCGGCGATCCGCGGCTTCACCGATTCGCTGCGCTCGGAGATCATCCATGATGGTCTCGATATCGGGCTCACCATGGTTCATCTGCCGGCCGTGAACACCCCGCAATTCGATTGGGCGCTCAACAAGATGCACAAGATGGCGCGGCCGGTGGCGCCGATTTTCGAGCCCGAAGTGGCGGCGCGTGCGATCTATTTCGGCGCTACCCATGAGCGCCGCGAGGTGTGGGTCGGCTTTTCCACCGTGAAGGCAATCGTCGGCAACATGATCGCGCCGGGCCTGATCGACCGCTATCTGGCGAGCGCGGGCTATAGCGGGCAACTCAGCAACCGGCCGCTGCCGCCCGATTCGCCCGGCAATCTGTTCGAGCCGGTCCCCGGCCACGCCACCGCCCATGGACGCTTCGACGCCAGCGCGCGATCAAGCAGCTGGGAAATGTTCACCGAGCGGCATCGCGAGGCCATCCTGGCCGGCGTCGCCGTGGCCGGCCTGCTTGGTATCAGTTGGCTGCTTGGCGGACAGCGCCGCCATCGCGTGGTGCGGCGCAGTTACTAACAGCCTGACCGAAAATGCGATCAAGGTCCATGACGTCATTGCGAGCCGAGGACGGCGCATCGCGCCGTCCGAACGCGAAGCAATCCAGGGGCCTCAAGCTCAGACTGGATTGCTTCGTCGCAAGAGCTCCTCGCAATGACGAATCCAAAGGCTTGATTCGATTGATCGCTTTTGAGTCAGACTCTCAATGCGTTCGATGCGCCGATCGCCCGGGTCGGCCACGCGCTCAGACATGCACCGCGTTGCGCACCCGACCGGCATCGCCGAACACCCGCAGATAGCGCTCGATTTCGGCGGGGCTGCCGGTGGCCTTTTCGGGATTGTCGGACAGTTTCACGGCGGGCCGGCCGTCGACCGAGGTCACCTTGCAGACGATCGAGATCGGGTCGAGATTGGTCGATCCGTCCGGCGCGCAGCCGACGAAATCATTGGTGAGGTTGGTGCCCCAGCCGAAGCTGACCCTGACCCGCCCGGCAAAGTGATGATAGGTCTGCTCGATTGAGTCGACGTCCATGCCGTCGGAAAACACCAGCAGCTTTTCCCTGGGATCCTGGCCCTTCTGCTTCCACCATTTGATGATTTCCTCGCCTGCCGCGATCGGTGGCGCGCTGTCGGGCCGAAAGCCGGTCCAGTCGGCCACCCATTTGGGCGCGTCGCGCAGGAAGGCCGTGGTGCCGAAGGCGTCGGGCAGCGCGATCAGCAGATTGCCCGCATAAGTGTGGCGCCACTGGTCGAGAATCCGATAGGGCGCCCAGCGCAATTCGGCGTCGTCATTGGCCAGCGCGGCGGCCACCATCGGCAATTCATGGGCATTGGTTCCGATCGCCTCGAGATCGCTGTCCATCGCCAGCAACACGTTGGAGGTGCCGGTGAAGGAGGCGCCGAGCCCTTCCTTGACGGCCTCGACGCACCAGCGCTGCCACAGAAAGCCGTGGCGCCGCCGTGTGCCGAAATCGGACAGCTGCAATCCGTCGAGCCGGTGCAGGCGCTCGACCTTGCTCCACAGCTTGGCCTTGGCGCGGGCATACAGAACATCGAGGGCGAAGCGGCCCTTTCCTTTGGTGGCCTGGCGCGAGCGCAATTCATTGAGGATCGCCAGCGCCGGGATTTCCCACATCGTGGTGTGGGTCCACGGCCCGTGGAAATGCAGCTCATACTGGCCGTCGACTTTTGTCAGCTCGTAGTCGGGCAGCCGGAAGCTCGCGAGCCATTTGATGAAATCCGGCGAAAACATCTGGGTCTTGCCGTAGAACGTATTGCCGGCCAGCCAGATCAGCTCCTTCTTGCTGAAGCGGATGGTGCGGGCGTGGTCGAGCTGGGCGCGCAGCTCGGTTTCGTCGATGACCTCGCCGAGCCGGACATGCCGGCTGCGGTTGATCACCGAGAAAGTGACGTGCTGATCCGGGTAGAGATCCCGGATCATCTGCAGCATCAGCAATTTGTAGAAATCGGTGTCGAGCAGGCTGCGCACGATCGGATCGAGCCGCCAGCCATGGTCGTAGGTTCGGGTCGCAATGTCGGTGATCGCCATGCGGCGACCCTATCCCGCCAGCAGCCCGTCAACCAGCCACCTTTCGGGCCAATGGCCTATAGCTTCACCATCCGCTTGCCGCGGTTCTCGCCGGCCAGCAATCCGATCAGCGCCTGCGGGGTGTTTTCCAGCCCGTCGATGACGTCCTCCTGCACCTTGAGCTTGCCGGAGCCGACCCAGGATTGCAGCTCGGTCAGCGCCTGGTCGCGCTGGTCCATGTAGTCCATCACGATGAAGCCCTGCATGATCAGCCGCTTGACCACGATCAGCCCGGGCACGCCGCGCGGGCCGGTGGCCGAGGGCACGCCGTCATATTGCGAGATCGCGCCGCAGCAGGCGATCCGGCCGCGCAGATTCATCTGCGCCAGACAGGCCTCCAGAATGTCGCCGCCGACATTGTCGAAATAGACGTCGATGCCGTTCGGCGCCGCCGCCCTGAGCGCCTTGAACACCGCGCCGTCCTTGTAGTCGACGGCGGCGTCAAAGCCGAGTTCGCGGGTCAGCCAGTCGCATTTGTCCTTGCCGCCGGCGATGCCGACGACGCGGCAGCCCTTGATCTTGGCGATCTGGCCGACGATCGAGCCGACCGATCCGGCCGCGGCGGAGACCACCACGGTCTCGCCCGCCTTCGGCTTGCCGACATCGAGCAGGCCGAAATAGGCGGTGAGGCCGGCGATGCCGTAGACGCTCAACAGATGCGTCATCGGCTCGATATTCGGCATCTTACTGAGATGCTTGGCCGGCACCGCGGCAAAGTCCTGCCAGCCGGTGTCGCCGAACACGATATCGCCCGGCTTCAGCCCCGGCGCCTTCGACGCCACCACCTCGGCGATGCCGCCGCCGGCCATCACCGTATTGGTCTCGACCGCGGCCCGATAGGTCGCGCCATGCATCCAGGCGCGGTTGGCGGCGTCGAGCGAGATGTAGCGCACGCGCAGCAGCGCCTCGCCATCCTTCGGCTCGGGGATCGGCGCGTCCGCCATCTTGAAATGTTCGGGGCCGAGCTTGCCGGTCGGCTTCTCGACCAGCAGGATCTGTCGGTTGATCTCGGGATTGGTTGCGGCGTTCACGATGCTCTCCCTGTGGCCCTGCGATGCGATCGCCGTGGCGATCGTCGCGGGCCTGTTATGGCGGCGATTGCGGCGGACGCTAGTCGGCGACATCGCGCTCCGCAACGGCAAAGTCGACGCACCGCGACCGGCGCTCAGAGCCAGACTGAAGATGATATCAAGAGAATCAAGCCTTCAAGGTGGTCATTGCGAGCCGAGGACGGCGGATCGCGCCGTCCGACGGCGAAGCAATCCAGGGACATCAAGCAAGGACTGGATTGCTTCGTCGCAAGAGCTCCTCGCAATGACGGCGTTGTAAGCCTCGTTCTATTGATCCCTTTTCAGTCACGCTCTCAGAAGAACGCCAGATCCTCGGCGCGGCCGCCGCGGGTCACGGTGGCGAATTCGATCGCCAGGAACAATCCGCCGGCGACATAGATCTTGCGGTTGAGCGATTGGGCCATTGCCAGCGCGTCGCGCGCCGCGAGGGCGACCGTGGGCGCGATATGAATATCCGCCCGCGGATTGGCGCGGTGCGCGCTATCGGCGATCGTCGCGGCATCGGCGCCCTTGTGATGCGCCGATGTGCAGATGATGCGATCGAACGACGGCGCCAGCGCGGCGACGATGGCGTCGGCGCTCTTGTCGCGCGAGACGCCGAGCACCAGGATCCAACCGTCGGCGCCGTGGATCGAAACAAGGCTCGCCAGCGCGCGGCGGATGCCGTCGGGGGTGTGGCCGACGTCAATCACGGTGAGCGGCTGCTGACGGATCGTCTCCAGCCGGCCGGGCCACTCTGCATTGCGCAGGCCGGCGCGGATCGCCGATTCGATGGCGCGGGGCGTCGCGTCGGGTCTGCTGCGTTCGAGCCACAGCAGAACCAGCGCGATCGCGATCGCGGCATTGTTGAACTGGAATGCGCCGAGCAAGTTCATCTCGATCGCCGCAAAATCCTGGCTGTCGAAACGCAGATCGAAGCACTGCCCCTGCGCGGTGCTGATCGGATTGCCGATGCTGAGCTGGTCGCCGACAAACAGCCCGACCACGTCGCGGCTGCGGTTATATTCGGTGAGGTGATCGCGCAGCGCGGCGCAGTTCTCGCCATAGACGATGACGCCGCCGGCGGCGCAGGCGTCGCTCTTGTCGGAGGCGATCAATTCGAGCGAATGGCCCAGCAGTGCGACGTGCTCATAATCCACCGAAGTCACGCAGGTCGCCAACGCGCCGATCAGCCGGGCCGGATCGTAGCGGCCGCCGATCCCGGCCTCGAACACCGCGAAATCGCATTGCGCCTCCTGGAAATACAGGCAGGCTAGCGCAAATTGCGCCTCGAAGGCGCCGAAGGATTCGCCGCGCCGTTGTGCGACATCGGCGATCGCCGCCTCGATGCGCGCCAGCAACCGCGCCAGCGTGGCGTCGTCGATCGGCGCGCCGTCGATCCGAAACCGCTCGTTGAAGCGATACAGATGCGGCGAGGTGAACAGCCCGCTGCGCAGGCCGAAGGCGCGGCCGATCGCGGCGCAGAACGCGGCGGTCGAGCCCTTGCCGTTGGAGCCGGTGACTACCACCGAGATCTCGCGCAGCCGGGCGCGGTCGATTCCCAGAACCGAGAGCAATTCCGCCAGGCGCGCCAGGCAAAGCCCTTCGCCATATTTCGGCAGGCTGAACATTACAGCAATCCCATCGCGGTGAATGTATGCCGCCAGATCGCCAGGATCAGATCGTCGCGGCCGCAATCTTCCAGAAAGCGGATCGACGGATTGGAATTGACCTCGATGACGCGGATCTGGTCCGGCCCCGGCTCCACAAAGATGTCGACCGCGCCGAGCCGCAGGCCGAGCGCGCGCACTGATGCTCTGGCGATGGCGCAGGCCTCCTGTTCGGGTTCGGGCGCCTCGAGCGCCATGGTTCCGCCAATGCTGAGATTCATCCGCCCGGGAATCTCCCATCGCGCGCCGGATGCGAGCACGACATCATGCCCGTTGGGCGCGATTGCGGCGGGCGATAGGCCACGCGCGCGCAATGCCAGATCGTGTTGCGTCAGCAATTCGTCAATGCTGCGCACCCCATCGCCGAGCAGCGCCGGCGGATATTTGCGCGCGCAATACAGGATTTCGTCGTCGATCACGAAGATCCGATATTCGTGCCCGCGGGCCAGCGGCTGGATCAGCACCGAATCATAATAGCGCGACACCGCGTCGAGATAGTCCGAAAGCGCCGCCTCGCTTTCGATCATCTGCGCGAAATCGCCGCGCGAGCCCAGCAACGGCTTGACGAAGGCGCGCCCGCCCAATGCTGCGAGATAGGCCAGGGCGTCGGCGCGCTCATGGCCCGGCGGGCGCAGCGCACGGTGGCGGGCGTGCAGAAAGAAATAGCGGCCGCCGAGGCTGGCGATGCCGGCGCGCGCCAGCACCGCATTGGCGAGATATTTGTCATTGGCCAGCGTCGCGGCGGTGGCGTTGTTCTGCGGATAGAACGAGCCGCGCCCGGCGCCGAAGCTGAGCGTCCGTGGCGGGGCGGTCACCGAGAACAACAGCCCGGTGCCGGCGTCGTGTTCGGCAAAACCCAGCCCGAAATGGGCGCAGGCATATTCGGCATAGATGGCCTGATCCGGATAGAATCCGGGCTTTCCGGCACGAAAATCGGGGAGGCGATACATCTGGTTCCGGCGGTCGCGGCGATCGGGGCTTTTGCAGCGCGGTCCGCCAGTCATTGCCGCAGCCGCGTCCCCCCGCAAGTGTTTTCCGGCGCAATGGCGCCCGAAACCGGGTCTGGCGGATCGATATCGGCCTCACGCCCGTCGCGCCGCCGGGCAATGGACCGGGCCGCGGCACGCGGTGGTCGTCGCCTTGTGATCTCGGCGTGGTCAAAATGGTGTATGGGTTTTCGCGCGGCGCTGCCGCGGTCCGGCCGAAATGATCGGATACAGCCCCGCGCCGGCGTCGCTCGCGGCGCAGACACCAGACAAGCGGGCCATCGCGCGCGCGCCCCAAGGGATTTCATGGAAACGCTTTTGCTGCCTTTCTCGCCGCGGTTCATCGCTCTGACGATCTGCGGCGTCCTCACCGTGCTGCTGCTGAGCATCGGAATCTCGGACGGCAAATTGCTCGGTCCGATATTGGTGCCGACGCTGGTGTTCGGCGCGCTGACGCTGCTCGGCATCCGCGACCTGTTGCAGAAGAACCACGCGGTGCTGCGCAACTACCCGATTTCCGCGCATCTGCGTTTTCTGCTCGAGGAAATCCGCCCGGAGATGCGGCAATATTTCTTCGAGAGCGAGAAGGACGGCATGCCGTTTAGCCGCGACACCCGCGCGGTGATCTATCAGCGCGCCAAGATGGTGCTCGACAAGCGGCCATTCGGCACCCAGGAGGATGTCTATCGCGACGGCTATGAGTGGATGCATCATTCGGTGGCGCCGCGTCCGCATGCCGAGGCGCTGTTTCGCGTGCTGATCGGCGGGCCGGATTGCGCCAAACCCTATTCGGCCTCGGTCTTCAACATTTCGGCGATGAGCTTCGGCGCGCTGAGCCCGAACGCGATCCGCGCGTTGAATGCCGGCGCCCGCAAGGGCGGCTTCGCCCATGATACCGGGGAAGGCGGCGTCAGCCCCTATCACAAGGAAAACGGCGGCGACCTGATCTGGGAAATCGGGTCAGGCTATTTCGGCTGCCGCAATCGCGACGGGTCGTTCAACCCGGAGGAATTCGCCCGCGTCGCCACCGACGACCAGATCAAGATGATCGAGCTCAAGGTCAGCCAGGGCGCCAAGCCCGGCCATGGCGGCGTGCTGCCGGCCGCGAAAGTGTCGGAAGAGATTTCGCGCATCCGCGGCGTGGCGATGGATGAGGACTGCATCTCGCCGCCCTATCACAAGGCGTTTTCGACGCCGCTGGAGATGATGGGCTTCATCGCCGAGATGCGCCGGCTGTCCGGCGGCAAGCCGACCGGCTTCAAGCTGTGCATCGGCCACACCTGGGAATTTCTGGCGATCTGCAAGGCGATGCTGGAGACCGACATCTATCCCGATTTCATCGTGGTCGACGGCAAGGAGGGCGGCACCGGGGCGGCGCCGCTGGAATTCATGGACCATCTCGGCATGCCGATGCGCGAGGGCGTCAATTTCGTGCACAACGCGCTGGTCGGCATCAATGCCCGCGACCGGGTCCGGGTCGGCGCCGCCGGCAAGATCGCCACCGCCTTCGACATGGCCCGCGCCATGTCGATCGGCGCCGATTGGTGCAATTCGGCGCGCGGCTTCATGTTCTCGCTGGGCTGCATCCAGTCGCTGAGCTGCCATACCGATCGCTGCCCGACCGGCGTGACCACGCAGGAGCCGTCGCGCTATCGCGCCTTGGTGGTGCCGGACAAGACCGAGCGGGTCTGCAATTATCACCGCGCTACGCTGGAGGCGCTGAGCGAGTTGCTCGCGGCGGCGGGGCTCGATCATCCGCAGCAGATCCGGCCGATCCATTTCTCGCAGCGGATCTCGACGACCGACGTGCGCAGCTTCGCGCGGCTGTATCCGCCGCTGCGTCCGGGCGAGCTGATCGAGGGCACCGGGGACGTGCGCTATCGCGAACCCTGGGCAATGGCGCGGGCCGACACCTTCGCCGCGGCGATGTGAGATAGGCCGGTCAAGGTTGCCTCGTCATTGCGAGCCGAGGCCGGCGCGCAGCGCCGTCCGAACGCGAAGCAATCCAGGGGCGGCAAGCGAGGACTGGATTGCTTCGTCGCAAGGGCTCCTCGCAATGACGACCTTGAATGCTTGATCTATTGATAGCCTTTTGACTCAGACGCTCACACGCTCACACGCTCAGACGCTCAGACGCTCAGACGCTCACACGCTCACACGCTCACACGCTCGGCCGGCGGCCCAGCGCGGCGAGGTCGAAGCGGTTGATGTCGCCGAGCAATTCGCAAAATGCCTGGGCGGCGTGGTCGATCAATCGCCGGCCGTTTTCGGCCGTGGCCTTCGTCGCGTCGCCGACGGCGCCGCTGGGGTTGAGATCCTCGGTCTGCCAGGCGAAGGGCGCCGGCCGATGCGCCGACAGCCAGTGAAAATCGCGCTCCATCGCGATGCTGGCGGCGCCAAACTCGGCGACGCGATCCTCGCGCACCAGCTGCGGATTCGACGCCAGCATGATCGAGGTCTCGACCGCGCCGCCATGGATGCCGTGGCGCAATTCCTCGGCGCCGATCATGCCCTCCGGGGTGCCGAATCGCCCCCAAGAGGTGGTCACCGCCAGCATGCCGTGGCGCGCGCGCAGCTCCTGCGCCACCAGACTCATCGCCGCGCTGTTGCCGCCATGGCTGGTCACCAGCACCAGCTTGCGCAGGCCGGCGCGGGCGACGCTGTCGCCGATCTCGGTCCATTGCCTCAGCGCAGTCTCGGTGCTCAGCGTCAGGGTGCCGGGGAATGAGAGATGCTCGGTGGACAAGCCGACGGGCTGCAGCGGCAGGAAACACGCCGGCACGGCGGCGGGCAGCAATTCGCCAACCCGCGCTAGATAGGCCTCGGCGATCATCACATCGGTGCCGAGCGGCAGATGCGGGCCGTGCTGCTCGGTCGCCGCCAGCGGCAGCACCGCGATCCAGCGCGCCGGGTTAACGATCTCCGGCCAGTGAATCTCGGTCCAGTTGCGGGAAGGGGGGAGGGTTGTCATCGTCAACGACGCTATCTTGCGGGAATTGGGTGCTTGCGATTGGGTGCCGCGCGGCTTGGCTAGTCACTTGGCTAGTCAGATGGATCAAATGCCTGCATTGTTTCGCCACGAACGCAACGTCGAACCCATGCCGGCCCCGCAACGGCCTATCATGCCTCTGAATGACCGACGGAGTCCAATCATGAGCCCAGGCCTTTTGCTGCGCGCGTTAACCATCGGCCTCTCCTTGACGCTGGGCGTTGCGGCGCACGCGGCCGGGCATGGCGCGGCGGAGAAGCCGGCCGTGGTGGAAAAGCCCGCCGCGCCGAAGCCGCCGCCGCCCGTTGCGACGAAGCCGCCCGCCAAGACCGGCTCCGCGGAGAAGCGCAAGGACGGGCTCGATCAGGTCACGTTCGGCACCAATTGGGTGGCCGAGCCCGAGCATGGCGGGTTCTTCCAGGCGGTGGCCGACGGCACCTACAAGACCTATGGGCTCGACGTCTCGATCGTGCCGGGCGGCCCCAATGTCAACAACCGCGCGCTGCTGATCGCCGGCAAGCTCGATTTCTTCATGAGCGCCAATACGCTGCAATCCTTCGACGCGGTCGCCAACAATGTCCCGGTGGTCGCCGTCGCGGCGATCTTCCAGAAGGACCCGCAGGTGTTCCTGGCGCATCCGGAATCCAAGGTCAGCAAGCTGCAGGATCTCAAGCCGCTGACGCTGTTCGTGTCCAAGGAAGGCATCGTCAGCTATTTTCAATGGCTCAAATCCGAATACGGATTCAGCGAGGCGAAGGTCAAGCCCTACACGTTCAACCCGCAACCCTTCCTGGTCGATCGCAACAGCGCGATGCAGGGCTATGTCAGCTCCGAGCCGTTCGTGATCGAGCAGCAGGCCCAATTCAAGCCGACCGTGCTGCTGCTCGCCGATTACGGTTTCAACGGCTATTCCACCCTGATCGAGACACGACGCGAATTGGTCGACAGCCAGCCGGACCTGGTGCAGCGCTTCGTCGATGCCTCGCTGATCGGCTGGTATCATTATTTGTATGGCGACAATGCCGCCGGCAACGCCATGATCAAGAAGCTCAATCCGGACATGACCGACGCCATGCTGGCCTATTCGGTCGGCAAGATGAAGGAATATGGCATCGTCGATTCCGGCGACACCTTGCGTGACGGCATCGGCGCGATGTCGGATGCGCGCTATGCCAGTTTCTTCGACAAGATGGTGCGCGCCGGCGTGGTGCGCCGCGACGTCGATTTCCGCAAGGCCTATACGCTGCGCTTCATCAATCAGGGCGTCGGCCTGCGATTGCGGCCGCAAGAATAGGACCGCGCGATGGCCGATCCCGCAGTTTTCGTCGAGTTCGACGGCGCGCCGGCCGGCGTCGCGGTCCGGCTGCGCGCGGTCACCAAGACCTATCCCAACGGCACCGCCGCTCTGGGCCCGCTTGACCTCGACGTGCGCCGCGGCGAATTCGTCTCGCTGCTCGGGCCGTCCGGCTGCGGCAAGTCGACGGCGCTGCGGCTGATCGCGGGCCTGAGCGCGCCGTCGTCCGGTACGGTCAATCTGTCGAGCCGGCCGGCGCAGGCGCGCGGCGACCATGCGATCGGCTTCGTGTTTCAGGAGCCGACGCTGATGCCCTGGACCAGCGTGCGCGGCAATGTCAGCCTGCCGCTGCGCTTGGCCCATGTGGCACGCGGCGATATCGCCTCGCGCGTCAGCGAGGCGCTGGCGCGGGTCGGGTTGCTCGACTTCGCCGAAGCGTTTCCGCGCGAATTGTCCGGCGGCATGAAGATGCGGGTGTCGCTGGCCCGCGCGCTGGTGACCGATCCCGACATCCTGCTGATGGACGAACCCTTCGCCGCGCTCGACGAGATCACCCGGTTTCGCCTCAACAATGATCTGCTGGCGCTGTGGCGCAAGCTGCGCAAGACCGTCATCTTCGTCACCCATTCGGTGTTCGAGTCGGTCTATCTGTCGCAGCGCGTCGTCGTGATGACGCCGCGGCCCGGAACGATTGGCGCCGAATTCCGGATCGATGCGCCACAGCCGCGCGGCGAAGAGTTCCGCACCTCGGCGGATTATGCCGCGCAATGCCGCGAGGTCTCGCATGCGCTGGCGCAGACCGCCGATAGCGTGACCAGCGCATGAGGGCGCGGCCGCGAATGCCGCCGGATGAGGCCGGCGCCCACAGCAATGGCGCGCGGCTGTTGCGCGTGCTGCTTCCTGTCATCATGTTCGCCGCCGGCGTCGCGGTGTGGGATCTGGTGGTGCGTCTCAACCAGATCCCGCCTTATGTGCTGCCCGGGCCCGGATTGGTGCTGCGCACGCTGATCGCGGATTGGCCGCTGCTGTGGGACTCGCTGCTGACGACGCTATCGACCACGCTGGAGGGGTTTTCGGTCGCGGCGCTGGGCGGCATCGCGCTGGCGCTATTGTTCAACCAATCGAAATGGCTGGAATATTCCCTGTTCCCCTATGCGGTGGTGCTGCAGGTGACGCCGGTGATCGCGATCGCGCCGCTGCTGCTGATCTATCTGCCGCAGGAGGCCGCGGTGATCGCCTGCGCGGTGATCGTGGCATTCTTTCCGGTGCTGGCCAATACCACGCTGGGGTTGAATTCGGCCGATCGCAATCTGGTCGGGCTGTTTCGGCTCTACGGCGCGTCGCGCCTGCAAACCCTGTGGCGGCTGAAGCTGCCGGCCGCGCTGCCCTATATTCTCGGCGGCTTGCGGATCGCCGGCGGGCTGTCGCTGATCGGCGCGGTGGTGGCGGAGATCGCCGCGGGCTCGGCCGGCGCCGGCTCGGGCCTGGCCTATCGCATCGCCGAGGCCGGCTACCGGCTCAACATTCCCCGGATGTTCGCCGCATTGCTGTTGCTCTCGGTCGCCGGGATTGTCATTTATGGGCTGCTGGCGCTGGTCTCGCATCTGCTGCTGCGGCGCTGGCACGAAAGCGCGCTGGGAAAGGATAATTGATGGCCGGGGGAAATGCGTCGTCGCAGGTCGAGCTGCTGATTTATGGGCCACGCAAGCCGGTGGTCGAAGCCGGCTTCACCGACGACTACGTCCTGCACAAGGTCGAGCAGCTGGCCGACCTCGAGCGGCTGCCGCCTGTGGCGTTCGAGACCATTCGCGGCATCGCGGTGACCGGCCTGGTGCCGGCGAGTTCGGCGGTACTGGCGCGATTTCCGAAGCTCGAAATCGTCTCCAGTTTCGGCGTCGGCTATGATCACGTCGATTCCGCCTGGGCGCGCGACCATGGCGTGATCGTCACCAATACGCCCGACGTGCTGACCGAGGAAGTCGCCGACACCGCGCTCGGCCTGTTGATCGCCACGCTGCGCGAATTCGTCAAGGCCGATAAATTCGTCCGCTCCGGCCTGTGGGCGACCCAGGACTATCCGCTGAGCGCGGGCTCGCTGCGCGACCGCACCGTCGGCATGGTGGGCATGGGCCGGATCGGTCAGGCGATCGGCCGACGGCTCGACGCCGCCAAGGTGCCGGTGGTGTATCATTCGCGCAATCCGGCCGCGGGCGTTGCCTACAAGCACTATCCGGATCTGATCGAGATGGCCAAGGCGGTCGATACTTTGGTGGTCATCATTCCGGGCGGCGCCGCCACCGCCAAACTGATCAACGCCGAGGTGATGGCGGCGCTCGGTCCGCGGGGCGTCATCATCAATGTGGCGCGCGGTTCGGTGATCGACGAGCCTGCTTTGATCGCGGCGCTGTCATCCGGAGCCATTCAGGCCGCCGGGCTCGACGTCTTCGCCCAGGAGCCGAAAGTGCCGGAGGAGTTGCGCACGCTGCCCAATGTGGTGCTGCTGCCGCATATCGGCTCGGCCTCGGTGGTGACGCGCAACGCGATGGATCAGCTGGTGGTCGACAATCTCGCCGCCTGGTTCGCCGGCCAGCCGCCGCTGACGCCGATTGCCGAAACGCCGGTGAAGGGGCGCTGACCATGTGGCGTCCGGGCGCTGCCAGACTGGCGTTGGTCGCGGCCTTGCTGGCGCTGGCTTCGCCGGCGCCGGCGCAGGATGCCGCCGCGCTGAAGAAGGACATGGTCGGGCAATGGGAGTTGTCGACCGCCGAGCGCAGCAAGACCTGCGTGGTGACGCTGAAGCCCGACGCTGCGCCGCAGGGGCTGAAGCTCGAGCTGGAGCCCGGCTGCGCCGCCGCGCTGCCATTCACCAAGGACATTGCTGCCTGGAACGTGAAGGGCCTCGACATCGTCCGACTGGAAGACGCCGCCGGCGCCGCGGTGATCGACTTCACCGAAGTCGAGACCGGCATTTTCGAGGGACGGCGCAGCGGCGAGGGCATCTACATCCTGCAGAACCTGGTGGCGGCGCGCTCGCTGGCCCGCTCGATGGATCAGATGATCGGTGACTGGGCGATGGTGCGCGCCTCCGGTCGCACCATCTGCGGCCTGACCCTGACCAATACCGAGACCGACGCCGAAAATTTCGAGGTCTATCTGAAGCCGAATTGCGATCAGAGCGTCACCAGCTTCGCCCCCAAGATGTGGCGGCTGGAGCGCGGCGAGGTGCTGCTGCAATCCGCCACCGGCGAGATCTGGCGATTCCAGGCCGACGACAACGCGCAGTGGCGCCTGATGCCCGACAGCGTCGATCCGCTGATCCTGGTGCGGCAGTAGTAACGACGAGTCGCTCATCATCGTCGTCATTGCCAGATCATGGTCATTGCCGGGCTTGACCCGGCAATCCATCCTCCTTGAACAAGGTCGTCGTGAAGACGGATCCGCGGGTCAAGCCGCGGATGACGCAGTACCAGACATGATGTCGTCATTGCGAGCCAAGGACGGCGCATCGCGCCGTTCGACGGCGAAGCAATCCAGGGGCGCCAGGCAAGGACTGGATTGCTTCGTCGCAAGTGCTCCTCGCAATGACGAACCTTGATGTCGGTTGCATTGATCTTTCTGAATAAGGCTTCGAGCAGCGCATCTTGCGCGCCTCCTCACCATGAGGATTGTCGCTTTGTTCAGCCGCTCAGATCAATTTCATCCCCTTCAGGCTGGCGTGGCCGTTCTTGCCGACGATGATGTGGTCATGCACCGCGATGCCGAGCGGGCCGGCAATGTCGATGATGGTCTTGGTCATCTGGATATCGGCCTGCGACGGCGTCGGATCGCCGGAGGGGTGGTTGTGGACCATACCTAGCGGTTTTCTAAGTAATTGATTTGGATGCAATAAATGGCGATACTGCAAGGAATGGTGCCGGAGACTGGGATCGGTTGATCATGCCCGACCGTGATCATCACGCCTGATCACCCCTGTGCTTGCCGAGTCCCTTGGATGCACGGCACTCCACCTTATTCTTTTCATCCCACGCATCAAGCTCGCCGAGGGGATAAAGCACGGCCTTGCCAATTTTGACGAAGGACGGGCCGAGACGCATCGCGCGCCAATTTCGAAGGGTCCCAACCGAAATACCTCCCCGATAGCGTTCAGCCACTTCGTCGGGGGTAAGGAATTTACTATCTGCCACTACGGCCTCCTTTGGCAGCACGACTTAACGCCGTGTCGCCGCGTCTTCGTTTGATCATCGCGGCAGTCTGGCGAGGCTCGCTTCGGCGCAATGTTCAAACGCGCGGGCCCGGTGCCTCACGCTTCCGCACGGACATACATGCTGCGCAATTCACCGCTGCGAAAGACGTCGAAGGCAGGTGTCGGAGAAACGGATACCATAGAGGCCACATAGGCGGGGTTGACTGCGCTGCCTCCCGTTGTCGGTGCCAGGTGGAGGGCAGGTGCTGCGCCGCTGGGTATGTAAGCGATCTCCGTCACGAGTCTGGGGGGGGGGTGGGCGCGGAAAAACAAGACAGACTCAAAAAGTGGTTTGTCTACCAATCCACAGAAATACGGGACGAGTTGAAAACGTCGTGTTTTCAGTGGGTTATGAAGGAAGGAAAAGAGGCTGACGATGTTCGGTTTTCGCTCTAGGTGCAGTATAGGTGCAGAGAGCGTCGGCTAGAATCGGCGGCAAATGTGCGGGTGTGGTGGAACTGGTAGACGCGCCGGATTCAAAATCCGGTTCCGAAAGGAGTGTCGGTTCGATTCCGACCACCCGCACCATCCTTAAAAATCAGCCTTAGAAGTTCGTTCGGATTGTATCTGATCGACCACACCGAAATGCTTGCAGCGATATGCCAGCCGCCGAAGTGCCGCCCTTCGTTCAGCGTCGGGGTCTCGCGGGGGTGCTATCGCAACCCCGTGCAGCCCAAAAGGCCTGTGTGAGACCTGCCCGCCGAAGGTGGAGGCAACACGTTCGAATCGTGTCGGGCGCGCCATTTCGATTCAAAGAGACAACTTCACGGCGGCAGTCCGAACAGCTCATCCATCTCTTGCCGCGTGTGGTCTAGATCGCGCGCGGCTCTGCGGCGGGCGCCATGCTTGGCCACGGATCGGCTTGGGTAATACGCTAGGCCACTCTTTGATCGGTCGCTCTCGTCTCGGCAACCACGATCCGGTCGCGCCCAGCGTGTTTGGCGCGATAGAGGGCTGCGTCGGCCGTCTGCAGCAGCTTGTCGAACGCGCAATGGTCGGGCGCACTCGCCAAGCCAACTGATACGGTAACTGGCCCCAACTCGCGCCCGCCGTGCTCGATGCGGATGGCTCGCACCTGCGCCAGGATCGCCTCGGCACGGCTGAGAGCCTGCTCTGGACCAAGCTCGGGCATCAGCAGCAGGAACTCCTCGCCGCCATGGCGAAAGGCGACGCCACTCTCGCGCATCGAATGCGAGAGAACCTGGCCCAAGGCGCGAAGGACGGCATCGCCGGCGTCGTGGCCGAACTCGTCGTTGAAACGCTTGAAATGATCGACGTCGATCATGAGGCAGCTGAGGGGTTGAGCGAGGCGCTGCGCTTCCTCCAGACGGAGCTTCAGCACCGTCTCCAGATGACGCCGATTGGCCAGTCCGGTGAGCGCGTCACCCATAGCCATCTCCCGCAGCGCATCACGGAGGCGCAGATTGCCGAGCGCCAGGCTGATATTCTCGGCCAGCATCTTCAGATACATTTCCGAGATTGGCGGAGAATCCGAAATATCCTGGCTAGGCTCGAAATAGAGCAGTCCGAGGGTGGCTCGTTGCGCGATGAGTGGCAGACAGATCGAGTCGATCTTCCCATGTGTGCGGTCAAGATGATCGCAGGGAACATCGAGAGAGCCGCCGGCCGGCCGGTGCAGGTCGCTGCGTTGCAGCGCCCAACACGCCGTTGGCGGAAACTCGGGTCTTGAATGAATTGGCGCGAGCCATGAGCAGGCCTCGACCAAGGCATTGCGCCTGTCATCCAGAAGATACAGGCGACCCGCAAGGGTCGGGACGATCTCAGGGACGAAGCTTTCGACGACCCCCTCCAGCGCGTGGATGGTTTCGCAGCCCTGCATCCGCTGGGTCATGCGCGACAAAAGGGACCGCATGGCGAGATCGGTGCTACGCTCCGTCTCAAGCCGTTGCCGTTCGAGGCCGTTCTCCCGGAAAATACGGATTGCCTGGGCCATGTCCCCGATCTCGTCGATCTGATCGATTTCGGGCGGCTCGACACCATAATCCTGGGCGGCGAGGCGGCTGACGACGTCGCTCAGCCGCACGACCGGGCACAGCACGCGCTGCTTGAACACGAAGTAGAGCACGCACAGGACGACGAGGGCGGTGAGAGCGAGCATCCCCTCTGAGATGGTTTTCCAGATCCGCGCGATGTTGGTCGCGGCGGTGATCTCCGCGCCGGTGCGCTGGTCAAGGCGGTACTGAAAGCGCTCGACATCGCTCTCGACGCGATCCAACTCACGGTCATATTCCGCCCCGAACAGAATCCGGCGCGCCTGGTCCTCTTCACCCCGCTCATGCGCAGCGATGGCCTGCCGCTGCTGATCCTGCAAGGTATCGGCCCACTGCATGGCGTCGGAAAGCGCGCTCAATTCATCCGCGCTCGCGCCCACCTCTTTGATACGGCGAACGCGATCCTCGACCGATTTCAAGGCCGCCGCGTCGCGGCGATAGAGGACCAGATGTATAGAATCGCCGGTGATCACATATTCGCGGGCTTGGTCGCTGAGCGCCGTCACCTCAGCAGCGATCTTTGAGGTGGCTTGGTCCAGGCTGTAGCGTTGTGCGACGGCCGCGCGCTCGTTCTCCAGAGCGTTCGACGCCAGCAGCATCGTCGCTCCAGAAGCGAGTGCCATGATGACGGTTGCCCCGTAGGCCCAGTTTGTGATCGTCGCTAAACGCATGGTGGCAATAATAGCGTCAAGAATGGTAGGAAACGTTAAGTCATCCGTGCGACCAAACGAAGGGCGCAAAGTTTACGCGTACGGCACGTTGGGAATGAACAGGCTGTGCCCATGGGTTCGCGTCTTCGAACCGGGAGCCTCGTCCGTGCGCCCATGCGCCCCACATCGCGCTGGGCGCTCCCGATTGGACCGCCCCGGCTGCTCCACCAAGCATACAGCTTGCATCGCCATGTCCCGTTGTCGATCGGTTGGGACGATGCTATTCGGGCTGTGTCGGAAAAGGCAGACTTGGTTTGGTAAGCCCAAGTCCTTTCGGTGACGAAAGCTCTGGTCTTTGGCCTCGTGCACGAGATCCCCACGACGAACGTCGGATGCCACGCAGGCGTCTAATCGTTCGTCCGTGCGGGTCTGAAGCTCAGGAACGCTCCGGTCGAACAATCGACCAAGGAGTATCCTATGCACGTCTCTCACGCCGCCCTTCATGATGTGATTATTGCCGGTGCTGGACCGGTTGGCCTGTTCCTCGCTTGTGAGCTCCGCCTGGCAGGCTGCTCAGTGCTGGTGCTGGAGCAGGCGCAAGACCCATTCTCGCCACTGAAGGCTCTGCCCTTCGGGTTGCGCGGCCTGTCGGTGCCTACGATCGAGAGCCTCGATCGCCGCGATCTGCTCGACTCCATCAAGGCTCGCGCGGTTGGTCACGACGTTCCGGCGGCTGCGCACTGGACGAAGCAAAAGCGCCGCCCGGGCGGCCATTTTGCCGGCATCCAATTCTTCCAGGATCAGGTCGACAGCACGGAATGGCCGTATCGCCTCCCCGGCGCCGTCAGCAGCATCGCGGCCGATATGGCGAGCATCGAAGCCGTTCTTACCGCGCGAGCGGCGGCGATCGGCGTAGAGATAATACGCGGCGCCAGCGTCGAAGACTTCGAGCAATCGGGCGAGGCGGTCTTCGTCCGCGCGGGCGACGAGACATATCGAGCGCGCTGGCTCGTCGGTTGCGATGGAGGGCGCAGCATAGTGCGTAAGGCGGCCGGCATCGGCTTTACCGGCACCGATCCCGAATTCACCGGCTATTCGGTGCAGATCGAACTCTACGACCCGGACACGCTCAAACCCGGTCGCCATTACACCCCGACGGGCATGTATACCTATGCGCCACCGGGCACCATCGCGATGGTCGATTTCGACGGCGGCGCCTTCCACCGGACCCAGCGCGTCACCCGCGATCACATCGAGGCCGTGCTGCGCAAGGTCTCCGGCACCCAAGTCGGAATCGCGGCTCTGGAGCTGGCTACGACCTGGACGGACCGTGCCCATCAAGCGACCGACTATCGTAAGGGTCGCGTGCTGCTCGCCGGTGATGCCGCGCACATCCATTCGCCATTGGGCGGCCAGGGGCTCAACCTCGGGCTTGGCGACGCGATGAACCTGGGCTGGAAGCTTGCCGCGACGATTCGCGGTGACGCGCCGGCCGACTTGCTCGACAGCTATATGCTGGAGCGGCACCCGGAAGGCGTGCGCATTCTCGACTGGTCGCGCGCGCAGGTCGCGCTCATGCGACCGAGCGCTAGTTCGCGCGCCCTCGAAGCCATCGTCCGCGATCTGATCGGAACACGCGATGGCGCGACCTATTTCGCCGAGCGGGTCTGGGGCGTTGGTCTTCGCTACGATCTTGGCGGCGATCATCCGGTCGTCGGCCGCAGCGCGCCTGACTTCGAATTCGTCGACGGCACGAGGTTGAACGAGCACCTTCGGCGCGGGCGTGGCTTGCTCCTGGACTTCGACGCGCGCGCATCGCGCCGGGACCTGGCCGGCAGCTGGAGCGGGCGGATGGACTATGTTGCCGGGGAACCGAGAGAGCGTCTGGGCCTGAGCGCGATGCTGGTGCGACCCGATGGGTTCGTCGCATGGGCAAGTTACATCCCGAATGACGATGAAACGCTGGCGCAGGCCGCGATACGGTGGTTTGGGCACCCGGTCCGGATTGCGGCACTCTCGCCCAGCGCGAGCAGCCCAATCATCGATCGCGTCGGGTTGATCGGTGGCGGCACAGTGTAAAGCTTGGACAGTGTCTCGTGGCCGCCGACGGGCGGCAATTCGAACCGGGTGGCGTTAGGATCGGCACAGCATCGCGAATCGGTTGTGAGCTCGGGTAGCGGATTGAACTTCGTCTTCAAACTTCATCGCGATGGAGCCTTTGATTGGATGATCCTATGGCCATCAAGGGGTGTTGATCTTGTCCTGCGTGCGCAATTCGAAGTCGCTGGCGTCGTGGCGCTCATGAAGTTGCTCGGATAGTTCACCGCTGACACGGTTCACGATCCGCCCACGCTTTACAGCGGGGCGGTCGGCAATCGCCGCCACCCAACGCTGGACGTTGGCATATTCGTGGAGCGCTAGGAATTCCGCCGCATTCCCATAGAGCCGACCTAGCGCGACGTTTCCGTACCAGCACCATGCCGCGATGTCTGCGATCGTATAGTCACCGCCGGCCAGATAGGGGGTCTCCGCCAGACGGCGATCAAGCACGTCGTATTGGCGCTTGGCCTCCATCGCAAAGCGGTCGATCGCATATTCGATCTTGGTCGGCGCATAGGCATAAAAATGGCCGAAGCCACCGCCGAGATAGGGTGCGCTGCCCATCTGCCAGAAGAGCCAGGACAAGGTCGCCGCGCGCCCGGTCGGATCGGTCGGCAGAAAGGCGCCGAACTTCTCGCCGAGATAGGTCAAGATCGCACCGGATTCGAACACGCGGATTGGCGTGGAGCCTGAACGGTCAAGCAGCGCAGGGATTTTGGAGTTAGGATTGACATCGACGAAGCCGCTTCCAAACTGATCTCCCTGCTCGATCCGGATCGGCCAAGCGTCATATTCGGCACCCTCGTGCCCCAGCGCTAGAAGCTCCTCTAGTAGAATGGACACCTTCTGGCCGTTCGGCGTGGCAAGGGAATAGAGCTGCAGCGGATGTTGGCCGATCGGCAAATCCTTGTTGTGAGTGGCGCCGGCGACGGGCCGGTTGATGGCGGCGAACTGGCCCCCATTGGGCTTATCCCAGACCCAGACCTTCCGTGGCGTGTATTCCTGCTGATCGGGCATGACGTGCTCCTTGTAAGGTGGACCTCGCCAGCGACCGCGCTGGTCGATGGTCGTCCGTCGATGGCAGTGCGAGCGACTTCGTTTCCTTTTCGGTTCGCGAATTCCCCCTTAGCTCGCGGCGAGCGCCGTGGTCTTGGAGATCGCGGTTTGAAAGGCGGGACGGCCTTCGAGTTCGGCATACCAGCGTCCGACATTCGGCGTCGCAGCGAAGTCGACCCCGGCGAAGCCGCGCTGCCACATCCAGCCGAAGTCGGCGATGTCGGCGATGCTGAGATCGTCGCCAGCGACGTACTTCTGCTTGGCGAGCAGCGCATCGAGCACGCTCATCACACGGATCGCTTCAGCCGAGAAGCGCTCGATGGCGTAAGGGATCTGCTCCGGGGCAAACTTCAGGAAGTGGGCCGCGTTGCCGAAGGCTGGGCCCACGGCGGTGCCATGAAAGAAGAGCTGCTTGAATACCCGGGCACGCGGCGCACCAGCCGTGGGTAGGAGTTTACCCGTCTTCTCGGCTAGGTAGATCATGATGGCGGCACTCTCGCTCAGTACGAGCGCGCCGCCGTCAGCGTCATGATCGACGAGAACCGGCACCTTGCCGTTGGGGTTCAACGCCCGGAAGGCTGGATCCTTTTGACCGCCGGTTCGGATGTCAACTGAGTGAAGGGTATAGTCGAGTCCCAACTCCTCAAGCGCAATGGGAACCTTGACGGAGTTCGGCGTGGCGAATGCATAGACGTCGATCATGGGATGTCCTTGCCTGGCTGAGTGGAATTCGAAGTCTGACTGACTTGAGGGGGCTCGCGACCTAGGAGGTCAGAGCACGTGCGATGGAGCAGTTTGGCGATCTGAAGCGACAGGCCCAAAGGCGCCGCATAGGCGAGCGACACGAACAGCGCTTCCGAATTGTACTGGAACCGATGGGCCAATCGAGCATGGCGCATGCCAGCCTCACCTAAGCCACGTGCGACGCGCTAACGCCGCCAGGGTTGCGGTAATGGTGGCGGGTTCGAGGCGATTGCGGAAATCGACGTCGACATAGGCAAAGGCAATTATGCCGTCGCGATCGATCACGTAAGTGGCCGGGAGCGGCAGCACCCAGCCGCCATCCCCATTGCGGTCAGGCGAAGCTTGGCCGAGCTTTGCGTAGATTAGGTGTAACTCCTCGGCGAGGTCGAACGCGATACCATACGCCTTTGCCGCCGCGGAGCCGGTGTCGCTGAGAACTGCGAATGCCAGATCGTTCCTTTCGACGGTGCTCAGCGATTGATCTGGCGTCTGCGGCGAGACAGCGATGAGCGACGCTCCCAATGCAGTGAAGTCGGGCAGAGCCTTTTGCAGCGCCCGCAGCTCGAGATTGCAGTATGGGCACCAGCCACCGCGATAGAAGCTCAACACCACTGGGCCGGCTGTGAGGGCTTCAGCGAGGCTCGTGGCGCCATCCCTGCTGTTCGGCAGGGTAAAAAGTGGGGCGCGATCGCCGGCTTTCGACGCACGATCGAGGATGCCCGAGGCGCTGAGGTTGAGATCCGCTTGCGTCATGGCAGCGGCCATCTCGGCCGGGACCTTGTGTATGAAGTCGGCGTGGAATGCAGTTAATTCGGCTTGGAGTGACATGGAGTGCTCCTCTAGCGGATGCGGATTCGGTGCTCTCGCATTCTCCGTCCGTGCCCTCGCCGTTGTTGGAGCAGAAAGCTGCCCCCTACGATTGCCGACCGGATCCTCGGCGCTTCAACGCGCCGAAGATCGGATTGGGTGAAAGGAGATCAGGCGACCTGCCGATGGCTCAGTTGCTCTAGAACCGGGAAGATGGCCGAAGGCTCGGGGCGCCGTGTGTAGTCGGCGTTCACTTCGGCATAAACGATGGTCCCATCCTGCGCGATAACGTAGCGAGCAGGCATCGGCAGGGTCCAACTGTCCTCGCCGTTGAACTGCGCCAGGTCGGCGCCGAGCGCCTTCTGGACCTCACGCAGATAACCCGGCAAAGTCCAGCGGACCCCGAACTGAGCGGCGATCTCCCCGCCATGGTCGCCGAGGATTGGGAACCCCAGTCCGTTCTGTCGCTGCGATTTCCGACTATTTGGCGCCGTCTGCTGCGAGATCGCGACCAGGGTTGCCCCGCGCAGCTCGATCTCCGAACGGGCTTCTTCCAGCGCGCTCAGGTCGAAGTTGCAAAACGGACACCAGGCACCGCGATAGAATGTGACCACGAGCGGCCCGTTCGCGAGCACCACCTTTGAAGCGACTGGATTGCCGTCAGGATCAGGAAGGGTGAACTCGGGTGCCACGTCGCCGACTTTCAAGGCACGGCTCTGCGCGCCGGACGCGATCAGTTCGTCGGTGGAGCGATGGAGCGCTTCGACTGCAGCCGGCGGCGCGAGGTTGTTATCGAATTCGAATTTAAACGCATCGAGCTTGCCTTGCAGTGGCAGACCGGATTTCGCGATCGTGGCTAGGGTTTCCTGAAGGGTCATCGAACTTCTCCTTGTCGGGCCAGCAACATCGCTGGTGTTGCCTATGGATGCGCTATTCCAATCGCTTGCAGAAGAAGGGCTGGGGCGATAGCATATATTCCAACTTGGAATATTTGGTGCATGAAATGGATCGATTGCACGCGATGGAAGTCTTTGTCCGTGTCGTCGAGACCGGCTCCTTCTCGACGGCCGCGCGAGATTTGCGGATTGGGCAACCGGCTGTGTCGAAATTGGTCGCAGCATTGGAGGATCACCTCCAGGTGCGGCTTCTCGTTCGCTCAACGCGCCAACTTCATCCGACCGAGGCCGGCCAGGCTTTTTATGAGCGCGCGCGCCGAACCCTCGCGGAAGCAGATGAAGCTGAGACCGCTGCCCGCGGATTGGGCAAGGGGCTCGATGGACGACTTCGCGTTTGTGCGTCCGTCACCTTCGCGAGGTTGCACATTGTGCCAAGGATCGGCGCATTCTTGGACGCGCATCCCAATCTTCGCGTCGATTTCGTCATGGATGACCGATACATTGATTTGATGGGGGAGAACATCGACGTGGCTCTGCGCGCGGGCGAGCTACCCGATTCCAGCCTGACCGCGCGCAAACTCGCAACGTGCGGACGATCAGTGGTAGCGAGCCCCGCCTACCTCTCGCGAATGGGCACACCATCAGCCCCGAGTGATCTCCTCGACCACACTGCGCTTGTTTACACACAGGGCCTGGTTGCGGAGGAATGGCGATTTCGTCGCGCGACTGCAGATACGTCCGTGCGCATTCCCACCCGGCTCTCGTTCAGTGCGGCCGAGGGAGTTCGCGAGGCGGTGATTGCCGGTCTTGGCCTGGCGATCAGCTCGCGATGGATGATGGAACCGGAGCTTGCGAATGGGAGCGTTATTCCGGTGCTTACCGACTGGAAGCTTCCGAGCGCCGACTTGTGGGCTCTCTATCCGAGCGGGAGGCTACCGACGGCGAAAGCGCGTGCCTTCGTCAACTGGTTTGAAGAAAACTTCTCAAGTAGAGAGTATCAATCCACGTCGGTGGGTACAGCGAGCTAGAACTTCTCTGACCACGGGCGGACATCGATCTCGTGAGACCAGGCGCTGCGCGGCTGTCGATGCAGTTGCAGATAAAGTTCAGCGATCGCATTTGGCGCGAGCAGCGAGTCCTCCCCACGTTCCTCGGCCAGATGTCGATAGCGCTCTGACTCGATTTGTCCGTCGATGATTACGAAGCCGACATGTACGCCTTGAGGCCCCAGCTCACGAGCCATGCTTTGCGCGAGCGCCCGCAAACCGAACTTGGGAACCGCTAAGTTGGCAAAGCCAGCGCTGCCGCGCAGCGCAGCAGTTGCGCCCGTAAATATGATCGTGCCATGCCCACGCTTGACCATGCGACGTGCGGCCGCTTGCGCGACAAGCAAGCCACCAAGGCAGCCGATCCGCCAGCATCGCTCGAAGTCGGCGGGATCGATGTCGAGGACGTCGGCCTTCTGGAACGCGCCGGCGTTGAATACGACGAGATCCAGTGCTCCGAGGTCGCGATCGACGCCATCGAAGACACGAAGGACGTCGTCGGCACTTGAGACGTCGGCGGTATATGGGCGAATGTCGTCACGGCCTTCAGACTGGATCAGAGACTTTAGCTTCGCTTCGTCGCGAGCCACCGCGCCGACTTGCATGTTCTCGGTCGTGAAGCGGCGGGCCAGTGCCCATCCCAACCCTGGTCCGACCCCAAAGACGATCGCGGTTTCGCGTGCTGCCATGGATGTTGCTCCTTCGCCTTGGCCTGCCTCCGCCCATCTCGGCGAAGGCACGCCCTTCAGAGATTCGTTGTTCCAAGAGCGTTGACGAACCTCTTGTACGCTTCCTCATCCAGGAGTGCGTCGAACTCCTTCGCGTCTGCTAGGCGGAGCTTGAAGAGCCAGCCCTTGCCCATCGGGTCACCGTTGATCTTTGCTGGGTCGTCATTGAGCGCTGTATTGACGCCCGTAACCTCGCCGGAGAGGGGTGCGAGAAGTTCGTTGGCCACCTTCACCGACTCAATGGCAGCGACTTCTCTGGCCTGTTCAACACGCTTGCCGACTTGCGGGAGGTCAACATGAACGATTTCGCCAAGCTGCGTTTGGGCATAATCGGTGATACCGACGACGGCTTCACTGCCGTCGAGCCGGACCCATTGGTGATTGTCGTTGAAACGCACAATGCTCATCTCGTGCCCTCAGGGAGGTCAGACTCCAAATCCTGCTCGCCAATAGTCTGGGCATACGTTTTGCCGTACGGATAAAAAAGGTCTTTGCGGCCTTGCTCCCACGCAGCCTTGAGCTCCGGCTTAGTGATGTCGAAGTCGGGCCGGCATTTTTCTGTGACGACACGCAAATCCCGACGGAGATCATCCATGGTCGGTCGACCGAAGTACCAGTAGCCATTGTAGATCTTATAGATCACAAGGCCCGGTTCGAGGACGATCACATGGGGAATCATCGGATCATGGCGTGGATCCGTATATTCAGCGATCTCAAGGTCCTTTTGGATGATGCGCCTGCTATCCGAAAGAAAGGGCCAATGAGCACCAACACCGCTGCGGTATTCATTGGTCTCAGTAATATTGTCGGTGCTGATCGTGACGAGACGGCAATAGCCAACTTCCATCTCATCGTGGAGATCAAGTAGCTTTTGGTGTTGTTGGCGATCTTTGGGACAGTATCCGCCACGGCTGAGTACCAGCACCATAGGGCTTTGGCCTTGCAGAGCCGAAAGCTTCCGGCGTTTTGCAGTATGGTCAGAGAGCTCGTAGTCGGGGAGCATGGCCCCCGGAGTCATATCGTGTCGCATAAAGCGCCTCTTGCGTTTTCAGGCAGTCCTTCCGGATTACAATGCGATGGCTGATGAGGTCATTCCTCACAGCCAAGGAAAGCGTTATCTCTTCCAAGACCTGTTGAGCAGGACCCAGAAAATCAACAGATGCGAAATGATCACCAAAGGGGCGTAGAAAGTGTAGATGTACCAAATAGTGGATAGGTTGAAGCTGGGGACGTTCAAGCTCAGCACGCCGCGCAGTCCGTTCAATAGGTCAGCAAATCCCAACGTATTCGTCACCCACACCAGAGGGACGGCAAAGCGCCAGTTACTCCGCAGAGCAAAAATGGAGGCGAGGGCCAGCGCAGCTGCCAAGAGGTCACCGTAAGCGGCGCCAGAAAGGAACTCTCCAGGGAGTCTCGGATCAATCATTCCCGTAACTAACAGCGTCATTCCCACATAGCGGGGCACATGCACCCAGAGCAGCGGAATCAGAGCGGCATTGCGAGGCAGCTTGGTCAGCGACGGCCAAACGTACCACGCCGCGACGATGGAGAAGACGGCGCAACTCACGAGAAGCTGCATCCAGAATATTGCGACGCTACCCATGTCTAATGGCTCCCGTTTATGTTCTCGACGATCCTCAATCGAATCGTCTTTACATCGCCAGCTCGGCTTCTTTGATGTTGGCTATCGGCCCAAGGATCGTTGGGTCGAAGTCGTTGAGGGCGCCTCGACCGGACCAACGCCTCGGTAGGTCGGGATTCGCCAGGGCCCCGCGGGCGATGGTGATGATATCGGCACCGTCGTCCAGCGCAGCCAGCGCCTGTTCGACGCTGTGCAGACTGCCATTGGCAAAGATCGCTGCTTTGGGTGCGTGGCGCTTGGCGAGTTGCATCAAGGATGGACCTTCCGACGTGAACGCCGGCTTCCACGCCTCGAATTCGGTTACATGGATGAAGTCCGCGCCGGCCTCCGCGAGGCTGCCGAAGATGATTTCGGCGTCATGCTCCGCATCGGCCCACTTGTGATGGTAGTCGTTCACCTTGCCTTGAGAGATGCGGACGCCGACAGGCACCTTGGGGCCGACCTGCGCTCGCACAGCCTTGAAGGTTTCGAGGATCAATCGCACGCGGTTCTCCGTAGAGCCGCCCCACGAATCCGCCCTGGTGTTAGCGTAGTCGGTCAAAAACTGGTCAAGAAGATATCCATTGGCGCCGTGGATCTCGATTGCATCAAACCCGGCAATCTTGATTGCGCGCCCTGCCGATTCAGCGAAGCCGGTGATGGCGTCGACGATCTGCGCCTCCGTAATCGCGGCCGGCAGGGCGTAGGCGCCCTTACCATGATAGAACGACATCTGTTCGCCCTTCGGCTGGACCGGAGACGGCCCAACCGTGGTGTCGCAAAAGCGATTGCCCTGGCTGATTGCCCCAGCATGCATGATCTGGGCGATGGCGAGCGCGCCGTGCGCCTTGATGCCGCTGACGACCGGTTTCCAGGCGTTGGCCTGCGCTTCGTCAGTCATGCCGGGCTGATGGATGTAGCCCTGCGAGAACGCCTGATCGGTATAGATACCTTCGGTGATGACTGTCCCGAAGCCACCGCGCGCGAAACGCTCGTAGTAACGGGTCATCGTTTCGGTCGCCCGGCCATCGTCGGTCGCCGAGATGCGTGTCATCGGTGCGACGGACAGGCGGTTCTTCAGGGTACGGCCGTTTATAACGATCGGTGCGAAAAGCGCGCTGGTGTCAATGCCCATCGTCCAGATCTCCAGAACCATCAAACCGAGCGTTTTGCGCTCTAATGCGCAGGAAATTCGCTCGTACGAGTTAGATTTAGCCTGTGCGGGTAGGCTGGAGAAGACAGGGTGGATGATAAGCAATATATCGTTTGGCGTTAGAATACAGATTCTCTGAATGAGGCGATACCCGTTGTGACGGTCGAGAGCCTGTTGGGCTGCGGCTCGTCAGAAGGGGCACGGTGCCGGCGCTGGTAAGCCGGTAGAAGAGACCTCTCTGCCTCACGCGGCTCCTTTCATCGAAGCTGGCAATCGACGCTCCACTCGATCTGGTCCGGCGGCTTCGGTCTCTCAGTTCGGGTGGAGTGTTGCGAGCCCAACAACGAAACTCGCGAGTTTGGTCGCCGAAACGAGTTTGGAAGACATTCCTGTCAGGGTCGATCTCATTTCCCGCGGATTATGGCTTCCGCCGCAAGGGCGGCTGACAGCAGCGTCGTGTCACGCCCGTGTGCGGCCGAGAGCAGCACGCTCGTCGGCATGCCGTGCTCGTTCACTCCATTAGGGATTGCCACTCCGCACCAGTCGAGAAAATTGCCCAGCATCGCGTTGCGCACCGTCTGCACGTTCGCGCGCGCGAAGACATCATCGTCGGCCAGCAGTGGAGCGACCGGCATCGCTACCTGCGACGTGGTTGGAAAAGCGACGATTGCTTCGCCGATCAACGCTTCTGATTCTGCGATGAGGCGTCTGCGGGTCTGAATCACCACGTCGAGGTCAACGGCGGTCATTTGCTCGGAGAGCCGGATCCGCTCGACGACGCGGCGATCGATCCGGTCCGCGTCCGGTCCGATCAGACGTTTGCGGTGGAGGTGCAGCGCCTCGGCGCCGAGGAGATGGCCGTGATTGGCGAACAGTTCGATTGCCTCGGCGATCTGCGGCACGGGGCGGCGCTGGACGCGAACGCCGGCGCGCGCCAGTCCGGCGAGCGTCGCCTCGAAATTGGCGAGGACCGCAGCCTGGCAACCGTCGAGAACGACGGTCTCCGGCACGAGAATCCGGAGGCCGTCAAGGTCGGCGGGCCGCGCCTCGGGCGTCGGAACGCCGCGCAGAGCGGCGTCAACGAGCACGCAGTCTTCGACGGTATTGGCGAGCGGTCCAAGCGAGTCGAGCGTGCGCGAGAGCGGGAAGACGCCATCCATCGAATAGCGCCCGGTAGACGACTTGTAGCCGACGACGCCGTTGAAGCTGGCCGGTACTCGGATCGAGCCGCCGGAGTCAGTTCCGATGGCTAAAGGTGTCAGCCCCGCCGCCACCGCGACGGCAGATCCCGAGGAGGAGCCGCCCGGCGACCGCGCGATCTCAGGATCGCGCGGGTTGCGGGGCGTGCCGTAGTGTGGATTGAGGCCCAACCCCGAGTAGGCGAATTCACTCATGTTGACGAGGCCAATAGTGATCAGGCCCGCGCCGACTGCGGCCCGCAGCAACGCCGCGTCGCGTTTGGCCGGGGACTCCGATTTCAACACGACCGATCCGGCCGTGGTCACCCGGCCCTCAACATCGAACAGATCCTTCCAGGCCATCGGAACGCCGTCGAGCGCGCTGAGCGGGAGCCCGGCGCGCAGCCTAGCGCGCGATGCCGCCGCCTCCTTGCGCGCGCGCGCCGCCGCCACTTCGATGAATATGGCCTTGTCGGGATTGTCAGCGATCGCGGCAAGAGTCTCCTCTACAAGGCCGCACGGGTCCAACCTCCCGGATCGGAGTTCGGCGCCCAGCGCAGCTGCAGTCCGTCCAGGATCAAAGCTCGGCGTGGACAAGCAACCTCACAAGGACTCGCTCTTTGGCGATGCGCCTCGCCTTGCGAGGCCACGCTGCTTCAGCCTCCATACGAGCACGTCAAAGCGGTCTTGGCCAAAAAACGGTTCATTCTCGAAGACCATGGTCGGCACCCCCCAATGCCCGGCCGCCTTCAACGCATGATCGTTATCCGCCAACTGCGCGTCGAAGCGTTCACGGTGGATGTCCACCGCGGATTGAAGGTGCGAGAGAGCGAGCCCCGCTCGCCGCGCGGCTTCCGCAAGGTGGTCGCCTCTGTCCCAGCCGTCTACTTCCCCGCTCCACAGCAGCTTGGCCACCTCCCAGCCAAATTCGACGCCGCGCCCTTCTTCCGTTGCTGCTATACCAAGGCGGCTTAGGCGCAGCGCCAGCGGCTGCTCGGCCGCGATGGCGAGGGTCTTGGGATCCTGATTTATCGGATCGGGAACAGGCCGCCTGAAGGGAAGCCCCTGGAACGCAGCGGCCCGTGCGCTGTCCAGAACGAAATAGGGCCGCGCCAACGGATCCATCCGAGCGAAGTAGGACGGATTACGGATTGCTGCAGGATTGACGATCCGAAAATCGACCGAGACCATGTGACTCTCTCGAAGCGACATGATTCTCGGTAATACGATGTATGAGTAGGGGCTACGAAATGACCAGTACAGTTCTATCGCCAAGGCCATGCCAATTCCCCGTCTATGCCATATTGCTCATTGTCTCAGCCGAAAACGCCGGTGCGGTGACCGTCTAGTCAAATCGATCGCCGTAAGATTCTCTGAACCAAGTGTTGATTTCTCCAGAAGTCGCGAACCACACGCCGTCGTGGGAGGAAATATATTGGAGAGCTGCGGCCAAGTGCTTGGCTCTGAAAGGCTGCCCAGCGATGAAAGTATGAAGGCAGATCGGCATGATCTTGGCCCGGTTCGCGCTCTCTGCGTAGAAAACGTCGAATTGATCGCGGATGAGCTGGCCGAATTCTCCGGCCGTGATGCCGAAACTCAAGACCGAAGGAAGGTCATTGCACTCGACGGAATAGGGCATGGAGAGCAACCCCTTCCCGGTGTTCACCTTCATCGGAAACGGTTCATCGTCGGCGGAGAAATCGCAAAGGTATTCTATTCCTGCTTCCGACAACAAATCCGGCGTGTCAAACGTTTCAGACATAAACGGTCCAAGCCAGCCTTTCGGTGGGACACCCGTACTCTTCGCAATTGTAGAAACGACGTCGCCGATAAATCGCCGTTCGTCATCCGGCGAGAGGCCGTTCAGGAATGTGGAGTTGTTCTTGCCGTGACCCAGCCATTCCCAATGGAGCTTCTTCCCAGCCTCGACGATTTGAGGATATTCCAGGCAGATGTCGGAATTTAAGAGGACGCTCGCGCGCACGCCGAGTTTTTCGAACATCTCGGCGAGCCGCCAAAAGCCGACGCGCTGCCCGTAGTCGCGCCAGCCATAGTTGAGAGGGTCGGGCGAAAATTTCGTCGTGCCCGGCACGATCGCGGGTCCCGGGATGTTCTCCGGAAAGTGCTCGATGTTGAGGTAGAGAACCACTGCAACTCTCGCTCGATTGGGCAGTTGCAGCGGCACTCGATCGACGATCGGGGAGAAGCTATATCGGCTTGTTTGCGTGAGCATCGTATCACCTTCGTCTTGCGCTAGGTCGAGCGCCGGTCCTGCTAACTGGGCGACCTAGCCTTACCCACACCCCGCGCAGCGCTCGCAGAAGTGGTCTTCGTCTCGGCCGACGATCATGGGCCGCGTCGATGAGAGTCATCGGTACGACAGAACAGAGAGCCGTTCGATGCCGTTTATAACGTTCAGCGCGAAAAGCCCGCTTGTGCAAATCTCCGTCGTCCTAGGTCCAAACCATTGCATCGGCCGCTTTCCGCTCACGGCGCAGGGTCAAACGCCCCTTGGCGAAGGTTTAGCTTTTGTGGACGGGAGGCGGAAGATGGGATGGACGATAAGCAATATATCGTTTAGCGTTAAAATATGGATCTCGCGGATGTAGCTCTGTTTCGCGCAATTGCGTCAGTCGGCAGTCTGTCGGCGGCGGCTCGCCAGATAGGCACGACGCCGATGCTGGTCAGCCGCAGATTGGCAGGTCTCGAGGCCGAACTCGGCGCGCGTCTGTTCCACCGCACGACGCGGTCTCTATCGCTGACGCCCGAGGGAGAGGCGTTCTTGCCTCACGCGGTGACCCTAATGGAAGCCCGCGATTCGGCATTCGACTCGGTCTCGTCCGGTAGCTCGGGCCTCTCAGGCGTGTTGAAGATTACAGCGCCGAACGTCATCGGCCACTCTGTCGTGGTCCCTGTCGTTGCCGAGTTGATCGCCGACAACCCCGCGCTACGCGTCGATCTGACCCTGAGCGACAGTGTCGTCGATATCGCAACGGCAGGTCTGGATGTTGCCGTTCGCGTGGCGGAGATGAAGCCGTCGGACATGATAGCGACAAGGGTTGCCGACAATCCGTTTACTTTGATCGCATCGCCAAGCTACGTCGCACGCTTCGGACAACCCGCGACATCAGAAGACTTGGTGAGTCATCCCTGCATTAAGCTTCATGCGATGGACACTTGGCCATTCACGCGGGGGGGCCAGATGCATCGAGTTCGGATTAGTGGCCCCTTCTCTGCCAGCACCGTCGATGCGGTCCGAGCAGCCTGCATCGCCGGCGTCGGGATCGCCATGTTGACCTACTGGGATGTGCACAAGCAGGTCGCGCGGGGAGAGCTGCGGCGTATAGTCTTAGCCGACGTCGAACCGCAGGAAGTTGGGATATGGGCCGTGTTCCCGACCCGCACGCACATGCCTGCCCGGGTGCGGGCCTTTATTGATGCGTTGCGAGATCGCTGCATGCCGGGATCTCCCAGTCCTCGATTGGTACAAGCGGATCGTCTTTGAAGTATTCCCGGGCGCTTTTGATAAAGGCGCCAAGGTTGGTCGAGGCGATGCGGCGCGCGGGATGGATCACGCTGACTGGAAGCTTTTCGGCCGTAAAACTGACCAGGAGCGGGACCAAGCGGCCAGCTAGCACACTGGACATCACTTGGTAGGACAGTGTCCTGGAAATGCCGAGGCCCGCCTCAGCGGCCGCGATCGCCGCATCACCGCTATTCACGGTCAATCGGGGCTCGACGCGAACCAGCTTACCGGTCGTCCCGAAGCGCCATTCGTTGGTCGCGTCGAGACTCTCGAAGGCAATAATGTCGTGGGCCGATAGGTCGTTTGGCGCTTTCGGCATTCCGCGGCGCTCCAGGTATTCGGGGCTCGCCACCAAGACGCGGCTGACGGACCCGAGGCGGATCGCCTTCATGCTACTGTCGGCTAGGTCGCCGACGCGAACCGCCACGTCCACGGCTTCCTCCGCGAGGTGGACGTTGCGATCCGAGAGCGACAAGTGGACAGTCAGGCTCGGATGCTTCGTCAAAATCCGGGTGATGATCGGCAACACATGCAGCCGACCAAATAGGATTGGCGCCGCGACCTTCAGTGACCCCCGGGGCTCTGCGTCCTCGCCCCGGACGCGGCGCTCGGCCCCTTCAATGTCCTCCAGCACTTGCCGGCAGCTATCCAAGAAAATCTCGCCACGCTCGGTCAGGCGGACCGAGCGGGTGGTGCGATTGAGAAGTACGAGACCAAGCCTGTCCTCCAGATCGGCGACCGAGCGGGTGACGACAGAGGGGGATAGCCGCAACTGCCGCGCCGCCTCGGCGAAGCTGCCAAGGGAGGCGACGGCGACGAACGCACGCATAGTTTCAAGTCGGTCCATGCACTATTGCGTACTTGACAATAAAGACTTGTCAACAAGCGTGATTATCGCTGATTGGGGATCATCGTACAAGCATCGGGACGCCGGCGCCGCCGGATCAGACCCTCTGGAGGATGCCGTGTCCCGAATAACCGTACCCGCCCGCGAAGCCGCTCCCGCCGCGTCTCAGTCCATGCTGGACGCTGTGGAGAAGCAATTGGGCGTCATTCCCAACCTTTTTCGTCTCGTTGCCCTGAGCCCGGCGGCGCTTCAGGGCTTGCTGGGCCTCAACGGTGCCTTGGGCAAGGCCTTGGACGTCAAGACCCGGGAGCGGATCGCCATCGCCGTCGCCCAGGTCAATGGCTGCGACTATTGCCTCTCCGCCCACACCTACCTTGGCTTGAATTTGGCCAAGATCGACAAGGCTGAGATTGCGCTGAACCGCAATGGTGCGTCGTCTGACCCCAAGGCCAATGCGGCCGTCGCGTTCGCCCGCAAGATCACCGAAAATCGCGGGAGCGCCGCCGAGGCGGAGCTCCAGGCTGTGCGGGCGGCCGGCTATACCGACGCGCAGGTCATCGAAATCATCGCCGTGGTGGCCGAAAACGTCTTCACCAACATGGTCAATATCGTTGCCGGCACGGAAATCGATTTCCCGGTCATCCATACCGCCGAAGCAGCCTGAAGCAACTGGCTGCCGGCGGGAGATGCCCGCCGACAGCCGTCCCTTGGGGTAAGGTGTGGGTCATGGCTTACGGATTTCTCGACACCCTCTCGACGCGTGGCGTGCGGGCGGCACAGGCCGCCAACGGCAGCGCTGAGATGTGGCAGAAGTTCAGCGGTCACCGTGCGTTCGATCGCTTTACCGCCGCCGAGACCGCCTTCGTGCAGGCCCGCGACAGCTTCTACATGGCCACGGTCTCGGAATCGGGCTGGCCCTACATACAGCACCGCGGCGGACCTGTCGGCTTCCTGAAGGTCCTTGATGAAAAGACGCTTGCGTTCGCCGATTTCCGCGGCAACCGCCAGTACATCAGCCTTGGCAACGTGGCTTCGGACGATCGCGCCGCCCTGTTTCTGATGGACTATCCCAATCGCCAGCGCCTGAAGATTCTGGCGCATATGAGTGTTCGAGATCTCGCCGCTGAACCTGAGTTCGCCGAGCAACTGTCGTCGCCCGGCTACAAGGGGCGGCCTGAACGGGCCTTCATCCTCAAGCTTGAGGCTTTCGATTGGAACTGTCCCCAGCACATTACTCCGCGCTTCACCGCGGACGAGGTCGCCGCCGGGACGTTGCTCCTTCGGGAGCGCTTGGCCGAAACGGAGGCTCAGCTGAAGATTCTTCGCGAGCACGTCGCTCGCCCGCAAAACCCGGAGAGCGCCCCTTGAAAACTTCTAACGAAGCTCGCCCCCCCATGCCGCCGTTCACGCGCGAAACCGCGATTGAGAAGATCAGGAAGGCCGAGGATGCCTGGAATAGCCGCGATCCGGAGCAGGTGTCGCTCGCCTACACTCCGGACAGCCGATGGCGCAATCGGAGCGAGTTCCTCCAGGGCCGCGCGGCGATCATCTTGTTTCTGCAGCGGAAGTGGGACCATGAAAGCGATTACCGGCTGATCAAGGAGCTCTGGGCGTTCACGGAAGATCGTATTGGCGTCCGCTTTGCTTATGAGTGGCATGATCTGACGGGAGCTTGGTTCAGATCCTACGGCAACGAGAACTGGGCGTTTGATGCGCAAGGTCTGATGCGCGAGCGACACGCCAGCATCAACGACGTCGCGATCGGCGCCGCTGATCGGAAGTTTAACTGGGATCGAAAGGGGCCGCGTCCGGCTGACCACCCGGGCTTGAGCGAATTGGGGCTGTGATGGCAGCGCCGGCTCGTCAGATGGCCGCTCCTCGCGGCTGCTCGCAGCTTCGACTTCTCCTGAAAGTTCCGTTATCGACCTGGCCTGGGGGTGGCGGGTCAACGACAGACAACTTGGTTCGGGCCAGCCTCAACGCGCCAGAAATCCTTCGGCCATGAGCCGGAACGCCTCGATCGCCTTCGGCAGGACGATATGTGGCTCGTCGCTGGCGGCAACCCATAGAGCGGCATTGAACGCCGTGCCGCTCAGAAGGCGTGCAGCGGCCTCGACATCGACTGACTTAATGACACCGTCGGCGATCAGATCGGCGACCGCCTGCTTTGTGACGCTCAGGCAGGCATTCTGGCTCGGCCACGTCGAAGGGTCGCCCAGGAAGGCAGGTCCGTCCAACAAGACGATCCGTCGGATTTCCGGGTCCAGCGCCATCCCGATATACGCTTCGCCCTCAGCCAGCAGCCTTGCCCATGGGCTTGCCGCAGTTGCTGCGGCCAGTTGCGCGCGCGCAGCCATCTCGCCATCGACTTGGGAAACGACGGCAGCCAGCAGTCCCTTCTTGTCGCCGAAGCCGTGATAAAGGGCGCCACGAGTGAGGCCGACTTGCGCGGTGAGTGCGTCCATCGACGCCTCGGCGTAACCCGATTCAGCGAACGCTTTTCGCGCTGCTCCGATCAGCTTGATGCGGTTTTCTTCCATCGTTTCAGCGCGACGCTTTGCAGCCAAAGCAATCTCCTATTTCGCATACGGCGCGTATATGGAGTTGACAGCCGGTACACATTTGTGCTTTCACATACGCAACGTATCTTACTACCGCGGCTTCGCGAGAATGTCGAGCAAAGCTGGTCGGGTATGTTCGCTTCCACCATGAAAGGACGATCTAATGACCCAGCGTCAGGCAGTGTTTCCAGCCAACCGACATGCCCTCTACGAGCAGCATGGATATTCCGCCGCAGTGAGATCGGACGACCTGTTGTTCGTGTCGGGTCAGGTCGGCAGCCGCGCCGATGGTTCGCCTGAGCCCGATTTCGAGGCTCAGGTTCGGCTGGCTTTCGCCAATCTGGAAGCCACGCTCGCGGCAGGAGGATGCACATTCGACGACATCGTCGATGTGACATCGTTCCATACCGATCCGGAAAAGCAGATGGGCGCGGTCATGGCGGTGAAAAGCGAGAAGTTTCCCCGAATTCCGTATCCGAACTGGACGGCGCTTGGCGTCAACTGGCTTGCCGGTTTCGACTTCGAGATCAAGGTAACCGCGCGCATTCCTTCTAGTACATCGGCGTCTGTAAGCCGCCGGAACCCTCCAACAATTTGGGATATGGCATCGGGCGGGTACTCGCAAATCAGTATCGCAGAACCGGGCCGTCTCGCCTTCCTGTCCGGTCAGGTCGCCTGGCTGCCCAGCGGCGAGGAAGCGCCCAAGGACGTTGCCGGCCAAGGCAAGATTGCGGCTGCCAACCTCGCCGCCGCACTCAAGGAACTAGGGGCGTCCGGGCAAGACATCGTGATGCTGCGCGTCTACGTCGTCGATGCGACCACGGAAAAATTCCAGCAGGTCCAGACCTCCCTAGATGAACTAAAAGGGACCGGGATGCCCAGCATCACCACGATTGGCGTTCAGGCACTCTATTCGCCGGACATCTTGGTCGAGATTGAAATGGTGGTGCGTGTGCCCTGAACGGGAGATCCCGGACACGGTCATCGAACTTCGGTGACCGTGTCAAAGGCGGAAACGCGGGTCGACACCTAACGGACTGCGCTTTCGATAATTGCGTTGATGAAACGCTCGTCGGTCTCCTCCTTGGAGAACCAGCGACGGAAAAAGAACGGTCCCACTAGGGTGGCTATGAGATCGGTTGTGACGTGATCCGACGGGATCTCGCCTTTGGCCTTGGCGCGTTCTATGACGGCGTCGAATGGCGCCATGAAAGCTTTGTGAAGCGCCGCCTGCATGGCGTTGATCTCAGGGTCGCGCTCGGCGGCATCAATAATCGAAGGATAGACCGAACTCCAATTCGCCGTCTGCAACTGATCAGAGAGTCTCGCCAGCAGAGCCCGCACGTCGCCCCGCAGACTTCCGGTGTCCGGCACGTCCGGTGCGCTTCCGAGGCGGGAACAGGCATCGATCAGCAAAGCCGAGCGCGACGGCCAATGGCGGTAGATCGTCGTTTTCGAGATGCCGGAAACGCGGGACACCTCGTCGATGCTCACCCCGCTGATGCCGCTTTGCACGAGCTGCCGGTACGTTTCGGCCAGCACTTGCGCTTTGGAGCGCTCGACCCGCTTGTCCGCAATCTGAATTGGTCCTGCCACAGCCGCCTTCCCACTTGACATAAAACAGCACGATACCGTAGCGTATCACAAATACGGTCCCGTGCAGTATCGAAATTCGGGAACCACATTGCAAGCCGGAAGGGTGCCCTATGAAATTCGCCTATACGCGTCTCGTCACAGACGATGTCCAAAGCCTCTCCGCTTTTTACGAAAAGCTGTTGGGGACGCCGTCAAAGGGGAACGACGATTATGTCGAACTCCACCCTGGGGGCGCCATTCTCGCCATCGTAAGCCGGAAGGCCGCCGAGTTCATGCACGGTGGGGAATGGGTCGCTGGCGCCAATCGAACGGCCATCCTCGAGTTCGAAGTCGACGATGTCGATCGGGAGCGTGAACGCATCGACTCCCTTGTGACCGACTGGCTGCAGCAGCCAAAGGACATGCAGTGGGGCAATCGCTCCATGCTGTTCCGCGATCCCGACGGCAACCCGATCAACTTCTTCAAATCACCCGCCGCCAAAGCCTGACCGGGCATTGAGGTGGCGGACGCCATCGGCTGGTGCAACCAGTGAGCAGACAATCATGACGAACAGAGCATTCCGTATCCACGCGTTCGGCGGCCCGGAGGTTCAATATTTACGCCGTCATTCCTAAGAAAAAATAGTCCCATTCGACTTTGTGCCTGCGTCGCACCGACACCGGATACGCCGTCGATCTTCTAATTTGACTTTGAGAGGTCTCCATGAACACCAAAATAGCTATCATCACAGGCGCTGGCCGCGGGCTTGGCCGCAATATGGCCGTCCATCTGGCGCGCCGAGGCGTAGGCATCGTCGGCACGTTCAGGGGTGGTAGCGAAGGCGGTCCCGACTCGACAGCGGAGATCGAGGCTGCGGGCGGGCGGGCCGCAATGCTTCAACTCGATGTCAGTCGGACGGCCGACTTTCCGGCGTTCGCCGAGCAGCTTCAGAAGACGCTGGAGACGACCTTCGGGCGCAGCAATTTCGATTACCTCGTCAATAATGCGGGGAACAGTGCGTTCGCGCCGGTGTCTCAAACGACCGAGGAACAATTTGATTCCCTGATCGCCGTACAGTTCAAGGGGCCGCTATTCCTGACCCAAGCGCTGTTGCCGATGATCGCCGACGGCGGTTGCGTCCTCAATGTTTCCTCTGGCGCGGCGCACACAGTCTCTCCCGGTCTCGGCGTGTACGCGGCGAACAAAGGTGCGGTTGAGGTTTTGACCCGCTACCTAGCGACTGAACTTGGCGGCCGGAAAATCCGGGTAAACGTAATCGCTCCAGGCGCCATCGCGACCGACTTCGCCCACGGCGTGGTTCGCGACAATCCAGACATTAATAAGAGGGTCGCCGGCGCGACTGCGCTGGGCCGCGTCGGTCAGCCTGACGATATCGGCGCCGCTGTCGCGTCAATTCTGTCTGACGATTTCGGATGGGTGAATGGCGCGCGCATCGACATCACCGGCGGCCAGGGGCTTTAGCACCGCTGGTCCTTTGGGGCCCCGCGATCGAGGCCTCTTCCGATCACCGAGTTAGAATAATCGTTGAAGCATACGGATCTGCAGTCATGGTGACCAAAGAAGCGGCCGTTATTGTTGGCGTCGGGCCGGGTCTGGGGGCGGCGCTGGCGCGGCGCTTCTCCGCCGCCGGCCTCAGCGTGGCGATTGCTGCGCGCGATCTAGCGAAGGTCCAGGCCATCGCGACCGCTATTGGGCCTGACGTGCGTGCGTATGGCTGCGATGTCACGGACGAAGACCAGGTGGACCAACTGTTTCGTGCGGTGGAGTATGATCTCGGCGCCCCGCATGTCGCGATCCACAACGTTGGCGCCTACCTGCGCAAGAGCATCCTTGAATCGACCAAAGACGATTTCGAGATGTGCTGGCGATTGTGCTGTCTCGGCGGGTTTTTGATCGGGCGCGCGGCCGCGCGGATCATGGTGCCTCAAGGGCACGGTACGATCCTTTTCACCGGCGCCACGTCCAGTCTCAGAGGCGCGGCACTGTTCCACAATAACGCCGTCGCAAAGTTCGGATTAAGGGCACTCGCACAGAGTATGGCGCGCGAACTTCAGCCGATGGGCGTGCATGTGGCCCACGTCGTCATCGATGGCGCCATCGAGAGCGAACACCTGCGGACCGTGCTCGACAAGCGTGATCCGGAAAGTTTCCTGCCGCCTGACGATATTGCCGAAGCCTATTACCAGCTCCACGTTCAGCGTCGCGGCGCCTGGACGCAAGAGCTGGATCTTCGGTCTTGGAAGGAAGGCTTTTAGCTATGGCGCGTCTTCGCGCGGAGGAGAGGAATACTTCGCCGTCATGGCCGCACCGGCGGCGATATTCCACTACGAAGGTTGGAGAGCTAGTGCTGCCGGTATTGGTATTGATCCATGCCAGACGTCGTCCTTGATCTTCGCCATCTGAAATATGCGATGGTTGCCGCCGAGCAAGGTAGCTTTCGGCGTGCAGCTGAGTTTCTAAATTTGTCGCAGGCGACCGTAAGCCGACGCATCCAACTGCTTGAGCGCAGACTTGGAGTTTCGCTGTTTGAGCGTAGTAGAACGGGCTCCCGACTTACGCAGGCTGGTGAAATTTTTATCCGGGATGCTGAGGTTGGCGCTGCGCACTTTCGACAAGCAGTAACGAACCTTGGGTTGGCTCGACAAGGACAGACCGGCAAAATCCGCATTGGTCTTATGGCCTCGCTGGCGAGAGGGTTTCTTGGAGAGTTGTTCAGTACCTTTCGGGCCAGCTTTCCGAACATAGATGTGACCTTCGAAGAGGCGTCTTCGCAATCAAACGCTGCTGGCGTTCTCAACGGGCGGCTTGACGCGGCCTTCATTTCCGGCAGGCCGGAACTGCCAGGGTGCCATACGCGCATGCTGTGGCAAGAGCGGATCTTTCTGGCAATGCCCGTGTCGCATCAATTGGCTGGCGTGAAAAATGTGCGTTTGAATCTCGTACGTGACGAGACTTTCCTTGTCGGCGCCGACGGTCCAGGCCCGGAAATAGAAGATTATCTTGTTCGTCAGCTCTCCGTCCTCGGTTTTCGCCCGAAAATTGTTGCTCAGAAAGTCGGTCGCGAGAATCTTTTAAATATGGTTGCAGGGGGCTATGGACTAACACTGACGACGTATTCGACACTTGGGGTCGCATATCCGGGCTTATCGTTTGTTCCTGTTGGAGAGCCTGAAGAAAATGTCATCTCAAGCGTCGTGTGGCCCGCCAACAGCAAGAATCCCGCTTTGATAAAACTGCTCGATATTTGCTACATCCTGTCGCGCAAATATCAAGAAATCGATGGCTTTGCCTTATCGCCTTAGCCCGATCACACTGTAAATCATTAGAGCAATTGGCGGCGCGCACTGGCGAAGCCACGATCTGTGGCCATGAACCGCTCCAACATAGGGACAATCAAACGGAGAGGATCGGTTACTTCCTGTCCCTGCTCTTTACTAAGGGCTTTCGCGTACGCAAAGAGATCGCGGTGCAGCGCTGCAGGTAAATCCAACGTGATTTTCACTGGTTTGTCGTCGACAATTGGCCCGAGCTTCAGCTTCGCCATTATGATCCTCCATACGGCTCAAGGACAAGATCCCGCGTCACGATTACCCTCACTGGAAATCCAGGCCGGATCGTCAGTGTCGGCGCGATGTTGAGCTGGCGACGGACGATCTGCTGGCCGGCGTCGTTGATCGTATCCTGCCCGCCGTTGCGGATCGCGCTGATCAGTCGATCGTCGTCGTTTGTGGCCAGCTCTGCGCCGATGCTGAGCAAGGTCGAGAGCCCTGCTGCCTTCGCCAGATCCCACCAGTGATAGTCGACGCCGTCCTGCAGGCCGGCGAATCCTTTAGCGTCTGCCCCTGGCTGACGCTCGAGAACGATTGAGCGACCGTTCGGAAAGATCAGGCGGTTCCAGACCAGCAGCACACGGCTCTGACCGAACTGCACGTTGTTGTCATACTGGCCAATGACGCGCGTGCCCTGGGGCACGAGAAGGATGCGGCCGGTCGGGCTGTCGTAGATGTTCTCGGTGACCTGCGCCGTGATTTGGCCTGGCAGGTCGGACCTGATGCCGGTGATCAGCGCTGCCGATATGACCGCGCCGGCCTGCAGGATGTTCGGCGACGCCGGCGCGGCGACGCGATCTGCCGCGACCGTGCGGCGATCCGGGGCTGCGTTGAGGAAGGCGCTCTGGCGGTCCTGCGCTGAGGGCGTCGCCGGCGGAGGCGCAAGGCCGAGGCCAGCCAGGTCGGGCGCCGGCGGCGGTGCAACGGTGGGCGCCGCGACTGAGGCGCCAGCGCGTGTCTCGGTGCCCGAGAACAGCCGGCTGGTCCGGGCCGTTTCGATCTCCTGTAGCCTGCGCTGCTCTTCCGGACTGATGCCCGGATTGGGGGTGGCGATGCCAGGGGCTGGAACGGCCTGACCTCGCTCCTGCGCGCCGACGATTGGGCGGCCGAGATCGCCCGGCAGGGGCGGTCCGAGGCGAGGCACGCCGCTGTAGTCGCGCGGCAATCCGGCGAGCCCATCGGCGGTCGAGCGGTTGTCCGTCGAATAGAGTTCCTCGTTCGGGCGGGCGCCATCGCGGGTCTGAAGCGCATAGACGAGAGCACCGCCGAGCCCGACGCTGGCGACGAGGCCGATTCCCGCGAGGACTTTACGCGATAGTCGGGTGACACGCGGCGGCTCGGCGCGCAGCCGCATCGGTGCGGCGCTGGCCGGCTCGCCGGTCAAGGGTTGCGTATCGTCGGCCGACGTGTGCTCGTTCGGGGGCTCGTTCTCGCTCACGACGCCGGCCTCCCGTCGGTGCGGGTGATGCGGACGCGCTTCTGGCGATCGCCGGAGCCGAACCGCAGCTCGGCGGCGGCGAAGAGCCGGTCGACGATCATGTGGTTGCCGCGGACCCGGTAGTTCACCAGCTCGGAGGTGTTACCCTCGGGTCCGACGACGAACAGCGGCGGCATTTCGCCCTGGCCGATCCCGCGGGGAAACTCGATGAAGACCTGACGGCCGTCGTCGAAGGCGCGCAGCGGCCGCCACGGCGCACGGTCGCCGTCGATGGCATAGCGGAAACTGACGTTGGCGAGATCGACGCCGCTCGCCACCGGCTGGGCGGCCTGCGCCTCGGCGTTTTGTCGGCGCAGCGCGATGAGCTGGTCCTGCGGGTATTGCCACGAGACCGACGCCATATAGGTCCGCTCCGTCGAGCGAAGCTCCATATGATAGGTGCGCAGGTTGGTGTTGATGACGAGGTTCGTCATCAGTTCGGCGCGCGTGGGTTTCACGAGGATATGGATCTGGCGGGTTGCGCCAGATCCGCTCTCGGTGTCGCCGATAATCCAGCGAACGGTGTCGCCCGCGGCAACGGGACCGGAGCCGACGAGCTGCTCGCCCGGCTGCAGCGCGATGTCGGTGATCTGGCCGACGGCGGTATAGACTTGGTAGAGCGCTCCTTGCGTGAACGGATAGACCTGCATCGAGTTGATGAAGCCGTCGCGCACCGGCTGGATCCGAGCGGCGGCGTTGGCTTGGTTCACCCTTGCCGTGGGATCGGCAGGCTCCGGCGTGCGCCGGGACGGCTCGACGCGTTGCAACTGACCAGGCAGCGGCAGCGGACGTGGCAGTTCGACCACGGTGACGGGCGCTGGTGGATCGACCGTCTGCACGGCCGGGGCCGCGTTGTCGTAGGAGATTTCCGGCGGCGGATTGGTAGTGGCGCAGCCGGCGAGCGCGGTCGTCGCCAATAGCACGAACGGCAATACGCATCTGCGCGGACCCGGAGATGCGATGATGTGTGAAGCCGGATTTCCGGCTTTACGGAAAGACGGCTTCATTGCCCAAGCTCCCGTGACCAGTTGATGGCGTTGACGTAGATGCCGAGCGGGTTCGCCCTGAGCCGGTCGGCGTTGCGCGGGATCTGCACCACGATCGTCAGGATCGCGGTCCAGCGCGTAGTCTCGGCGAGCTGACCGTTCTCATAGCGGCGCTCGACCCAGGCAACGCGGAAGCTGTCGGGGGACGCGCGAATGACGCTGGAGACGTCGACCGCGATCTGCTGGCGGCCGACCTTCGCGAACGGGTCGTTCGATCGGGCATAGTCGTTGAGAGCCATGGCCCCGCGATCGGTTGCGAAGTCGTAGGCGCGCAGCCAATTCTGGCGGACGATGATCGCGTCGGCGGGAATCGAGCGGACCTGCTCGATGAAACGCGCGAGGTGGAAGGCGATTTGCGGATCGGTCGGCCGATAGTCGGCGACGGCAGGCGCGACGGCCTGGGCTTGGCCAAGTCGATCGACCTGCACCACCCAGGGCACAATCGTCCCCCGCGCCGACTGCACGACAAGCGCGGTGGCGAAGCCGGCCGACAGGATCAGCGAACCGAACGCCATCGTTCGCCAGTTCTTGGCCTGCAGGCGCGAGGCGCCGATGCGTTCATCCCAGACCTGGGCGGCGCGCTGATAGGGCGTCTCCGGCTCGGGGGCTTTGCCGTAATGGGTGGAGGGTCGTTTGAACATCAGCGATCGCCTTCGGAAAGATTGACGGAAGAGCCGCCGCCATGGGCGTCGCCGGAGCGGACGGCATGGGCCGTGGCCTGGACGGCATGGGTCATGTGCTGCGAGCGGCGCATCCGCTGCGCCCAGGCCGGCGGACCGCCGGCGCTCGCGGAACCGGCGGCAGCGGCGCCGTCACCGGCCGCGTCACCGCCGATCGAGCCCGCAGTGGACGTGCCGCCCGTCGCCTCGAAGGCGGCCTTGCCGCCAGCGTTGAAGCTGGAGCGCATGCTTTCGGCGGCGCGCGACGCAGCGCGGCGCAGGGGCGAGACGGCCGCGCTACCGCCAGCGCGGGCAACGCCGCCGAGCCCGGACGCGACGCCAGCGGCGCCGGACTGGCCGGCTGCTCCGAGGCTGTAGGCGGTGGATGCGCCACCGGCGATCGCCGCGCCGCCGCGGGCGGCAGCGGCTGCGCCACCGGCCAAGGCAGCACCACCGGAGGCGGCGGCGCCGACGGCGCCCGCGCCGAGCGCGACCATGCCGCCCGCGGCGATGCCCGTGCCGACCGCTGCGCCGGCGCTGAGCTGCGGGCCGCCGGAGACGAGACCACTGGCGATACCGGGACCGAAGATGCCCAGGCCGAGCAGCGACAGCGCGGCGAGCACGATGGCCATCGCCTCGTCGATGGTGGGGGTTGCCCCGCCGAAACCGGCGGTGAACTCGGAGAAGAGGGTCGAGCCGATGCCGATGATGACGGCGAGGACCAAAACCTTGATGCCGGAAGAGATGACGTTGCCAAGCACGCGTTCGGCCATGAAGGCCGATTTGCCGAACAGGCCGAACGGGATCAGCACGAAGCCCGCGAGCGTCGTCAGCTTGAACTCGATGAGCGTGACGAAGAGCTGGATGGCGAGGATGAAGAAGGCGAGCAACACCAGCGCCCAGGCCAGGAACATACAGGCGATCTGGATGAAGTTCTCGAAGAACGACCAATAGCCCATGAGGCTGGAAATCGAGTCGAGCAGCGGTCGTCCGGCGTCGAGACCGGTCTGTGCCACCTTGCCGGGGCGCATTAGATCAGCCGTGGTGAAGCTCGTCCCGCTGGCTTTCAGGCCGAGCCCGGCGAAACTTTCGAAGATGATCCGGGCGAGGTTGTTCCAGTTGCCGATGATGTAGGCGAAGACGCCGACGAACAGCGTCTTCTTCACCAGGCGGGCCATGATGTCGTCGTCGGCGCCCCACGACCAGAACAGCGCGGCGAGCGTCACGTCGATGACGATCAGGGTGGTGGCAATGAAGGCGACTTCGCCGCTGAGCAACCCGAATCCGCTGTCGATGTAGCGGGTGAAGACCTCAAGGAAATGGTCGATGACGCCGGTGCCGCCCATGATGTTATCTCGCCTCGTCGAGCTGCGGCGGCGCGATCGGTGCGGCGGGTTCCAAGGCCGGCTGATCGGTGCGATCCCATTGGGGAGCGGCGCTGTCTCGCGGCGCTGGCGGCATGTCCGGCAGTCGCTCGGCAGGTCGCGCGCCAGGGGCGAGGAAGCGGTTGCGGTTCTCCGCCCAGGCCCGCAGGCAGGCCGGATCGCGGGGCCCCGCTTCGCCAAGCGCCTGGCAGCGGATCAACTCGTCGCGCAGCGGATCAGCCTGCGCCTGAGTGGTCCGGCCGGACGGCCAGGCCTCGGACGCTTCCTCTTTCCGGCTCATCTCGATCGCGGTCGCGGTGATCGCGACCGCGACGAACACGACGGCGCCAAGCCGGGCGAGCATCTTGCCGTCCATGACCGCGTCCTCAGTTGCCGTTCGGGAACATGCGGGCGTTGCCCGGCTGGTAGCCGCTGCCCGGCGTCAGGAATCGACGGCGCTGCTCGCGGCCCTGTTCGGCTGCGGCCGAGCGCTCGGCCTCGGACAGGCTCTGCGCGCGACCGTTTGCGGCGACGACGGCCGTGAGGTCCGCGAGCTGCTGCGCTTGCAACGCCAAAAGTTGGTTGCCGGCCTGTGTCGCCTGCAGCGCGCCCGTCGCGCCCTGGCTCTGGCCGACCAGCGCTGACATCTGGGTCCGGTTCGTGTCGATGTTACCCACGACGCCCGCCTGGACGCGCATGGCGTCCTGTAGGCCGCCGACGGTGTTCTGCCAGCGCTCGCGCGCACCGGCCACGAGCTGCTGGTCCGAGGACGAAATCGACGCATTGCCGTAGGTCGTGCGGAACGCCTGATCGATGTTCTGCACGTTGTATGCGATGCGTTGCGCTTCGCCCAAAAGCTGTTGCGTGCGCTGAACGGACTGCTGGAGCTGCTGGAGAGACGAAAACGGCAGGCTCGTAAGGTTGCGAGCCTGATTGATCAGACCGGTCGCCTCGTTCTGAAGCGACGTGATCTGGTTGTTGATCTGCTGAAGCGCTCGCGTGGCGGTCAGAAGATTCTGGGCGTAGTTGGTGGGGTCGTAGACGATCCCGCCAAACTGCGCGTGGGCGGGCGGCGCCATAAACGGCATCACGGCGACGGAAGCCGTCAGCAGCGCTGCGGTCATGCGCAGCACGCGCGAGCGGGAATGAACGGAACGGGTCATGGGCGTGCCTCCGGATCGGTTTGGGGAGTGACGTTGGTGAGGTCGGCGATGAGGTCGGCAGCCCAGGCGAGCCGGTTTTCGGCAAGCCACTCGACAAGGAAGCCGTCCGTGCCGCTGCGGGCATGGACTTCCGCGATGAGCGCCTGGTGCTGCTTCGATGAGGCGGCGCAGAGCGCCAATGCGACATCGGACAGGCCCAGCTCGAACAGCCGGTTGCCGCGCCGGGACTGGCAGTAGTAATCGCGCTTGGGCATCGCCCGTGCGAGGATCTCGATCTGGCGATCGTTGAGGCCGAAGCGGCGATAGATGGCCGTGATCTGCGGCTCGATCGCGCGTTCGTTCGGCAACAGGATGCGGGTCTGACAGCTCTCGATGATGGCCGGCGCGATCGCCGATCCGTCGATGTCCGACAGCGACTGCGTAGCGAAGATGACGCTGGCGTTCTTCTTGCGCAGCGTCTTCAGCCATTCGCGGAGCTGGCCCGCAAAGCCCTCATCGTCGAGGGCGAGCCAGCCTTCATCGACGATCAACAGCGTCGGCCGCCCGTCGAGGCGGTCCTCGATGCGGTGGAAGAGATAGGCAAGCACGGCGGCAGCGGCGCCGGTGCCGATCAACCCTTCGGTTTCGAAGACCTGAACATTGGCTTCGCCCAGATGCTCGGCCTCGGCGTCGAGCAGCCGACCATAGGGACCGCCGACGCAATAAGGTCGCAGCGCCTGCTTGAGATCGTTGGACTGGAGTAGGACGGACAATCCCGTCAGCGTCCGCTCGGTGATTGGCGCCGATGCCAGCGAGAACAAGGCCGACCAGAGATGCTCCTTCACCTCCGGCGTTACGGCCACGCTCTCGCGCATTAGGATCGCGACCAGCCAGTCGGAGGCCCATGCACGCTCAGCGACATCGTCGATGCGCGCGAGCGGCTGAAGCGACACGCTGTCGTCTGAGCCTTCGGTGAGGCCGCCGCCGAGATCGTGCCAGTCGCCACGCATGGCGAGCGCGGCTGCCCGGATCGAGCCACCGAAATCGAAAGCGAAGACCTGGGATTGCCGATAGCGCCGGAACTGCAACGCCATCAGCGCCAGCAGCACCGACTTGCCGGCGCCTGTGGGGCCGACGATCAGCGTATGGCCGACATCGCCGACATGGATGGAAAGCCGGAACGGGGTCGAGCCTTCGGTTTTGCCGAAGAGCAGTGGGGGTGCTGCAAAATGCTCGTCCCGTTCCGGTCCCGCCCACACCGCCGACAGCGGGATCATGTGGGCGAGATTCAGTGTGTTGATCGGGGGTTGGCGGAAATTGGCGTAGACATGGCCGGGCAGCGAGCCGAGCCAGGCGTCCACAGCGTTGATCGTCTCGGGCATCGCGGTGAAGTCGCGGCCCTGGATGACCTTCTCGACCATCCGCAGCTTCTCGGCGGCGATGCGCGGATCATCGTCCCAGACAGTGATCGTCGCGGTCACATAGGCCTGGCCGGCATAATCGGCGCCCAGCTCCTGCAACGCCATGTCGGCATCGGCCGCCTTGTTGGACGCATCGGTGTCCACGAGGGCGGAGGCCTCGTTGGTCATCACCTCCTTCAGGATGGCGGCGATCGATTTGCGCTTGGCGAACCATTGCCGCCGGATCTTGGTCAGCAGCTTGGTGGCGTCGGTCTTGTCGAGGAGGACTGCCCGCGTCGACCAGCGATACGGAAAGGCCAGCCGGTTCAGCTCGTCGAGGATGCCGGGCGTGGTTGCGGTCGGAAAGCCGACTATGGTGAGGATGCGGACATGCGCGTCGCCGAGCCGGGGTTCGAGCCCGCCGGTCAGCGGCTGATCGGCGAGCAGCGCATCGAGATACATCGGCGTCTCGGGGACGCGGACGCGATGCCGCTTCGTTGAGACGGTCGAGTGCAGATAGGTCAGCGTCTCGCCGTCATCGAGCCAGGCGCATTCCGGCATGAAGGCGTCGATAAGCTGGAGGATGCGATCGGTGCGGTCGGCGAAACCGCGCAGGATCTCGTGCGCGTCGACGCCGGTGTGATCGCGGCCCTCGTAGAGCCAGGTCTCGGCCCGTGCGGCGTCCTCGGCCGGCGGCAGATAAAGGAAGGTCAGGAAGTAGCTGGACTCGAAATGCGCGCCGGCCTCTTCGAAATCTGCCTTGCGTTCCGCGTCGACCAGGCCGGATGCGCTGTCGGCGAACACGCTGGCCGGATAGGTCGCGGCGCCATGGCGCTGCGCTTCGACGAAGATGGCCCAGCCGGAGCCGAGGCGACGGAAGGCGTTGTTGAGCCGGCCGGCGACAGCGACCAGTTCGGCCGGCACGGCGCTGTCGAGGTCGGGGCCGCGGAAGCGCGCGGTGCGCTGCAGGCTGCCGTCCTTGTTCAGCACGATGCCTTCGCCGACCAGCGCCACCCAGGGCAGGAAGTCGGCGAGCCGCGTATTGCGGTTGCGATATTCGGCGAGGTTCATCATCGGCGTCGCTCCTCAGACCGACAGGTGGCCGGGGATGCGCAGATGCTTGCGCACGACGTCGACGAACTGCGGATCGCGCTTGGCAGCCCAGACGGCTGCGAAATGCCCGACAGCCCAGAGGCCGAGGCCGACCAGCCAGAGGCGCAGGCCCAGGCCGAGCGCGGCCGCCAGCGTGCCGTTGAGGATGGCGAGCGAGCGCGGAGCGCCGCCGAGCAGGATATGCTCGGTCAGCGCCCGATGGACCGGGACCGAGAAGCCCGGCAACTCGCCGCCATGGTCCGCGCCGTCGGCCATCAGACGAGCGCTCCGCCGCCGAACGAGAAGAACGACAGGAAGAAGCTCGATGCGGCGAAGGCGATCGACAGGCCGAAGACGATCTGGATCAGACGACGCGCGCCGCCCGACGTATCGCCGAAGGCGAGCGTCAGGCCGGTGATGATGATGATCATCACCGCGATGATCTTGGCGACCGGCCCCTCGATCGATTCGAGGATCGATTGCAGCGGTGCCTCCCAGGGCATCGACGAGCCGGAGGCGTGGGCGGCCGGCGCGAGCGCCAGCGTGAGAAAACTGACGGACACCGCCGTGGCGATATGGCGGCGGATGCGCAAAGCATGCTGGATCATGACGGGTCTCCTGTGAGGGGCTGGCTTGCGGGGGTGACGCGGTAGTCGCCGTCGGGGCCGAGACCCTCGATGCGGGCGAGTTCGGCGAGCCGGCGCGAGGCGCCGCGGCCGGAGAGCACGGCGACGAGATCGATCGTTTCGGCGATCAGCGCGCGCGGGACGGTGACGACGGCTTCCTGGATGAGCTGCTCCATCCGACGCAGCGCGCCGATGGCGGTGCCGGCGTGGATCGTTCCGACGCCGCCGGGGTGGCCGGTGCCCCAGGCCTTCAACAGATCGAGCGCCTCGGCGCCGCGCACCTCTCCAATCGGGATGCGGTCGGGGCGCAGGCGAAGCGAAGAGCGAACCAGATCGGAGAGCGAGGCGACGCCGTCCTTGGTCCGCATCGCGACCAGATTTGGCGCGGCGCATTGCAGCTCGCGCGTATCCTCGATCAGCACGACGCGGTCGGAGGTCTTCGAGACCTCGGCTAGCAGCGCGTTGGTAAGCGTGGTCTTGCCTGTCGACGTCCCGCCGGCGACCAGAATGTTGCGGCGGTCGGCGACGGCCTGGCGCAGCGTCTCGGCCTGACCGCCCGCCATGATCCCGGCGGCGACGTAATCGTCGAGCGTGAAGACGGCGACGGCGGGCTTGCGGATCGCGAAGGCCGGCGCGGACACCACGGGAGGCAACAGCCCCTCGAACCGCTCTCCCGTCTCGGGCAGCTCGGCCGAGACACGCGGGGCGCCGGGATGAACCTCCGCGCCGACATGATGGGCGACGAGGCGGATGATCCGCTCGCCGTCCGACGGCGACAGCAGCTCTCCCGTGTCGGAAAGTCCTTCGGAAAGCCGGTCGACCCAGAGCCGCCCATCGGGGTTGAGCATCACCTCGACGATCGCGGGGTCTTCCAGAAACCGGGCGATCGCCGGCCCGAGGGCCGTGCGCAGCATGCGCGCGCCGCGAAGGATCGCCTCCGATTTCTGGTGAGTGGCCGCCACGTCGTCCCCGTTCTCTTGCGGGACCGCGACATGCGGCCCTGGATCGGGGATGAGTAGAAGAGGCAGAAATCATGGCCTGACAACAACCATAATGTGGTCGTCGTACTGTGGCGTACAAATACAGGGAAACGGCGGAACGCCGGAATACTTGAAGTGGACGTGGCCGTGATTAATCCGCGTCGTGCGCGGGCGTGATGTCCTCGGAAATCTCTTGCCGTAGCTTGGGCCCGTGAGCGAGTCGCCGGCCGAGCGCGGTGACGAACGCTTCGTAGCGCTCGCCGGCTTTGGCGCGCGCCGCTGCCTGGGCGGGCTCGGGGAGCGGCGGGTTCGTCGTCAGCCAGAATCGGATGAAGACGGCCAGCGTTTCGACGGCGATTCCAAGATCACGCTCCATACGCGCCATTCGCCGGTCGAGCTGGTCGAGCCGTTTCGTCGTAGCCGCCTCCTGCCGTTCGGCAGCGTCGGGCGACAGGAAGGAGGCGATGCCAGCTTCCGCGATCAGCGAGAGGGATTGATCGCGCCGGGCGGCGTGCGCGGCGAGCGCCTTCATGACGTCGGGTTCGAGATACACCGATAGCCGCTGCTTTTTGGGAGGCTTTGCCATGGTGCCTCCTAAAGCTCGATACCGTCGCCGGGATCGAGCGATGCTTGGCGTGCGACCTGGCGCATGGTCTGATTCATCCTCGAGAGACGTGCGGCGTCCTCGTCGGCGTCATCGCGAGGATCGATCTCAAATTCGTTTTCGATGGGCTGCCTTGGCTCGACGGGCTTTGCGCGGCTCAGTTCCGGCTGATGCCGGCGCTCGGAGTCGGTCGTATCCTCATCCTCCGATCCATGCTCGCCGTTGGTCGCGATCGACACGGTCGGCGCCGCTGGAAGCGGCAGCGCGCTCCAGTCATCGGGCCGTGCCGTTGTCGGTTTCACCAGGTTCGGCGGCGTTACGATGCGCTCCTGAAACCGGCGATCCTCATAGTACCGCGCTTTCTTCGCGCGGATCGGTGGCGTACCGGCAACCATGACGATCTCGTCGGAAGGCGGAAGCTGCATGATCTCGCCAGGCGTCATCAGTTGCCGGGCTGTTTCCGAGCGCGAGACCATCATGTGGCCGAGCCAGGGCGACAGGCGGTGACCGGCATAGTTCTTCATCGCGCGCATCTCGGTCGCGGTGCCGAGCGCGTCCGAGACACGTTTGGCGGTCCGTTCGTCATTGGTCGCGAAGCTGACGCGCACATGGCAATTATCGAGGATCGAATTATTTGGCCCATAGGCCTTCTCGATCTGATTCAGCGACTGGGCGATGAGGAAGGCTTTGAGACCGTAACCGGCCATGAACGCCAGGGCGCTCTCGAAGAAGTCGAGGCGGCCGAGCGCCGGAAATTCGTCGAGCATCAGGAGAAGGCGATGGCGGTTGCCCTTCGCCTTCAGATCCTCCGTGAGCCGCCGGCCGATCTGATTGAGGATCAGCCGGATCAGCGGCTTGGTCCGGTTGATGTCCGACGGCGGCACCACGAGGTAGAGCGTGGTCGGATGCTTGCTGCCGACGATATCGACGATGCGCCAGTCGCAGCGGCGTGTGACCTCGGCGACGACAGGATCGCGATAGAGGCCGAGGAACGACATCGCGGTGGACAGCACGCCGGACCGCTCGTTGTCGGATTTGTTCAGCAGCTCGCGCGCGGCGCTGGCGATCACCGGATGCGGTCCGGCCTCGCCGAGATGCGCCGTCCTCATCATGGCGGCGAGCGTTGAATCGATCGGCCGCTTCGGGTCGGAGAGGAAGGCGGCAACGCCAGCCAAGGTCTTGTCGGCCTCGGCGTAGAGGACGTGCAGGATGGCGCCGACCAGCAATGCGTGGCTGGTTTTTTCCCAGTGGTTCCGTTTCTCCAGCGAGCCCTCCGGGTCGACCAGGATGTCGGCGATATTCTGGACGTCGCGGACCTCCCATTCGCCGCGGCGGACCTCGAGCAGAGGATTGTAGGCGGCGGACTTCGCGTTCGTCGGATCGAACAGCAGCACGCGACCATGACGCGCGCGGAAGCCGGCGGTGAGTTGCCAGTTCTCCCCTTTGATGTCGTGGACGATCGCCGAGCCAGGCCAGGTCAGCAGCGATGGCACGACCAGGCCGACGCCCTTGCCGGATCGGGTGGGCGCAAAGCACAGCACATGCTCGGGACCATCGTGGCGGAGATAGTCCCGATCGAACTTCCCCAGGATGACGCCATCCGCGCCCAGCAGGCCAGCGGCGCTCACTTCGCGGGCGACGGCCCATCGGGCGGAGCCGAACGTCTCGGCGTTCTTGGCCTCACGCGCCCTCCAGACGGACATGCCGATCGCGACGGCGATGGAGATGAAGCCGCCGGACGCGGCGATATAGGCGCCCTCGATGAAGATCGGCGGGGCATAGGCATCGTAGAAATACCACCACCAGAAGAAGGCCGGTGGATAGTAGATTGGCCAGCCGGCCAGCTCGAACCAGGGGAGTCCGAGCTGTGGTTGGAAGCCGAGCCGATAGGCCGTCCACTGCGTCGCCGCCCAGGTTGTCATGACGATGATGAGGAAGACGGTGAGGATCTGGCCCCAGAGGATCTTGGTCGCCGACATGGCGGGCACTCCTTGCTTGATTGGGCTACATGCCGAGGCCACGGTTGCGGCCGAAGCTCCAGTCGACGCCGCCTGCGCCGCGCGACACGCCGGAGACATGCTGGCCGATCTGGCGTTCGAGGGATGGCGACCAAGGCACGAGCTGGAAGCCGAGGCTGTCGTCGATCATGGCGAAGCGGCCCGAGGCGAGGGCGAAGCGCTGGCGGTAAGTGCCCGCCACATACTCGCCCGTTGCGGCCTTCGAAAATTGTCGGCCGGTCTCGGCCGCGAGCTTTTCGCCAAGGGCCTCGACCTCGCGCTGCCTCAGCGTGTCGATCAGCCCGGGGGAGAAGCTGACGCCGCGTGTCTGCCTCTCGGCAAGGCCCTGACCAACGAGATGTTCGGCCCGCCTGTCCATCGCCTGGCGCACCTCGGCGCCGAAGCCGCCGCCTCCGAGGGCAACGGGATCGCGGGCGATAGCCTGCCGGTCGAGCCAGGTTGCGCCGGTCGCATGGACTTGGGCGGAGATGTCGAGGTCGGAGCGGACGGCGAGCGCGACGCGGCGGCGGCCTTGCGCGTCGTCGAATTTGCGCAGCTCGACGATCGAGCCCGGCGCGCTGTCGCCGGCGGCGTCGAGGTCGGGCAGCTTGATGTGATGGGTGCGTCCGTCCGTGCCGTCGACCACGGCATAGGCCGTGCCCTTCAGCTCGTCATCGAGACCGCGATCGACCAACCGCCCGATGACCGGGTCGTTGACGCTCTCGCCGGCGAGCACATAGCTGGCGGCGCCGCGCTCGATGCCGCGCTCGGTCAGGCCGCGATGGATGCGCTTGATGATGTCGCCACGCTCGCCCAGCTCGCGCAACGTCGCCTCGGCATGCTCGGTCACGACCCATTGGCCGGGGCCGACCTGATCGGCGAGGCCGAGCGTCTCCAGCTTCCGCAGGCGGCCGACCTTCATCGCGTGGAATTCGTCGGGCTGGCGGTCGGGGTGCGGGGCGAGATCGACGACGCCGGTGCGATAGCTGTCGCGGGCAAGTTGCCGGTCGAGATTAGTCCAGCGCTCGGCGTCGATCTGACGTTGGAGATTGCGGCGGATCTCGTGATCGGTGCGCGGCCCCAGCTCCTGCGTGACGAGGTCCTGCGCGCGGGCGCGCATGCCTTCCTTGATGTAGTCGCGCGAGATGACGAGGTCCTGGCCGTCATCGGTGCGCCCGCGCAGGATGATATGGACGTGGGGATTGTCGGTATTCCAGTGATCGACCCCGACCCAATCGAGCTTTGTGCCGAGGTCGGTCTCCATCTGCCCCATCAGGTCGCGGGCGAAGGTCTTGAGGTCGGACATCTCGGTCGCGTCCTCGGGCGAGACGATGAAGCGGAAGTGGTGGCGATCGTCCTGGGTGCGCTCGGCGAAAGCCTTGGGGTCGGCGTCCTCAGTCTCCGGTCCGAACAGCCGGGCCTTCTCCCCATCCCGGGTGACGCCCTCGCGCCGGAGATAGCTGAGGTGCGCGGCGAGCGGCGCGGCCCGCGCTGAGTGCCGGACGACGCGGGTCTTGATCACCGTGTTGCGCGATCGGCTGGTGAGCAGACGATTGGCCTGCACCGTCGCGCGCTGGCCGCGGCCGAACCGCGAGCGGTTGCCCGAGCTGATCTTGCCGGAGCGCGAGACGCTGCCGCCGGCGCGCTGGGCGGCCGCCAGCGCCTGGGCGATGAAGGGCCGCGCCTGTTGTGCGCGGGTGGATCGGATGCGGCCCGGCCGGATGCGGAAATCGTCCTCGCCGCTCATCGCCGGGACCCCGCACATCGTGCAAACGCGCGGAAATCCTTGGCGAAATGGCGGATGCGCAGGCTGCGCCGATCAGGCGCACCTCGCGCAAATGCGCCATAAGTCTCTGAAAACACACGACCGCACCAAGCCGCACCTCGCGCGCTTTTATCTCGCCATCGTGCGGTTGTGTTGCCTGCTCCTCCTCCTCGGACCGCCATCCGTCCGCCAGAGCATGCCATTGCCCGATCAGGTGCGAACGCGGTCATCGCGGGACACCGGAGGCATTGCGAGCGACGAACAGCCCATCGGTGCGTGGCGCAATCGCGCTTTGATCGCGCGCTGGGGCTGGTGTTATCGCGTCATCCGGCTCGCTTTCACGATGCACCGGAACGACACTCCCGCTGCCAGATGACTGCACGACGAAGAGCGGCGCACGGGTCCAGGCGAGCGGATCGGCGGTCGCCACCATGACAGGGACGATGTTCTCACCGCCGCCGAGAACGGGCGCGAGCATGGCGACATAGGCGCGCGTTTCGGCGGGCAATGGACGGCCGGCGAGATACTCTTCGTAGCGCCCGGGACCAGCATTGTAGGCGGCGAGGAAGCCCGGCGAACCGTAGCGGTCGTGCATCTCGCGCAGATACGCCGCGCCCGCCAGAATGTTGTCGCGTGGATCGTATGGGTTCGAGCCGAGGCCGTGACGGGCGCGAAGGCTGGCCCAGGTATCGGGCATGATCTGCATCAGGCCCATCGCACCCTTCGGCGAGACGGCGCGCACATCACCCCGGCTTTCGACGCGCATGACCGCCCGAATCCACGCCTCGGGAATGCCGAACCGCTGCGCCGCTTCGGTTACGAAGACGGCATAGGGATCGACGCGTGACGAGCGTTCGGCGGGGGTCTCCTGCGCGTTCGCCGATGGGCAAAGCGGCGCGGCCAGAAGCAGGCCGGAAAGGAGAAGGAAGGCTGTGCGCCGGAGGGGGATGCTCCCTCCGACGACAGACGCGTGACAAATGAGAGACATCGCTCAGTCCCGCTCCCCGCGCTTCGGCGGGCGATTCCAGCTCAGTCCCCAGGCGGACTTGTCGTCGACCGACTGGAAGAGATTGGCGCGGATCGGATGACCAAAGGTCGGATCGTCGATCTGCAGCGAAACGTAGTCGCCGGCCTTCTCGCCGGTGCGCTTCCATCCCGCGCCGATCTCCGGGCCGTCGTCGTCGGGGCCGAGATGGATGCGGAAGTCGGGCGCATTCTCGGCATCGGAACTCTCTGCCGGCACGAGCACCAATTCGGCATCGATGGTGAGCGTGCGGACGCGACCCGCATAGCCGCTCTTGGTGCGCGTGAATTGACCGATCAGGGACATGAGTTTCTCCTTGGCTATGCGGTGGACAAGGTCGTGGGCGCGCCGTCACCGCGTCGGCGCGCGCCAGACGAAGCGGCCATCGCTGTCCTCGTCGGTGTAGAGAGGGGTGGCCCGACCGATGACGGAGCTGGTGGGAAGCGGGCCGAAATAGCGTCCGTCCAGACTGTCGCGGACCTGCCAGTTCATCAGGAAGAGTTCGCCGTCAGCGACGACGCGGCATCCCTGCCAGATGGGCAATGGTCGCCCGCGACGGTCGTGGTCGAGGGCATCTCCCATGGCGATGCCGTCGACGGTGATCGCGTTGCCGTTCCGGCAAATGCGCTGCCCAGGAAGCGCTGCGACGTGCTTCATGAGAGGCACGCCGCGCGGGAGATATCCGCCGTCCGAGAGGAAGGTCGCGAGCGGTTCTGGCGCGCGGACCGCAACCAGATCCGTGACATCGAGCCGTCCAGGCGCGTCTATCGCATACAGGCCGATCGGCGTGCTGGCGGAGGCATTCCAGATCAGCTTCGGCGCAAATGATACGATCGAGAGGATGCCCATCAGCATCACCGCCAGGTAGGTCGTCATGACATAGGCAAAGCGGCTCATGGCATGATCCTCCGGCGCAGGAGGAAGGCGCGATGCTGCTGCGCGTCGTAGGCGCGCGGTGCTTCACCGACGGTCAGGCGGTTGTGGACGTGTCGCCAGTGTTCCGGCGAAACGTCCATCGCGTCGATGCCCCGCGCCTCGATCGCGTCGATGAACTGGAGCACGCGCTCGACCTTCGGCCATCCATCCGCGCGCAACAGGATGTCGCCGCCGGCGCGCACGAACGGCAGCGTCTGGCAGGGCTCGCCGACACTTACGGCGCGCACTATGTCGAGGCGCGACAGCGCGGTGCCGAAATCATTCGAGGTCCAGCGAACGAAGGCGAAGACGCTGTCCGGCGCGAACGACACGACGCGTCGGCGGCGGTCGATGATCTGTTCCGCGACCTCGCGGCCGAACCTGATCCAGAATTCGATTTTCTTCTCGATCCATGTCAGTTCGACCTGGGTCAGGACATCGGCCGCGGGCGAAGACGGCAAGCCGCTGCGCAGCGACGTGTCGGCGACACCGATCATCGGGGCTCTCCTTCACTGGTTGGGAACTCGCGTTCGAACAGCGCGCGCAGCATGTCGGCGACGGTCTGTCCGCGCTGGAATGCGGCGATCTTGATCCGGCCGCGCATGTCGGCGGTGACGTCGATCGTCAGCCTGGCCGTGAAGTCGGCGGTAGCCTCCACGCGGGGCGACGGACGGTCTGGCGCCTTGATCCAGCTTTCCGGATCGGCCGGGCGGGCCGCGAAGCTGCGTTTCGAGGAGCGCTCGCTCATGTCCCGATCCTCATGACTTCGGCTGCGAGCGCGGCGATCTCCCGCGCGGCGGGCGACGAGTCGTCCTGCTCGGCCGCGAGCCGCCCGGTCTGCACGACATCGGCGAATGCGATGCGCTGGCCGATGGTGGTCAGGAGCGGCGGCGGATCGTGCTCCGCGAGCGTCTCGGCGGTGTCGCGGGCGAGGATCGTGCGGGCCGCACAGCGGTTCAGCACGAACCGCGCCTTGAGATCCGGTCGATAGATCCGCGCTTCGCTGAGCAGCGTCAGCATCTCGGCGGAAGCCCAACCGTCGAGCGGCGATGGCTGCACCGGGATCAGCACGAGGTCGGCAGCCAGCAGCGCAGAGCGCATCAGGCCAGCGACACGCGGCGGTCCGTCGATGACGACGTGATCGACGTCGCGCGCCAGCTCCGGCGCTTCACGGTGGAGCGTGTCGCGCGCCAGGCCGACGACACCGAAGAGCCGCTGCAATCCCTCCCGGTTGCGTTGCTGCGACCAGTCCAGCGCCGAGCCCTGGGGGTCGGCGTCGATCAATGTGACGCGCTTGCCGCAGCGCGCCCATTCGCCGGCGAGATGCAGCGCCAGCGTCGTCTTCCCGACACCGCCCTTCTGGTTGAGGAACGCGACGATCATGACGGTCTCCCGGCGATCAGGGACTCGTCCACAGCGGTCGAAAAACCGGGTTCCGTTAGAAAGATTCCGTAGGAATCTAGGTTAGATAAGTTACGGCGCTCGCAAGCTGCTGATTCAGCGTGATGAATCGGCGATTCCGGTCCCCGATAGCACGAGAGTCCGGTCCCCGATGGCACGATAGTGCCGGTCCCTGATAGCACGAGATGATTCACAGCTTATCCCCAGGGTGACTTGTCGAGCGGCGGCGGCGGCGCGGGATGCCGAGCGCGTCCGGATCGGTTGGTGCGAAGGACAGGATTTCCGGCCCGCCAAGGCATTGCTCGATGGTGAGCCGGTAGCCCGGCAGCGGCTGGCGCCGGACGATGTCGCGCAGGTCGTAGGCGAAGTGCTTGAGCGGCGAGAGGCTGCCCGACTTGGCGTGGAGATGAGGGAAATCGAAGCTCCAGCCGAATTCCTGCTTGCCGCCGTGCTTACGCACCAGGCGGTAAAGCCAGCGCTCCAGCCCGCCAGTGAGATCGAAGTATTTGCGATCGATCGTCAGCACGAGCGCGTCGTCGAGAACTGCGCCGTAGAACCAGTCGGGGACGATCAGCTCGAGCCCGAGCGGCCGGCCGCGGTGATCGGCGCGCTCCTTCCATTCGTTGATCCAGGAGAAGCGGTGCATTCGCCGCTCGGTGGGCTGGCGGATCGAGGTCGCGATGGTGGTCGATTGCAGCCGGTCGAGCGCAGCCTTCAGGCGGTCGTAGTCGCGCAGCGACACGCCGCGGCCGATGAAGTTCAGAATTTCATAGGGGGTGGTCGCCATCAGGCGCGACGGCCGCAAGCCGACGTCACGCGCTTCGACGATCTGCGAAGCCGCCCAGATCAGGACATCGGCGTCCCAGATCGTCGCCATGCCGTGTTCGGGCACGGCTTCGACGCGGATCTTTACCGAACCCGCCTTGAAGTCGATCGGCGCCAGGCGCTTCGACTTGGCAAGCGAGAAGAATGGATAGGCCATGAGGTCCTGCGCGTCGCGCGGCGCGAGATCGCCGGGCAGCGCCCGAAACAGATCGAGCTGCGCGCGCTCGTCATGCTGTGTGTGACGGGACGACATGGCAGGTCGTCTCAGCGCGGCTGGCGGCCGGCGAAGCGGCGGTCCGAAGGCTCCTGCCGCTTTGCGGGGAGAACCGTACCGCGCGGGTCGGAGGTCGAGCTAACGAGGCCGCGATCCGCCCAGGTCTGGAGATCTTCGATGGCGTAGACGACTCGGCCGCCGAGCTTCCGGTAGGCCGGGCCGGTGCCGTAGGTACGGTGCTTCTCAAGCGTGCGCTCGGACAGTCCGAGGAAGCGAGCGGCTTCCTGCGTGCGCAGGTAGCGTGGCGGGATGCCGGCGGTAGTTTCGGCCATTGTCGAGCCTCCGTGGTCTCGTTGGGGGCCGCTGCCGTCAGGCGGCGGTTCGAGAGCACGGTGGCGTGAAGACGGTGGGTCGGACGATGTCGAAGATAGGAATCTAGTTTCGACACGCCTCAGGCGATCGGCGGCGGGCTATGATCGGCGGGGTCGACGCAGGAGGGAGCGGTAGCCACCCTCGACGAGTTTCATCCCGTCGCGCGCCAGCCGGATGGTGATTTCGCGGAGCGCGTCCCCGGCCCAGGAGGCGGAGTCGATCTTATGGCCGGGGAACAGAGCCTCTCCGATCGATCGATACGTCGCTCCGGCACGACGTCCATCGACCGCGCGCAGCATCTGTCGCGCACGCTCGCGGCGTTGCGGGGTCATTCGAGGGTCGATCGGCACGCGCTTGCCCTTGATCGCGTCCCAGAACCGGGTCAGCGCACTCTGTCGGTCCGGTGTGAGGTCATCGAACATGACCATCGCCGCAAGGGGGTTCTCGTCGCGCGGGTCGGCGAGCGTGACGTCATAGTGCTCGCCGCGAATGTCGAGCCTCAGATGAGAAGGGTCGTGTTGGAATATGGCGCGGAGGCGCAGTTCGTCGGCAGTGATGGAGAAGCCGTCAGGACGTGGACCTGCGGCGAACAATATTGCAGCAGGGTCGATTTGTGGGGTCCAGAAGATCTGCTGGGTGTGAGCCGGGACAAGTGGGTCGGCGCCGAAATCGCAACCCCCATAGGTTCGCAAATTCTTCCGCCGTTTCGAGTGAAAGCCGGCCGCTGGACACAAGATCCTGATAGGCTTTCCGGTAGTCGGGGTTTCGGCGCAGGAATTCCCATGCAAGGTCACCCGGATTTAGATTGTCGATATAGTCATAGGCGGTCTCCGACCGCCAACTTTCATCTTCGGACATCCTCCAACGCCTCCGCGCAATTGTGACGCAACGCGAGTCAAGCAGCGGTCACATTCCCAAGTTGAGTATTGCGTGGGAAGAACGAAGTCGGATCAACGTGATGCAGGTTCTGCATCACCTCAGTGCAGGCGGGGACCAAGAAGCTCGCAAAAGCCGTTTTCGGTCATCCATTTCGCGCGAGCGAGGTGGGCGGCGTACACTTGAAAGGCACGTTGGGGTTCGGCGATGGCGTCGAGACCGAACACGACTTCGACTACCTCATGCCAATCTGCACCTTCAGCGTCCGCGTCGAGCAAACGCAGGTACAGCTTCAGGTGCGCCTGATCATAGGCGGTGAGCGATGCCCCGCTTGGCGGTTGGTCCAGGAAGTCGTGTTTGGTCACTTTGATCCCCATTCATAGATGTATCCATTTTGAAGGGGATTGTTAACGATGATTTGGCTGTGCCGTTGTCGCGGGCAACAGGTGCGGGAAGAACGCGCGATGGCGCTCCACCCTGTGACGTCAGGCGTCTTTCTTCCCATGAACCAGCATCACTCCCACGCTTTCGCCGGAGTTGAGGAGGACGACGCCGCTGGCCTCAAAGGCGCGCCGGACCTGATCGCGAGTCGATTCATACACCTCAAGTCCGCTGTCGGATTCGAGGCGCTTCAAAGCGGTCAGTGATACCCGGGCCTTGTCAGCGAGCGTCTCCTGTGTCCAACCCAGCAACGCGCGTGCGGCCCGCGATTGTCGGGCGGTGATCATGCATGATCACCTCCCACTTGGACCTACTCGCACGCTAGAACTACGGCTATAATAGTCGTTCTTGCGGCCCGGGGCCAGCGGTTCTGGCTTTTTGACGCCGGGTTTTGATCGCATTGCCGCGAACTGATTCGGTTCGCGCAGGCGTTTGGCCCCGCCCGGGTTGTCCGGGCGGGGCGTCGCGCTGGCCTTACTCGCCGTTGCGGCGGCCGTTCGGGCGGGACCAGATGAGGCTGAAGCCTTCGCCTTCCTCGTCGTCGAAGAGGTTGGCGTAGATCGGGGCGGTGAAGCTCGGATCGTCGAGCTTGAGGCCGAGATAATCGCGGCCCTCGTTGGAGCGCTTGGACCAGCCGGCGCCGATTTCCACCCGGCCAACAAAGACGCGGTGGCTGGGGCTGTTGTCGCCGGTGCGGTTGGCTTCTGGGACGATCCGGACGTTCTTGGCCTGGAGCGAGAGGGTGACGATTTCGCCGGTAAACTCGTTGTTGCCGGTCTTCTTGAAGGTGCCGATGGTCGCCATGATAGTTCTCCTTGAACTCTGTTCCGAGCCCGCACCATTGCGGCCTCGATGGCGATCGACCGGCCGGAGGCGATTGACGGCGCACCCCGCAGGGGCCTGACAGCAAAGGAGGGACTTTCTTGGTTCGCGAGGAATGACGGCGCAGCCGGTAGGGGAAGAAAGTTTCGACGCCGCTGTTGCGGCATAGGCGATCGAGGCGCAGCCGACCTTCGGCCAGATCAGCCCATTGAAGAGGCCGTTTTGGAGCGGTCGACCTGACAGAGACGCATCACAGGAGAACGTGGCGACGATCCCGAACCGATGGACCGTGACGACGCCTGACACCGCGGTTCAAACCAACTCCGCCAGACGCTACGTTCCGCCGATTCCTGCCCATCGCCCGCGAGATCGTCCCTCTCGGCACTCGCACCGTTGGGAGTGCTTGCACGGTGTTGCCCCCAAGCCTGCCCCGAGGGAATGGCGCATCGGTTGGATTAGCGCGTCGATCCGATCAACGCGATTCATGCGACCCTGCCGACGAGGAGCGCGACATGTAAGACATGAACCCGCCATCCCGCCGCCGGCAGCGATGGTCAGGCCCGCGCGACGGTCTGCCCGGCTGGTCCGGGCGCGGCCATTGCTGTCACCCGGATCAGCGCTGTGACGCCAACGGCGATTGCGCCGACGACGGAGAAGATGATCTGCCAGGTGTCGGACGGCATGGTGTGTTTCACGATGCCATGCGTCGCGTGGTAGCCGGCGAGCGCCGCAGGCGCGACGAAGGCGAGTGCGATGGCGAGCCGTATCCAGAGCTGACGGATGAAGGCGAGCAGGAATTGGCCGAGGCCGAGCGTCAGCGCGGCGGTGGCGAGGCCGACGAGGGTCGCCCCGAGCCAGCCGGCGCCGGTGCTATAGGCCCATGTCCCGGCGCTGACGCCGGCGAAGAACGGCAGCGCGAAGACAGCCAGTGTAAATAGAAGCCAGCACAGAGCGCCGATCGCGGCGATGCTGGCGAGGATGCCGATGAAGATCATGGTGGTGTCCTCCGTGAGATAAAGGTCTGACGGTCGCGCCTCCACCACCACCACGGCGCGTTGCCAGTATAGCCGAAGAGAAGGCGGAACGGGAGCGGAGATCCCATGGGATCTCCGCTTGCCGCCGTGACGCCTTGCCCGTGGTCAGCGGGCGAAGGGATCGACCTCGTGAACGATGGCGGCGAAATCGCCGTCATATTCGCCGGCGGGCATGACGCCCATGGTGCCGTCGCCGGCCTGGAAGATGACGATGGAGACCATGAGGGTGGTGGCGAGGCTGAAGGCGAAGGCGTGAGCTTGATTGAGGGACATGTGACCGGCTCCTGTCTTGGAGGCGGGAGACCATCTCCCGCGCGACAGGCGCCCGATGTGTCCGGCCGATGGCCGCGATCACCGCGCAGGCGAAGCCGGAGCGGCGGCACGCTTTGCGTAGTCCGACCCTTTACGGGTTGATGGCGTCAGGCCAGCGGCCGGACCAAGGATCAGCGCAATGGAAGCGGGAGATGGCTTTCCGCCATGACCGGGGCCACGATGGAAACGCCCGTTCAATGCTTTCGCGCCAAAGCATCGCCGCCATGCTGCCGGTCGTGATGCTGCCGACATGGGCCGGTATGGTCATGCAAAGCGCAAACAGCCGAAGAGGATGCCCATGGCCAAGCTTCCCAAGAAGAGCGATTTCCCGGTGAGCCAGGTGCGGCGCTATTTGGAGCCCGGCCCGATCGTGCTGGTGTCGTCGAAGTGGCAGGGCGCGACCAACATCATGACGCTCGGCTGGCACACGATCCTGGAATTCTCGCCGTCTCTGGTCGGCCTGATGATCTCCGGCGGCAATCACAGTCACCGCATGATCCGCGAGAGCCGGGAGTGCGTGATTAACCTACCGACGACGGCGCTGACCGATACCGTGGTCGGGATCGGCAACACGTCAGGAGCCGAAATCGACAAGTTCGCCAAATTCAATCTCACGGCGGAAGACGCGAGCGAGATCGATGCGCCTCTCATCAGCGAATGCCATGCCAGCTTCGAATGCCGCCTTCACGACGATGCGCTGGTCGACAAGTACAATTTCTTCATCTTCGAGGTGGTGAAGGCGCATGTGGCCGCATCGCCGAAGCATCCCGCGACGCTGCACTACACCGGCGACGGCGTGTTCGTGGTGTCAGGCAAGATCATCAGCCGCAGATCGCTGTTCCGACCTGAAATGCTGTGAAGGCAGCGCTTACGCGCCGCCTCCTTTCTGGCGGAAGTCGAACAGTGGGATGCCGAGTTTCCTTGCCTTGTCGGCGAGGTTGTCCTGAATGCCGGTGCCTGGGAAGACGATGACCCCGATCGGCAGGACGTCCAGCATCTGATCGTTGCGCTTGAACGGTGCGGCCTTGGCGTGTTTCGTCCAGTCGGGAGCGAAGCCGACCTGCGACACCTTGCGGGTGTCGGCCCATTTGGCCGCGATCTTTTCGGCGCCCTTGGGCGACTTGCCGTGCAGCAGCACCATGTCGGGGTGCTTGGCGTGGACCTGATCGAGTTTGGCCCAGATCAGGCGGTGATCGTTGAAATCGAGCCCGCCGGTGAAGGCGATCTTTGGACCGGCGGGCAGCAGCACCTGATTATCGGCGCGTTTCTTGGCGGCGAGGAAGTCCCGGCTGTCGATCATCGCCGAGGTCAGGTTGCGATGGTTGACCATCGATCCGCTGCGCGGTCGCCAGTTCGATCCGGTGTGGCGCTCATAGTGTTCGGCGGCCTGGTCGCGCATCAGCTCGAAAGCGTTGCGGCGTTCGATCAGGGTCTGGCCCTCGGCGGTCAGGCGCTCCAGCTCGACAGCCTTCACCTCACTGCCGTCCTGCTCGCGCTGGCCGCGGCGCTGCGCCTGCTCGTTGTCGTCCAGCTCGCGCTCGATCCGGTCGGTGGCTCGGTGGAAGAGGTTGACGGTCGACCAGAGGAGATCGTCGAGGTCGGGCTCGAGGCGGGTGTCCTCCAGGGTGACGATCAGGGCGTCGAAGATGTCGGCGATGGCGCCGGCGACATGGTCGCCCTCCGGAAGCGGTCGGGGATCGGGTTCATCCGTGAAGGGACGGAAGCCGTAAAGTTGGAGTTCGCTAAGGATATGGTCGGTGGGGGAAGAGGCGTGGTGCGGTTCGTAGTCGTCGTGCTCGCTCATGGGATGCTCCGTCGGTTCGACCGCGACCCTCGCGGCCTTCATGGCGACGAAAGCCGGCGGGCGGGCCGGACCTGCATCCGGAGCTAAGCGGAGGGCCGGAGCACAGCGGAGGATGGCGAAGGCGGGCTATTTTGCCTCGCGATGGAAAGCGGCCCTCGGCCGCGCCGGAAAATAGTCCGCCGCAGACATTGCGGGTCCGGGCCGTTTGCTGGCCGATCGCCCTCTGGAAGGCCGGGGCGCGGTTCTCTCTGACCTGGGGATCATCCGAGCGATGCCGACGACGGCGCTCCCGCCGTCTGCATTCTCCTTGCGGCCTATGCCGCCAGCGCCATGAAGCGTGCGACGTCCTGGGGCGCGATCTGCACCCGGGCCGCTGCCCGGAGGCTATCCAGACCTGCCAAGCGGAGATCCTCGTTGAAGTCGCCCAATGTTGGAGACACCACGACAGCCTCGATCCCGGCCGCGTTCGCCCGTTCGATCAATGCTGCCATCGCACCGTCGCCGGCCGGATCATTGTCGCGGGCGATGTAGAGCCGGCGCAGCGTGTCGGGGAACGAGATGGCGGAGAGATGCGCCGCCGAGAGCGCCGCCGCCATCGGCATGTTGGGCAGCGCCATCCTGAGCGACAGCATCGTCTCGATCCCTTCGCCCGCCGCCATCACTTCGCCCGCCACACCGAAGCGAACGGCATGTCCGAGGAGGTCACCCATCGCCCGTCTCGGGGTGTCGATCGGGGCCTTGTCCGAACCGTCAGGTGCGAGCCAGGTGCGGTGCGCGCCGGTCTGATGTCCGGCGAGATCGGTGACCGATGCGATCATCGCTGGCCAAGTCTCGGTCGGGGAATACTCGTCGGGCCGATAATAGCACCTAGGATGAAAACGCAGGCTTCCGGTTCCGTGCAAATCCGTAATGCCGCGTGTGCGGAGATACGTCTTTACGAGCGTGCCCGAAATCGGCTGCGCCATGCCAAAGAGCCGCCGTGCCGCTTCGGGTGAGCCGGTCTGCGCCGGTGACTTGCGCTCGCCACCATGCGGGCGGTCCGGTTCGGGATGCGGCATCGACAGAAAGGTGCGCGCCTCATCGGCGACGTCCTTGAAGTCAACCAAGCCGCAGCTCTCGCGGATGACGTCGAGCAGGTCGCCATGCTCGCCGGTGGCGGCGTCGGTCCATTTGCCGGCGGCGCCCTTGCCGGTTTCGCCGCCCTTCAGTCTCACGAACATCGAGCGGCCCCGCGTGTTGCGGACGTCGCCGACCAGCCAGTAGCGGCCCTCCCGATGACCGGCGGAGAGATAGTGGCGGCACACCGCCTCGGCCTGCCGGCCGAGACGGATCGCCAGTTCGGAAGCGTCCTGCCGCGCCATCACGCCGCCTCCCGCTCGCCGACGCGCTCGACCGGGTAGCGCTCAAGCACTTTGGCAAGGATGGCCGCGCCGGTCGTATCGGTCGGCACGAACATCCGCAGCTTCCACGAGATGATCTCATGAAACAGGCCATAGGCCCGCAGGCGATCGCGCATGGCGTCGGTGAAGCCCGACAGCTCGATGCGGTTGGCGCCCATGACCCGAACGCGGCGAAGCTGAAGACCCTCGGTCAGATCGAGGATGGTCTTGCCGTCCATCAGCGCCATGAAGGCGTCATCGGGCGTCAGGGTTGACGTGCCGGCCGCGAGCGCGCCGGCCACCCAGGCGGAGGAGACGCGGCGGCCGACGATGCGCTCGCCGTCGTCGGTCTGGAGGCGATAGACCCGCGTCGACTCGTTCGGCAGCCGCTTCCAGATTGGCAGCAACAGCCCGCTGACGACATGGATGGTGCTATCGGCATACTCCGGCACCTCGGCGGCCTCGACGTCCCAGGCCGCTTTGAAGGCGATCCGCTCGGCCTGCACCCAATGGGTCTCGTCCATCATCTTGATGGGAATGTTGTGCGCCTCCATCGGCCGGATCAGCCGCACGCGCCGTTCGATCTCGCCATCGTCCAGCATGATGCTGGTGGTTGGTATCTGCACGGCGGCGCGGCCCGAACGCTCGTTGACCAGCAGCTTCGCGCCCGGGTCATCGAGATGGTCGAGCGCCTCGGCCAGCGTCACGGGACGGTTTCGCTGGCGCTGGGTGATGGTCAGCAGCCGAGCCTCGGCCCCGGTGCCAGGATGAACGTGGATCGTTCGGCGGTCGGTGACGATGAAGCTCTCGGCCTGCAGCGTCTCCAGCCCGACGTCGTAGCTGCCCGAAGCGATTGCGCCTTCGATCTTGGCGTTCAGCAGCCGCTCGAACGCGGTGAACAGGACACCCTGAAGCTCGATGGTCAGCGCCAGCAACCTGTTGAGGAACGTCGTGATGGGCGGCAACTCATCCTTGATGCCGGTGGAATCCATCAGCGAGAGGCCCGTGGCATCCTCGAACATCTGGAGTGAGCACCCCTCGACCTTGCCGCGCACCAGCAGCAGGTAGAGCTGCCGCAGGGCGTCGCGGGCGTAGTGGCTCTCCAGATTGTCCTCGGGCCGGAACAGGCCTTGACCGCCCGTCTGGCGCTGGCCGCGCGTGATCGCGCCCAGGGTGTCGAGGCGGCGAGCGATGGTCGAGAGAAAGCGCTTTTCCGCCTTCACGTCCGTCGAGATCGGCCGGAACAGCGGTGGCTGCGCCTGGTTGGTCCGGTTGGTGCGGCCCAGGCCCTGAATGGCGGCGTCGGCCTTCCAGCCCGGCTCCAGCAGATAGTGGACGCGCAGGCGCTGGTTCCGCGCCGACAGATCGGCGTGGTAGCTGCGCCCGGTGCCGCCGGCGTCGGAGAAGATCAGAATGCGTTTCTGATCATCCATGAAGGCTTGCGTCTCCGCCAGATTGGCCGAGGCGGCGCGGTTCTCCACGGCGAGGCGGTCGATGCCGCCGGGGCTGGTCATGGAGTCGGCACCCGACTTGCGGACGATGCGGCGCGAACGTCCCGTCACCTCTGCTACGACATCGGTGCCGAAGCGCTGGACGATCTGGTCGAGCGCGCCGGGGACGGGTGGCAGCGAAGCGAGCCTCTCGATCAGCCGGTCACGACGGGCAACGGCGTCGCGGCTTTCGACCGGCTGGCCGTCGCGAAACACCGGCCGCGACGACAGATTGCCCTCGCTGTCGGTGAAGGGCTCGTAGAGCTGCACCGGGAAGGAATGGGCGAGATAATCCAGAACATATTCGCGCGGGGTGATGTCCACCCGGACGTCGTTCCATTCCTCGGTCGGGATCTCCGCGAGCCGACGCTCCATCAGGGCTTCGCCGGTCGAAACGATCTGGATCACTGCGGCGTGGCCATCGGCCAGGTCCTGCTCGATCGACCGGATCAAGGTCGGCGTCTTCATCGAGGTCAGCAGATGACCGAAGAAGCGCTGCTTGGCGGATTCGAAGGCGGAGCGGGCGGCGGACTTGGCCTGCCGATTCAGCGTGCCGCTGTCACCGGTGATGTTGGCGGCCTGCATCGCGGCGTCGAGATTGTTATGGATGATGGCGAAGGCCCCGGCATAGGCGTCGTAGATCCGCGTCTGCTCGGGGGTAAGCTGGTGCTCGACCAGCTCGTATTCGACACCGTCATAGGAGAGCGACCGGGCCGTGTAGAGGCCGAGCGAGCGCAGGTCGCGGGCCAACACCTCCATCGCCGCCACGCCGCCATCTTCGATCGCCTCGACGAATTCGGCGCGGGTGGAGAACGGGAAGTCCTCGCCGCCCCAGAGGCCGAGGCGCTGGGCGTAGGCGAGATTGTGGACGGTGGTCGCGCCGGTCGCCGAGACATAGACGACGCGCGCATTCGGCAAGGCGTGCTGGAGCCGTAGGCCCGCGCGGCCCTGCTGCGAGGCGGCGACATCGCCGCGTTCGCCCTTGCCGCCAGCGGCGTTCTGCATGGCGTGGCTCTCGTCGAAGATGATTACTCCATCGAAGTCGGAGCCCAACCATTCGACGATCTGCTTGACGCGCGAAAGCTTACTCCCGCGGTCATCGGACCGTAGCGTGGCATAGGTGGTGAATAGGACGCCTTCCGACAGGCGGATGTCATTGCCCTGCGAGAAGCGCGACAGCGGCGTGACCAGCAGGCGTTCCATGCAGAGCGCCGACCAGTCGCGCTGGGCGTCTTCCAGCAGGTTGTCGGACTTCGATATCCACACCGCCTTTCGCCGGCCCTGCATCCAGTTGTCGAGGATGATGCCGGCCGACTGGCGGCCCTTGCCGGCGCCGGTGCCGTCACCGAGCATGAAGCCCCTGCGGAAACGCACGGCGTTCGGTGCATCATCGGGCGCGGCCGAGACGATGTCGAAGGTCTCGTCGAGCGTCCAAGAACCGGCGAGGAAATCGGAATGCGCCTCGCCGGCGTAGATGACGGTTTCGAGCTGTGCGTCGGAGAGAAGCCCGTCGGTGACGATGTTGGCGGGCAGGCGCGGCCGATAGCTCGGTTTGGGCGGCGCGACCGAGGCCATCGCCACGGACTGCACGAGCTTGGTTGGGTGAGCCTGAGCGCCGGGAATACGGATCGCCTGCAATCCGTATTCTTCATAGATCGCATCGGTGATCCGGCCGTCTTCGGCGGGCGTCCAGTCCACGGTGTCATAAGCGAGTTCGACACCCTCGGGCTCAGCGACGGTGCGGGCCGGCGATGAGGCGGCGACGCGGGCGACGTAGCCGCGAATGGTCCGCGGAGCCGGCGCGGGCGAAGCCATGGTGGCGGCCACGGCCGGATCGACAGGCAGCCGCGCTGGGACGTGTTCGCCGATCCATCCGATGAGCGTCGCAACGTCGGGCGCGACGCCAGGCGAAGCCGGAAACGCCGCCGCATCATCGGCCGGAACCTTGTCGATGACGGTCAGGCGGGTGTCGATGGTCGTGCCATGCTTGGCATAAACCGCGCCGTCGATCGCGGCGCTGAACACGACGCGGCCGTGTTCCTGCAGGCGGGCGAATGCGGCCCGCCACGCCGGCGCATCCGGCGCGAAGCTGGCTCCGGTGATCGTCACGAGGCGGCCGCCGTCGGCCAGGCGCGCAAGCGCTGAGGCGATATGGCGATAGGCGGCGTCAGCCATCCGGCCCGTTACATTCGCCATCACCGAGAACGGCGGGTTCATCAGGATGACGCTGGGCACGATGCGCGCGTCGAGATGATCGTCGATCTGGGCCGCGTCGAAGCGGGTGACGGGAATGGCGGGAAAGAGGTGGGACAGAAGATCGGCCCGGGTGTCGGCCAGCTCGTTGAGAACGAGCGCGCCCCCGGCCATCTCGGCCAGGACAGCGAGAAGGCCAGTGCCGGCGGATGGCTCCATCACGCGATCGGCCGGCGTGACGGCGGCGGCGATCAGTGCCGCCACGCCGAGGGGCACCGGCGTCGAGAACTGCTGGAAGGACTGACTTTCCTCCGATCGCCGTGTGTGCGTGGGTAGAAGGTTGGCGACCTTTGCCAGCATCGGCAGGGCTGCGGCCGGAGACTCGGCTTTGCGGAAAAGCGCGGTTCCGTATTTGCGCAGGAACAGGATCGTCGCGACTTCGCAGGCCTCGTAGGCGGACTTCCAGTCCCAGGCGCCCGTCGTGTCGGAGGCGCCAAAGGCCTGTTCCATGACAATGCGCAGGATCGCGGCGCTGACTGGCCGGCCCTGTTCCAGATGGGGAAGGAGTTGCCCGGCGGCGGCCAGGATCGCGGCGGAAACGGGCCTTTCCGGCGCGAGCGGAAGCGAAGCCGCCGAGGCGGCGGGACGGGGAGCATAAAGCATTGTGAGGACCTCTGAGAGCGGAGACGGACAAGCCAGCCGGCGCTCTCTCTCAACCGGACGGGCTCAACCCGTCTCGGCCGTCCTCTGCCTCTCAGATCTGGTTTCCAGGCCACATCTTTGCTAGGCCGTGTGGACGAATTTGACCAAGCATAGACCGGCAGCGAAGCTGACGATTGATCGGAAATTCTGTGCGGTTTTTTCGCATCGCAGAGCGACGCGTTTGAAGCGCTTGAGCCGTCCGAAGCCCTGCTCGATACGGGCGCGGGCCTTGTAGAGCGTCTTGGCGAAGAAGGCAGGCTTATTCTTCTCGTTGACTTTGTGAGGAATCACCGGGGCGATACCGCGCGCTCGTGAGGCGGCGCGATTGGCTTTGCTGGAATAGCCTTTGTCCCCCAGCGCGGCGCGTGGGGTGATGTCTGGCCCCATGTCGAGCAGGGTCACGAAACGGGTTGTGTCCGCAACCTGGCCGCCGGTCAGATCGAACGCGATGATCCCGCCCGAATTGTCCGATTTGGCGTGGATTTTCGTCGTGAACCCACCGCGCGAGCGGCCGAGCGCCTGGCCTTGCTGCCCCCTTTTGCGCCGGCCGCCGAGACATGGGCGCGCACGATGGTGGAATCGAACATCTGGATCAAATGGGCAGATGCGCTCATCTCGGCCAGTGTGTCGAAGAAGGCTTCGAACACGCCGGCCTTGCTCAGCCGGTCAAAGCGCTTCCAGACCGAGTTCCAGTGGCCGAAGCGCTCCGGCAACGCGCGCCAGCGCACATTCTCCACCGGGAAGAAGTGCATCGCTTCCAGAAACAACCGGTCGTCCGCTGCCTTGCGGCCCCGCAAGGGCAGGCAGGCGCGGAAAATCTCCAGCGTGTTCGTCCAATCCGCATCCGTCATTTTCGTAGACATCGCCGACCTCCAAATCAGTCGGCATCTTATGAATCAGACTGGATCCGTCCGCGGAACCCCAAAATCTGTACCTGAGTCAATTCGTCCACACAGCCTAGCACTACTTTGGCAGAATGTCCGTTTTGGGATTCCCAAGCGGCAAAATCCCTGATTCATGGGGAGCCAGCTTTTCTGGAGGCTGGCGATGGAATCGGACTGGCGGAGCGAGTTGGAGGCGTGGCTTGCGCCGTTTGTGGCGGCGTTGCGGAACAAGACACGTGGGCGGATGTGTCCGGCCTACATAGCGGGCTTGATTGGTCCAGGTGATCGCAAGAGTGTGCAGCCGATGGCCGCGCGCGACGGCGAGGTCAGCTACGATCGGCTGCATCATTTCATCGGTAGCGGCATCTGGGACGAAGCTCCGCTGGAGACGGCATTGCTTGCCGAGGCCGACAGCCAGGTCGGTGGCGAGGATGCCTGGCTGATCATTGACGATACCACCTTGCCGAAGAAGGGCAGTCATTCGGTAGGGGTAGCACCGCAATATGCCTCGGCGCTCGGCAAGAACGCCAACTGCCAGACGCTGGTATCGCTGACCTTGGCATCGCGTGAAGTGCCGGTCATGGTAGGCTTGCGGCTATTCCTGCCGGAGAGTTGGACTTCCGATTTGGCCCGGCTTGATCGCGCCGGTGTGCCCGACGGCCATCATGCCTACAGGACCAAGCCGGAGATCGCGCTGGCCGAGATCGACAGGGTTCGTTCCGCTGGTGTTCGCTTTGGCTGCGTTCTCGCTGATGCAGGGTATGGCCTCTCTGGCCACTTCCGCCAGGGTCTGAGCGAGCGCGGCCTTACCTGGGCCGTCGGCATACCGTTCAAGCAGAAGGTCTACCCCGCGGATGTCACGATGATCTTTCCCGTCGCCGGGCGAGGCCGTCCTCGCAAGAACGCGATACCGGACATCACCTCGGTATCGGCGCAGACCATGCTGGAGGCGGCGCCATGGCGCAAGGTCAGCTGGCGGCGCGGGACAAAGGGACGGCTCTCCGCCCGCTTCGCTGCGATTCGTGTTCGGGTCGCAGACGGACCACCACAGCGTATCCATGATATGGGCGCCCAGCACCTGCCCGGCGAAGAGGTCTGGCTCATCGGCGAACATCGCTCGACCGGTGAGCGCAAGTATTACCTGTCCAATCTCCCGGGCGAGACGCCGATCAAGCAGCTGGCCGGCGCCATCAAGGCTCGTTGGATCTGCGAGCAGGCGCACCAGCAACTCAAGGAAGAACTCGGCCTCGACCATTTTGAGGGCCGATCATGGAAAGGCCTGCATCGACACGCGCTGTTGTCGATGATCGCCTTCGCCTTCCTTCAGTTCCTCCGCCTCAAACAGGCCAAGGGGGGAAAAAAGAGGCCCAGGACCGCCACCGCAGCCGAGCCTTCCCAAAATCAGGCAAGCCATCATTGACCGGATCGCGAAGCCCCCAGATCGACCATGTCCCCACTGCGGGAGCAGGCCGTCCGATCCATCGCAAAAAAATCTGCCAAAGTAGTGCTAGTGCTGTGCTTATATAAGCACCGAGTATTCAAGAGATGCTGCGACCCTGAGGCGGCACGGCAGGAGGCCGCTCCGAGTGAACAGTAATAATGGCAAGAGCGATCCTGACGATATGCAGGCAAGCACGACGATGTTTCATAGCCAACCCACGAAAGTATCGGGCGGACCTGTGCATTTCGAGGCTGCGGAAAGCGATCCGGATCCCCGCGATTGGTTGGCCGCGATCATTGATGGGTCTGAGGATGCTATCATCAGCAAGGATCTCGGAGGCATCATCCGAAGCTGGAATCTCGGCGCGGCGCGCGTGTTCGGCTATTCGGCTGACGAAATTGTCGGACGTCCGATCACGATCCTCATTCCGGAAGAGCGGCTCGACGAAGAGCCGGCAATTCTCGGCAAAATCCGGCAGGGCGAGCGGGTCGATCATTTCGAGACCCAGCGGCGACGCAAGGATGGCTCCCTTGTCGATCTGTCCCTGACGGTCTCTCCGATCCGAAATACCAGCGGTGTGATTGTCGGGGCGTCGAAGATTGCCCGCGACATAACCGAACAACGGCAGGCTCAGGAGAAGCAGCGCCTCCTGTTCAGCGAGATGCAGCATCGCGTTAAGAACCTCTTCGCGCTCACGGCGGGCATCGTCACGTTGAGTGCCAAGTCGGGGGCAAGCACTGACGAAATAGTCCGGATCATCCACGAGCGGCTCAGCGCGCTTTCCCGCGCTCATGATTTAACGATGTCCGACGCAGGGGCCAGAGGCTTGGACGAACGGGCTATAAGCTTGCCTGCGCTTTTGGGGGCGATCCTGGAGCCTTATGCGGATCAGGAGAGGATCATCATCGAGGGCGCAGCTCCGATGGTTAGCGGCAAGGCGCTGACCAACATTGCGCTTCTGCTGCACGAACTGGCGACGAACGCGGCCAAGTACGGCTGTCTGTCGGTTCAGGACGGCCAGCTTCAGGTACAGGTCTTGCAACAAGATGGTGGGGTCAGGCTGACCTGGGTTGAAACGTGCGGGCTGCACATCGTTGCTCCGGAGACGGCGGGCTTCGGCAGCCGCCTGGAAAAGAGTCTAACGATTGCGCTTGGGGCCGCTATCGATCGCGAATGGCGATCTGACGGGCTGACTGTGCTGGTCAGCGTTCCGGAGAAAAACCTGTCGAGTTGAGTTTGTCTCAAGGCGTCAGGTGCAGTCCAACAGCGCCAGATCCCCGCTTCCGCAGCGAGAAGCCGGATCTGGAAGTTGGCACGGGCGTGATCGGGATCAGCGCACACCTCCTTCGGCGAGCCAGCGGCCGGTGCTCATCCATTCGATCGTGCGGCCCGTGCTGAGATCCAGCAGATGGGCGCCGCCGGAATAGCCGTCGACGACAGGCTCCGAGGCAATCCCGGCCCACTGAAACCCCCAGGTGCCGGTAAGCGCGAACGTCTCGGCGCAGCGCGTGACGTAGGTGATCAGCAATTGCGGATCGGCGGTGCCGGGATCACGAAGCCAAAGGCGCGTCGCGCCGTGCTCGGGTGTCAGGGAGAGCAGGAACGGCTCGGCGGGTGGGTCCTCGCGAGCGTTCTCAGCCATCAGCGCAGTGTAGATGTCGAAGGCCCTTGCGACATTGGTGGCCGAGCCAACGTCGAGCAGGCAGGAAAAGCGGGTGAGATAGGCGGGCATGTCGGGCTCCTGAAACGAAAAGAGCCCGGCGCTGGGGCCGGGCTCGGAGGGGTCGGGTTCGTGGTTGCAGGGGCTAATAGCCGAACTGCCGGGACGGCCAGGACCGGCCGTCGTCGGCGGCCGTGACGGCCTGGTTCAGGTTTTCGGGATCGCCCTCGACCACGATGGGGTCGCGAACAGGCGTCTCGTCGATGACGGTCACGCGGGCAACGAGGCCATCCTCGACCTCGACATGAACGGGCACGAGATACTGGAAGACGACGTGCCGGGTCGGCACTGGGCTGATTTGCACCACGCGGAAGCTCCTGCGATTGGAGGAAGGTGCGGAGCGGCCGAAACCCGCTCCGCTTGTCCGTCACTCGGCGGCGATGAGGTGACCTTCGTCGTCGGCATCGGCCGGGGCTTCCTCCTCGTCATCGGTGCTGAGGAACTCGGGCAGCGTCGTGCCGTCCTCGTCGCCGTCGCCGTCGCCGCTTGCCGCGCCGTTGATGTCGGCGAGGCGCAGCGGCTCGGGAAGCCAGCCGGTATCGGCCAACAGCCGCTCGGCCTCCTTGGCCATGTCGCCCTTCTTCAAATGGTCGATGAGCTGCGCCGACACCTCGCCCTTGGCCTCGCGGACCGCCTCAAGGATGCGGGGCTTGGTCACCCGGCCAAGATAGTTGTCGACGGTCGGGCGCCATCCCGCGTCTGCCATGTCGAGACCGACGGCGTGCGCGATCCGGTCGGCCTGCTTCAGACGACGTTCGAGCCCGTGCTGAGAGGTGCCGGAGCCGCCATAACGATCCACCTTCTCGGAGAGCGCATTGACGCCGTAGGAGACGCAATGCGCCAACAGGGCGGCCCGTCTGGCGTCGTCAAGGTTGACCAGCCAGTCCCACAGGGCATCCTCGTCCTGCGGGATGTCGGCCTCCCAGCCTTCCTGCCGTTCCGCCACCGACTTGGCGGACGTGCTGTCCTTCAGGTCGGCGGCCTGGGCGGAGAAGAAGACGTGGCGGACCGACACCTCCAGGCACCCGCCGGAAGACGAGGTGCGGTGGAAGGTGTCGAGCACCAGCTTGTGCAGCAGCGCCGTCATGGCGACGTGCGGATTGCCGGCCAGCGCGTCCCGCAGAGCGAGGGTGCGGTGGGCCGTCAGTTCGCTGACCAGGCGTTCGGGCAGCGGCTTGACGACATCGTCCTCATCATCCTCCGGTTCGGCCTTGCCCCCGATGGTGATGACCGCCCGCATCGGCTCCGCGTTCGGCGCGTCGCCTTCGGTTTCGCCGGTGCCTTCGGTCTCACGCTCGATCGGCGCCTCGTCTTCGGGTCGGACATAACCGCGCTCGATGGTCAGTCGGCCCGAGCTGTCGATGCTGACGAAGGCGCCGGCGCGCGCGATCTCGGCCGGATCGTAGAGGGTCGGCCGGTTCTGAAAACCGGCGATCGCCGTCTCGATCTCCTCGAGCCGCAGATCGACCGCCTCCGGCAGGTCCTCGCCATCGTCATGCTCGGCATAGAGCCGATCCAGCTCCTCGGTCAGGGCCTCGTAGGCGGCCTGCTCGTCGGCGGAGAGTTCGGGGCGTTCGCCCGTGATCCGACGCAGGCCCGACGTATGGCCGTAAGGAAAGTCGAGCGCGGCATCGATCCAGCGCCAGCCCTCGGCCGCGATCTCCTCGGCGGCGGCGCCGAGCTTCGCGGTGGAGAGGCTGTCGAGCAGCACCGGGTCCTGCAGCCACCCGCCGTCGTCGGCCTGGAACAGATCGCGCAGCGTTGCGCCGCCGGCCGCCTCATAGGCTTCGACCCCGACGAACTGCGCACGGCGATCGGAAGCGCGAACGGCGCCCTCGGTCAGCATGCGGCGGATCTCATAGGGCTGGCGGCTGTAGGATCGCTGGATGGTTTCCCAGACCTCCATCTGCCGCGCATGGTCGTGCGACACCGTGAAGGCCATGAGCTGGTCAAGCGCGATGCCGTCCTCGGCATAGACGTCGAGCAGCGCCGGGGCGACCGCGGCCAGGCGCAGGCGCTGGCGGACCACGGCCGGGGTGACGTAGAAGCGGGCGGCGATATCCTCCTCGCCCATGCCGCGCCCGATCAGCGCCTGGAAGGCCCTGAACTGATCGAGCGGATGGAGCGCCTCGCGATGGACGTTCTCGGCGAGGCTGTCTTCCTCAGCCGGGATCGCGGAGGCCGCGTCGCGGACGTTGCAGGGGACTGGTGCGGTCTTCGCGAGACGCTTGGCCTTGACCAGCAGTTCGAGCGCCCGGAACCGGCGACCGCCGGCCGGGACCTCGAAGATGCCGGTTTCCACGCCCTCGCCGTCGAGCACAGGGCGGACGTTGAGGTTCTGAAGAAGACCGCGGTGGCCGATATCCTCGGCCAGTTCGGGAATCGAGACGCCGGCCTTGGTCTTGCGGACGTTGGCCTGGCTCAGGATGAGCTTGTTGAAGGGGATGTCGCGACGCTCGCCAAGGGACGCGATTTTCTGAACGGCGGTTGCCATGTCGGGATACTCCATGACGGGCGGCCGAGAGACTCTCTCTCAACCTCCAACCCGTCACGGAGCGCAGCGCCGCCCTCTTCCTCTAAGGGGGCAGCGCCACGGGCCGGCAAACCGGAAAGACACGGAAGCGCAAAGCCGGAGACACGGAAAACCGCATCCCCAGCTTTGCGGAAATCAGGCGGCTCGATCGAGCAGCTTCTTCGCCTTTGCCTCCATGTCGAGGCGGGCGTCCTGATGGGGTTTGTCACGCGCGACAGCGGTGATGCCCTGCACGAAGTCGAAGATGCTTTCGGGTGGGCGACCTTCCTCTGCCAGCACCGTGTCGATGATCCTGCCCGTTTCCGCCTTTGCGAAACCGCGTCGGCGCAGGAAGTCGGCGCGATCCTCGTCGGTGCGCGCCACGATCCGCTCGCGGGCGGCCTTGATGCCGTTGACGAAAGGCAGGGGCGAGGAATTGGCGAAGTTCAGAAGCGCAGGGGCCGCCTCATGGGCGAAGCGGTTGGCGGCATATTTGGAGTGGCGGATGGTGATTTCCTCGAAATCCTCCACGCCCCACAAATTTCGATTCTGGCAGACCGCGCGGAGGTAGAAGCTCGCCATGCCAAGCGTCTTGGCGCCGACCTCGGAGTTCCAGCAGTAGAAGCCCCGGAAATAGAGATCCGGCGAACCGTCCGGCAGGCGGCCGGCCTCGATCGGGTTCAGATCGTCGACCAGGAACAGGAAGACGTCGCGATCGGAAGCATAGAGCGTCGTGGTGTCCTGGGTGATGTCGACGCGCGGATTGTAGATCCCGGTCGACCAGTCGAGCACGCCGGGCACCTTCCAACGGGTGTCGCCCGTGCCGTTGCCGGCGATGCGCTGCACGGCTTCCACGAGTTCTACGTCAAAGATCCTCCCATAGTCCGGCCCGGTGACAGCGCGCAGTTCCGTGTGGCCGTCGTCGGTTTCCAGCGTCTTGATCTGCTCGGCCCGGTTGGAGGTCAGGCCGTATTGCAGGTTGATGGCGGCGAGCGCCGCCGGGAGCTGGCGCAGATAGGCGGCCGGCGCGCCGACCAGGCTGGCGAGCTGTCCGAAGGACCAGTGCGTCGGCGCGATGGCCGTATCCGTGCCTGGCAGGATCAACGCCAGCCGCTCCGGGTCGCTGCGGTTCGCCTCCACATGGATCAAGGCGCTTTCCACCACGCGGGTCCGGCTGCGGTCGGCGCGGTCGCGCACAGACCGCGCCAGCTCGGACAGCGACAGATATCGTTCGTCGGCCGGGCGCGAGAACCACTCGGACGAGACGCGGCCGACCCGCTCGCCGCGGCCGACATCCACTTTGTAGCTGCCGCGGGTGTCGCGGCGCGCATCGAGGACTTGCATGTTCATGGGACCAATCTCCACGACGGGCGCCGGAGACCTCTTCTCCAGCCCTCAACCCGTCACGGCAAAGCCGGCCATCCTCTTCCTCTCAAAGGGGCGTTGCGGGGGCCTCCCGCAGAAGGGGTCGGCCGAGACGCAAGGCTCGGACGCAGGGGAAGGCTTTCCCCTCCTGGCAATCTGAAGGTTTCGAATGCTCTGCACGAAGAAGGGGGTACGGACGAACCCGGGCTCAACCCGCTACGGGTAACCGCAGCCGCGAACCGCAATTATGCCGGCCGAGAGTACGACGCGGCAATCTGGGAACTCCCCGTCAGGCTGATCGCCTATGGATTCACATCATTTTATGTGCTTAATACATTAAATGATGTGTGTCCGGCGAGCCCTATGACTTATGATGCGTTTGTCGCAGAGCTTGCTCGGGCTGGCCTCACGATTCGGGAGTTCGCCAGCCTACTTGGCATGCGACCGAACTCGATCACGAACAATCGGAAGCGGGGAGAGGTCCCTGACCACTTGGCTGTTATAGCGGCTCTACTGTCTGAACTACGCCTTTCAGGAGTCCCTGCTGCGCCCGTCTTCGCCCGACTTGGCCTGACCAAGAAGAAGCCTCGTGGTGCTGCGACCATCGGGCGGTTCGCTGGAGACAAGCAAGGAACATTGGAATTGCGCTCGTGACGGAGAGTTCACCCCTGACCCTCGATATCGCCGGCGACCATCTGGGTTGGCCGCATGTCGAGGCAATCCTCGCTCCGAAGGGCGCGGGCGCGGCAGTTTTCGCGGACCTCGTCCGAGGTAAGATCGGCCGATCACTCGACGCTATGCCAGATGCGCGCGGCATTCGTTTAGGCGTTCTCATGGCGGACGCGGCAGCGGCTACATCAGAACCACCTCTGGCGATCGTCGCCGAGTTCGCAGGACCCGTGAGCGAAGACACGCTGCGCGAACTGCATCGCTTGGCATGGAACTTCTCGCATGCGCCGACCCTGGTTACGATCGAACCCACGATCCTCAAGGTCTGGACCTGCTGCGAAGCCCCTGATCCGAGCCGGGATCTCGCGACGTATCTGGTTCAGAACGTGGCATCCGACGCCATGTCACCGCACGGCTCCGACCCACTCGAAGCTCAGGCTGCGCGCGCCTTGCATTGGATCAACCTTGTCTCCGGCCAGTTCTTCTTAGCCCACGCGGCTCGGTTTCATCGCGATGGTCGAGCCGATCAGATGCTGCTCGGGAATCTTCGGCATATCCGGGCAGTGTTGGCCGGTCAGGGGCTGGTCGACGACGATATCTGCCACGACCTTCTGGCGCGGATCATCTTCGTTCAGTTTCTGTTTGATCGGAAGGACCAGGACGGCAAGGCTGCTCTCACGCCTGCAACCTTGCAGCGACTGCAGAAGGAGGGCGTCCTCGCCGAGATCCACGGCAGCTTTGCCAGCATCCTGTCGAGCTACGATGATACCTACCGACTATTCGACTGGCTGAACACGAAGTTCAACGGTGATTTGTTCCCAGGAAAAGGTGACACAGATCAGGCGCGGGCGGTGGGTTGGGCGATAGAGAAGGACATTGTCCGCCCGGCGCACCTGGCATCTCTGGCGGAGTTCATCCGGGGCGATGTGGACCTGGGCTCCCGGCAAATGTCGCTATGGCCGCAATATGCCTTCGACGTCATCCCGCTCGAATTCATCAGCAGCATCTACGAGACGTTCGTAACGGAGCGTGCCGCCAAGGACGGCATCTTCTACACGCCGCCCTATCTCGTAGACTTCATTCTCGATCAGGTTCTGCCTTGGAACGGAACCGAATGGGATTTGAAGATCATCGATCCTGCGTGTGGATCCGGAATTTTTCTGGTCAAGGCGTTTCAGCGGTTGGTCCACCGCTGGAAGCTCGCCAACCCAGGCGATACGGTGCGAGCTGAGACGCTGCGCCGGCTGCTCGAGCGCAACATCTTTGGCGTCGACAAGGACCAGCATGCGGTGCGGGTCGCGTGCTTTAGTCTTTACCTCGCCATGTGCGACGAGATTGAGCCCCGTCACTATTGGACCCAGGTGACTTTCCCGCCCATGCGCGGCCGCCGCCTGATTTGCTCGGATTTCTTCACTGAAGGACAGACCGGTTTCGATACCGCGACAGATGGTGGCTCATACGATCTGGTGCTCGGGAACGCGCCGTGGGGCGACGGTGTGATCACTGAGGACGCCAAGGTCTGGGCCAAGGCAGGGCGTGGATGGTCTGTCCCCAATAAGGACATCGGCGGACTGTTCCTGGCTAAGGGCTCGGATCTGACAGCGCCGTCCGGGCGGGTGGCGATGATTCAGTCCGCAAACTCGCTGCTTTTCAATATCAGTCCAAAGGCCGCCAGATTTCGCGAGCAAATTTTCGGACGCCGCCGGGTCGAGGCGATTTTCAACCTCTCGGCGCTCCGCTTCAAGGTCTTTCGGCGCAAGACTCACACGACCAAGACTTCGGCCGCCCCAGCATGTGTCGTCATCATGGCTCCATCGGCACCGGCAGCTGACGACCTAATCCGCTACGTCTGCCCGAAGCATGTCCGTCCGCTAGTTGATGACTTCAGCATCCTGATCGAACCTCAGGACGCTCGCGTGCTGCGGGTTTCGGATGCCATATCAGAACCGCTTATTTGGTCGCAGCTCATGTGGGGCGCACCCCGCGATCTCCAACTGATCCGGCGGCTTCAGGGCTTCCCGAGCCTAGGAGCTTTAGCCGGCCAGAGGGCGTTTCCGTACCAGCAGGGCTTGAATTTCGGCGACCGGAAGAAGGCGATGCCGGACCTTGAAGGGCGCCGCATCTTCGATGAAACGATGTTTCCTGCGGATAGCTTCCTGACCCTGGAAACTGAACCATTGCCCGTCGCGCACGACCTGAAAATTCACTCGAAGGCTTCGACCGGGGTAGCGGCCTTCGCCTGGCCCCAACTCATCATCAAGCACAGTTTGAACAGCCCGACGCGACGTTTCCATGCGCGCATTACGAAATCGTCCAACAGGGAAGGCGTTCTTCCCAACCAGAGCTATTTTTCCGTCCACGCCGACTCGGCGATCCTGGATGCCGCCTGCCTTGCACACAACTCGCGCCTGGCGGTGTACTTCCATTTTCTAACGAGCGGGCGGGTGTCCGCCTATCGCCCCAAGCTATCTCGGGACGAGATTCTTTCGCTCCCTATACCGGATCCGGCCGAAGCCTCACTGGATGGGATTTCGGATTACGCCGGCCTGGACGCCCGGGTCTTTGATCTCTTTCGCCTCAACGAGGCAGAGCGTGTTCTGATCGAGGATGCGCTGGCCTACACCGTCGACGGCTTCCTGGAGACCGATGAAACTCTGGGCGATGAGTCGACCACGTTGGGTGACACTGACGACGAGGCCCATCTGCGTGCCTATTGCGAATATTTCATCAGGGTCATCCGAGCAGGATTCGGCGAGGATAAGCCGCTCTCAGCAACGATTTTCCGAGCGTCTCAGGAACAGATGCCCCTACGCCTTGTGGCCTTCCGCCTTGGAGAAGACACGGGAATCTCAGTCCAAGAGATAGCCTCACCAGAGCTTCTGCGTCAGTTGGAACAGCTGGCCGACCTAGACGCCCCGTCCGGTGGCGGATTGTTCAATAGGCGGATTGGCCGCATCTACGACGCAAGCAGCGGTGCGCCAACAATCTTTCTCGTCAAGCCCGATCGAAAGCGGTTCTGGACCAGAAGCGTTGGCCTCCACGATGGCGATGAGGTGGCGCTGGATCTGCTCACCTGGGGACGCCCCATCCAGGAGATGGTGATTTGACTTGGGCCGTCTCGCCGGCCGCGGCCACCTCGGACCCCGCATTTCTGACGCTTGCTGCATCATGGGCACCGGAGCCGGCGCGGCAGTTCTTGTCTCTCGTCTGGCTCGCCTACGACGCGATGCGTGAGTCGATGCCCTTCGTCGACGGCGGCGATCTGGAGCGCAGCATCACCCAAGTTCTTGAGCCGCGAATTTCCGCCGCGATGACGGGATTTGAACCTTTTTACGTTCAGCACGGGCCGTTCGAAAGGGAGACCAGACGTCCAGCACCTGCGCAGCCGCCGGAATACGATCTCGCCTTCGTCCTACGAGCCGATGAGCGCATCATGTGGCCCCTTGAGGCGAAGGTTTTGGAAACTCCCGGCGCCGTGGCCGCCTACGCCCACGACGTGGAGAACGAGTTTCTGAAATGCCGCTATGCGCCGTTTTCGAGCTCCGGCGCCATGTTGGCATACCTGATCTCTGGAGACGCAACAGACGCGTTGGCCTCGATTGCAACCAAGCTCGGCTGCGAGCTTCACGATGTTGTCGAGCACAGCGCGCGGCCAAACCGCTACTCGAAGCACACCCGGAGCGTTCCTCCCGGCAAGCACTATCCCTCCGCATTCGACTGCTACCACTTGGTGCTGGAATACCCTGGGCTGACTCGAAGTAGGGCTTGACCAGCCGCGGCCTGTGACGCCGCCCTCCAGCACCGCCGTCATTAGCATACTATTTTCGGGACGAGATCCGGAGGGCCTCACGCTCACAGTCGCACTTCCCGTTGAGCGTCTTACGGGCTGGTTCTGATCTGCGCAGACGGTCAAAGGGGCGTTGGGGGCGTCCCGTAGAAGGGGGGCCGAAACGCAAGGCTCGGACGCGGGGGAAGGCTTTCCCCATAAGCTGTGGGTTCAAGTTCTGCGGCAATTGTCGAGTGTCGATTATCACTATAGGGTTCCGCAGTAGGATTTCGAGCGAGTCGATTTGGCGATGCATCCAGGATCAGTGGTTCGGCAGGAATGCCTCGAAAAGCACGGGCTGAGCGTGACCGACGCAGCACGCGTTCTCGGCGTGGATCGGCAAACCCTCAGCAACTTGCTGAACGCGCGATCGGGTATCTCGCCTGAAATGGCGATCCGACTGGAGAAGGCTTTCGGGTTGCCGGCCCGCGAGTGGTTGATGCGTCAACTCGATCACGAACTGGCCGAGGCGATGCACAAGGCCGACGGCATCGAGGTCCAACCGTTTGCTGGCACCTCGGACGACAGACAGGGCGCTCATGAACGCGGTTGAAATCGAAGAAGCCATCTCGGCGCTCGCGGAGCGGCCGTTCGACACCGAAGAGTTTCCCTACGCGTTTCTCGAGGCCTTCGGGAACAAGGAGACCACCCTCAAACGCCTGCGCAAGGGCGAATCAAACAAGTCCGATCTGGGCGGCGTGCTTCAGACCAACAACATTCATATCGCTACCTGCAAGTCAGGCGAGGTGACGCGCACGCTGATAGCGTTGAAGGCCAGCCCGGCTACGGCGCGGGCCAAGGCGCGTTTCGTGTTGGCGACCGACGGCGAGCTGTTCGAAGCCGAAGACCTAACGATCGACGATGCGCCGGTCTCTTGCACCTATGCGGATTTCCCCAACCACTTCGGCTTCTTTCTACCGCTGGCTGGCATCACCACGGTCAAGCAGGTCCGCGAAAGCTCGTTCGATATTCGGGCGACGAGCCGCCTCAACCGGCTCTATGTCGAGCTGCTGAAGGACAACCCCGAATGGGGCACCGCGCAGCGCCGGCACGACATGAACCACTTTCTGGCCCGGCTGATCTTCTGTTTCTTTGCGGAAGATACCGACATTTTTAACGGCATCGGCGTGTTCACGTCGGCCATCGAGAGAATGAGCGCGAGGGATTCGTCCAACACCCAAGAGGTGATTAGCGAACTTTTCCGCGCCATGAATACCAAGACTACGGAACGGGCCGCTGCTGGCCTCCCGCGCTGGGCTGATGGTTTTCCCTATGTGAATGGCGGGCTGTTCTCCGGCAGCACGGATGTGCCGCGCTTCAGCCGCATCGCGCGATCCTACTTGCTGCACATCGGCAGTCTCGATTGGAAGAAGATCAACCCGGATATTTTCGGATCGATGATCCAGGCGGTTGCAGACGACGACGAGCGCGGCGCACTTGGCATGCACTACACCAGCGTGCCGAACATCCTGAAGGTGCTGAACCCGCTCTTTCTCGATGACCTGCGGGAGAAGCTGGATGAGGCTGGCGACAACGTGCGCATGTTGCTCAACTTGCGCAAGCGTATGTCGAAGATCCGCGTGTTCGATCCGGCCTGCGGATCGGGGAACTTCCTCGTCATCGCGTACAAGGAAATGCGGGCGATCGAAGCGGAAATCAATCGACGCCGCGACGAAGCTGACCGGCGTACCGAGCTTCCGCTGACCAACTTTCGCGGGATCGAACTGCGGGATTTCCCCGCCGAGATCGCACGGCTGGCGCTCATCATCGCGGAATACCAATGTGATGTGCTCTATCGCGGCCAGAAGGAGGCCCTGCGTGATTTCCTGCCGCTCGATGCGCAAAACTGGATCACCTGCGGCAATGCGCTGCGCCTTGATTGGTTGAGCCTGATGGATGCCAAGGGCACAGGCGTGAAGCACCATGCGGACGACCTGTTCCACGCGCCGATAGGTCAGGCGGATATCAAATTCGAGAACGAAGGCGGGGAGACATATATCTGCGGAAACCCTCCTTATTACGGAGGAAAGCTGCAGAGCGATGAACAGAAGGATGATCTGGAGGCAGCGTTTCAAGGCACGCAAGTCAACTGGAAGTCGCTGGACTATGTATCAGGTTGGTTTATGAAAGCCGCTCAATATATTAGCCGTTCAACAGCACATTGCGCTTTAGTTAGTACTAACTCGATCTGTCAAGGGCAGCAAGTTCCAGTTCTATGGCCTGCGTTGCTTAATGAAGATGTTTCTATTCGATTTGCACACACATCATTTCGTTGGTCGAATTTGGCCACCAATAACGCAGTGGTTGTCGTCGTAATTGTTGGTCTCAGCCGTCGCGAAGGAGGTATTCGGAAAAAGCTAATATCAACATCTTCAGACGGTGAAGTCACATCAAGGGACGTAGAAAACATCAACCCTTACTTAGTCGCAAGCCCCGATGTAATTGTGGAGCCGACAAATTCGCCAAAGAATGGGCTTCCCAATATGGTGTTCGGAAATATGCCGAGAGATGCTGGGAACCTTCTTCTCAGTTCCGAAGAGCGTAAGCAGATATTGCAGCAATCCGCGAAGGCGGAAAGATTCATCTATGAATTCCGTGGATCTGATGACTTTATTCACGATAATAGGCGCTACTGCGTCTGGATTAATGAAGTCGACATAAGCGAAGCGGTGGATATTGTTCCAATTCGAGAGCGGTTAGAGCGAGTGGCTGATGCCCGTAGAGGAATGAAGGCTGCGTCGACGCAGAAATTTGCCGATCGCCCTCACCGTTTCGTGCAAATTCAAGGCGTCGCAAAGAATCATTCTATCATTATTCCCCGCCATACATCCGAGAGGCGTGAATACTTGCCGGTTGGTCTCCTTGATGCCAAATCAATAATCGCTGACAGCGCGCTGGCGATTTATGATGAGCCTAATTGGGCGTTATCAATTATCGCTTCTAGACTTCATTTGGTTTGGATAGCTGCCGTCTGTGGAAAAATTAAAACAGATTTTCGCTATTCTAATACGATCGGGTGGAATACGTTCCCGATGCCCCGGCTGACGGATAAAAACAGGGAAGACTTAGCTGAGTCTGCCGCTCAAATTCTGATCACTCGTGAGTATTATTATCCATCTACAATTGGAGAAATGTATGATCCGGATAAGATGGAGACCGAATTCTCACAGTTACACCAAGCTCACAGACGCAATGATGAGATCGTAGAGCGTATCTATCTCGGCAGAAGATTTAAGAATGACACGGAAAGGTTGGAGAAGCTCTTCTCACTATACGCGCAGGCGAACGACGGCGAGGTTGTGAAGGAGCTTGCAACGGCGGGAACGGGGGGGCGGTTATGAGCAAGGTCGGTTACATTGCGCAACCAGCGACGACAACGACGCTGGATGCTATAGAGGCTTTTGCAAAGGCCGATGACTTAGCATGTCTTGACACTGCAGCCGCCTATGTCACCGCCAGTGGCGTTCATGATCTTTTAGTGCGGATGGATGCGGCACTAAACGGTGCGTGGAAAGGTGTAAAAAAGCGCTGGATAACATCGTTCGATTACTGTCGGACGCAGCCGGTTGCGCTGGAGACCTTGTTGTCACTTCCCGCCTCATCAGTGCGTGTCTACGACGCGCATTTCTGTCTTTCACACAGCGGGATGCCAAAGGTTCCTTTTCATCCAAAAGTGTTTCTCTTCCGTGGAAAGGAGCAGGACTACGCACTTGCGGGGTCTGGAAATCTGTCACGGTCTGGATTGTCCCGCGGAGTCGAGGTTGGCCTGACCCTAGCGGTGAAGCGAAGCAATCCGGTTGAGCCCAGTTCTGCAGCCTCAATAAAGGGCCTACGAAACTGGTATACAGCGACTTGGAATGCCTCGGATCCCTTGGATGCCATCCTGCTTAAGAGATACGCTAATCTGTTTGACAGCGTGCCTAAACTTCAGAACCCGACACCCACAGAAGATGACCTGGCTAGTGGCGATACCACCAGAGGGGCTCTCACCGGTACGGACTTGCAGAAACTTAGGGTATGTTCAAACTTCTGGGTAGAGGCAGGCAATATTACGAAAAATAGAGGCCCAAAGCTCCCAGGAAATCAACTGATGCTGAAGCGTCTTTCGCGCGTTTATTTTGGGTTTAATCCAGCGGCCGTTCCACAAAATACGTCAATCGGAAGCGTAAACATGCATTTCGACGGCGGTCCGGTGGATCAATATACATTATCGTATAGCGATAATAAGATGGATAAACTTAATCTCCCTATGCCTGGCGCCGCGGGTCCAGCCGCATACGACAATCGGGTTTTGTTATTCACTCAGATTGGGGCTGACTTATTTAACTTAACTGTTGGAACGAACGCCGACAAAGGCAGCTGGCTAAAGCGCAGCAAAGCCATTGGCGCTAATTTCAAGATGTCGAGTGGCCGCGAGTGGGGGGTATTTTGATGGAAGAATCGAAATCTATTGATAATCTAAAGCTGGCGGTCCCCTCCGTTTCGGTCAGGTACGCCTCCAATGGTAGCTCGACAAGAGCCAACGAGTTCGGCATGCGGCCGATGCAGGAGCGCGCATTCGAGAAGCGAGGTGAGCAATATCTGTTGATCAAGTCGCCGCCGGCATCGGGCAAGAGCCGCGCGCTGATGTTCATCGCGCTCGACAAGCTGGCCAATCAGGGCGTCAAGCAGGCCATCATCGTCGTGCCGGAAAGATCCATCGGCTCCAGCTTCCATGACGAGGCGTTGAGCAAGCACGGCTTCTGGGCGGACTGGCACGTCGAGCCGAAGTGGAACTTGTGCGACGCACCGGGCAACGACAACGGCGGCAAGGTCAATGCGCTGGGGGCTTTCCTGGAAAGCCGCGACAAGGTTCTGGTCTGCACTCATGCGACTTTCCGCTTCGCCGTCGACAGATTCGGGCTTGAGGCGTTCGATGAGCGGCTAATTGCGGTGGACGAGTTCCACCATGTATCCGCCAATCCAGATAACAAGCTAGGCATTCATCTGGGCGGATTCATGAGCCGTGACCGCGTGCATATTGTCGCGATGACCGGGTCTTATTTCCGGGGGGACGCGGAAGCCGTGCTGGCCCCGCAGGACGAAGGCAAGTTCGAAAGCGTTACCTACACCTATTATGAGCAGCTCAACGGCTATCAGTATCTGAAGCAGCTCGACATCGGCTATTTCTTCTACTCGGATTCCTATGCCGACGACATTTTAAAGGTACTGAACCCGGCCGAGAAGACGATTATCCACATCCCGAACGTCAATTCGCGCGAGAGCACGAAGGACAAGATTAAGGAGGTGGAGCACATCATTGAAGAGTTGGGCGCTTGGCAGGGGACCGACCCGGCCACCGGATTCCAACTGGTCAAGACGCCGGAAGGCCGGATCCTGCGTATCGCCGATCTGGTCGATGATGACTCCGCCAAGCGGGACCGGGTTTCGGCCGCGCTGAAAGATTCATCGCAGAAAAACAACCGTGATCACGTCGACATCATCATCGCGCTTGGCATGGCGAAGGAAGGCTTCGACTGGATCTGGTGCGAACACGCGCTGACGGTCGGCTATCGCTCCAGCCTTACCGAGATTGTGCAGATCATCGGCCGCGCCACCCGCGATGCGCCGGGCAAGATCCGCGCCCGCTTCTCGAACTTGATTGCCGAGCCCGCCGCCGCCGATGACATCGTGACCGAGGCCGTCAACGACACGCTGAAGGCCATCGCGGCGAGCCTGCTCATGGAGCAGGTGTTGGCGCCGCGCTTCGAGTTCAAGCCGAAGAACCCGCAAAACGGGCCGTCGCCGGGCTTCGACTATGGTGAAGGCGGCTTCGATCCGAGCAAGTGCAACGTTGGCTTCAACGAGGACTCCGGCAAGTTCCAGATCGAGATCAAGGGCTTGGCTACGCCCAAGAGCGAGGAAGCGACCCGCATCTGCCAGGAAGATCTGAATGAGGTGATCGCGGCCTTCGTCCAGGACAGGACGACGATTGAACGTGGCCTGTTCGACGAGGAGATGGTTCCCGAGGAACTGACCCAGGTGCGTATGGGCAAGATTATCAAGGACAAGTTCCCGCAGCTCGACGCGGAGGACCAGGAGGCTGTTCGCCAGCATGCCGTGGCGGCGTTGAGTCTGACCCAGAAGGCGAAAGAAGTCGCGGCGGGCAGCGCGCTGGGTGACGAGAGCGCGAATACCGCCTTTGTTGATGGCGTGCGGAAGTTCGCGATGGACGTGCGCGAGTTGGACATCGACTTGATCGACCGGATCAATCCCTTCGGGGAGGCCTATGCGATCCTCGCCAAGACCATGAGCGAGGAAAGCCTGAAACAGGTCGCCGCAGCGATTGCCGCCAAGCGCACCAGCCTGACGCCGGAGGAGGCTAAGGTGATCGCCAAGCGCGCCGTTGAGTTCAAGCGGGAACGCGGACGTCTGCCGTCGATCAGCTCGGCTGATGCTTGGGAAAAGCACTTGGCTGAAGGCGCCGCAGCGTTCGTCCGCTTCAAGGATGAGGGCCGCTATGAGTGACCTCGACCTTGATGAACTGCGCTCGGAACTCGACGATTTCGCGCAACCGGAAAAGAAAGGCGGCCCTTCGCCCCGCGAGGAGCGCATCATCGCGGGATTTGAGGAAATTCAGCGCTTTGTCGAGAAAAACGGTCACGCTCCGCGCCTCGGCGAGGACGGCGACATATTCGAACGGCTGTACGCCGTGCGGCTCGATCGACTGCGTGCGCTGGAAGATTGCCGCTCCCTCCTCAGGCTGTTTGATCACCAGGGACTGCTGACCGGCGCGCCGTTCACGTCGTCTGCGCCGGCCGACGGAATGGACGCGGACGAGCTGCTTGCCGAATTGGAAGGTGCCGCGGGTTCATCTGACATCACCAAGCTGCGCCATGTACGCACCAGCGCCGAAAAGCGCGAGTCCGAAGAAATCGCGAGCCGGGAAAAGTGCCTCGATTTCGAAACGTTCAAACCGCTATTCGAGCAGGTGCAGAGCGACCTCGAAAGGGGGCTCCGCACCACAAGGCCGTTCGTCAAGGATGCAGGGTTCCTCAAGGCCGACGTTCAGGCGGGCCAGTTCTTCATCCTTGGCGGCCAGACCGCCTATGTCGCCAAGGTCGGAGAGCCGATAAAGGCGCCGAACGGCGAAACGGACGCGCGGCTCAGGGTTATCTACTCCAATGGCACCGAGAGCGACCTGCTGCTGCGGTCGCTCCAGCGCGCACTTTACAAGGATGAGGCTGGCCGGCGGATCACCGAGCCGAGCGCGGGACCATTGTTCGACGACCAGACGGGTGATGGCGATCAAGCGAGCGGAACGATTTACGTGTTGCGCAGCAAATCCGACTATCCGCTGGTCGCCGCGAACCGCGAAATCCTGCACAAGATTGGCGTGACGGGCGGCAGCGTGGAGCGGCGTATCGCCAACGCTCGCTTCGATCCAACCTACCTCATGGCCGATGTCGAGATCGTCGCTACTTACGAGCTCTACAACGTCAACCGCGCGAAGCTTGAGACCTTGATCCACAAGGTCTTTGGCGCGGCGCGGCTGGATGTCGAGATCAAGGATCGCTTCGGCCAGCCGATCGTGCCCAAGGAGTGGTTCTTGGTTCCTCTGTTTGCCGTGGATGAGGCCGTCGTCCGCATAAAGGACGGTACGATCACGGGATACGTCTACGATCCGCAGACTGCGCGTTTGGTGCATCGAGAACGCTGACTTCACCGATACCCGTTAAGAGTACCCGCGAAAGCGATCACCCGATTTTGACGTGAAGGGGGCCGCGAATGCCCGTTCAGCTCACGGTGAAAAATCGATCCGAATATCGATTGAACGCAGTGATCGCGCTCCTGCGTATCGGGGCCTCCCGCTGATAGATATCTGCATGAAGAAAGCTGATCTCAGCAGATAAATCGGCTTCGGTAACATCGATCCACCAGCCGCGCGGCTGTCTTGTGTTGTCACCGTTCCAGCGATATCCGCGCGCCTTCAGAATATCCTTCTTCTCGAAGGGCGAATTCTCGGCCCAGCATCGGACGCTATTGGTCCTCGCAGAGGCGAGGAGCACCTTAAGCGCGCTTGTTCCGGTCGCCGCCAACGGTCGCGCCAGAAGCTCCACGGCTGCATGGCAGTCATGAACGGCGCGATGTCGATCATAGTAGAAGCCGCTTGTGGCAGCGAGAAACGCAAGTTTGTTGGTCTCGAAGCCATGATCCTTCCAAGGCACTTCGCTCATCGAGCAAGCCCACGGATTACGTGCGAAGGATGGGCAGAACTTCTCCATGAAGCGGCGATCGAACGCGGCGTTGTGTGCAACTATCAGGCTCCCTCCCGCAAAGCGGCTGACCGAATCAGGATCAATGGACTTCCCGGCGACCATGTCCTGGTCGATTCCGGTTAGCTTCGTCACCTCGGCGGGAATCGGGCGAGTCGGTTGACGTAGTTCGTTGAAGGGGACGCCGACGCCAACAATCTCGTCGTCGTCGGAGTAAAAGAACGGGAGCATGGCAAGTTCGATAATCTCATCAACGTCGGGATCCAGCCCTGTCGTTTCGACGTCCAAGAGCACGCCCCGCTTTGACCCAGGGGGCGCCTCGGCCTGACTTGTGCCTGGCCTAAGGCGCCGGAGAACGCGATAGTCGCCGGTGGCCTCAAGTATGGCCGCCATTTGCTCCGAAGAGAGGATTTTTTCCAGTTCAGAATTCATCCGGCAGATCACTGGCTGCTGGCCCCAGCTTAAGCAGTGATGGCCGCCCGGCCTCGTGGAACCAGAGATCGACGATTTTGGCATCATCGCTCGCCGGCAGCGGCCAAGCGCTCCGCACTTTGAATGTAGTCGGCAGATTGACAGAATTGCCGAAGACAAGCGCGTGCTGTTTCGGAAGCGATGGGAGGCGACGAAGCACGCTGTCAGATATGAACGGCGTCATCTGCCTGATTTGGGAGAGATCGTCGGGGTTCTGAATCCGGTGAACCACGAAATTCGAACATTGGGAGAGGACGGTTTTTGAAAGCTCGCTGGGGCGTTGCGAAGCAACTAGAAGAAACAGGCCGTATTTGCGGCCCTCTTTCGAGATACGCTCGAAAATCCGACCAGCGTCCATCGCATAGCGCGATGGTGTCGAGGCGACGTAGCGATGCGCTTCTTCAAGCAAAAGATGCACCGGGAAGCGATTGCGTGGGTCAGCTTGCCTCAGAAGGCGGAAAATCATTCGCGCCAGGACCGCGCTGACGAGTTCCACGACTTCATCTTCGACTGCGTTCATGTCGATGATGACGATCTGGGAAGCCTTGGTATGGCCGCCAGCGGCGGCTTTTAGGCCTAGG